>JAYGEH010000230.1:0-35250 GCA_046582475.1 Rhodospirillales bacterium
AGGAAATCCAGCCCGAACACCCAGCCGCAACCCTGATAGCCATCCCCCGCCGACGGAATGCGCTCAAACGCGCGGCTGCCGGCGGAGCGCACCTGAACCTCGATTTCGGCGTGGCCGTGCGGATGGCCGCCTGCGGTTCGAGGGGCGTATCCGCCCCCCTTGATATCGAGGAACCGGAAATCGATGTTGCCGTCAGCGGCGACCGCAATATGGGATTTGGGCGGATACAATTCCTTTGCCCATTCCTGGAACCGGTCGATCTCGTCCCGGCTCGCCAAATCCGCCTTGCCGGCGACCAGAACATCGGCGATGGCGACCTGGTCCCGGAACACCTCCGCTTGCTGGATGCGCTCGTCGTGAATGAGCCGTGGATCGACAATGCAGATCACCGCGCGCAATTCGATGGCGTCCACCAGCCCGTCACGGCGCAGCTCATCGATCAAGCCCGCCGGATGCCCGATCCCCGTCGGCTCGATGAACAATCGGTCCGGGCGTACCCGGCGCAATATCTCCGTCACCGCCACGCGCATGGGAACGTTGGCCGTGCAGCAAAGGCAGCCGCCGGTGATTTCGCGGATTTGCACGCTATCGCCGGTCAGGGGCTCAAGCAGGGCGCCGTCAACCCCCACTTCGCCGAATTCATTGACCAGGATCGCCCATTTTTCATCGGGCGGCTTGCGCTCGATCAGCGAGCGCATGGTGGTAGTCTTGCCGACGCCGAAAAATCCGGTGATCAGCGTCGTCGGCACGGCAGCGATGGGTTCTTGGTCATTCATCAGCGACTAACGCTCCAACAACTGGGATGCAATCTCGCCCATCATGTAATTGGCAACCGCCGCCGGGCTGCATTTTTCATCCCACCATTTCCGCAATCGCTTGGCGTCGGCCTGCATGGCGGCGGGATCGGCCAACCGGGCGCGCACCAAATCGCCGATATCGTGCCAATCATCCACCTCGATGACCGGCCAGCCCGAAGTATACCAGCATGGGATTTGGCGCTGGGCGATGATCACGCAGCCGGCGCGCATGGCCTCATAGGTGCGGAAGGTCTCGTGACTGACGCCGCGCGGCGACAGGGCGATCTTGGTCTGGGCAAGCTTGTCCGCATATTGGTTCGGCGTCAGACCTTTTCTGAACTCTGGCGCCCGGGAAATTTCGGCGCGCAAGTCACCGCCCGCCGCGAACGCTTGATCCGCGGCGGCGAAAAATTCATCCCGGAATTCCTGGCGGCCGATAAAAAACACATCGATTGGACGGTCCGCGATATCCGGCGCCGGCAATTCGGCCACGTCCTTGTTGCAGCCGAGGGGGAATACGCGAAGATTATTCGGCAACCCGTCAAAGGGCGGATAATTCTTGAACACCATGAACACGTCGCCCGCATAGGACGGAATCTCGTGCCCCTCGTCACTGGTCTGCAGGACAATGACCCGCTCCTTGTGGGTCATGGGCAACCGGTCCGCCAACGATGTCACCACAAAGACGAAGCGTTCCGCCAGGCCCATCTCGACGATGCGCGCCTCCATGGCCTTCAAAATATCAATGATGTGCTGTTCTTCGCACCAATCGTCGGGCAAATTCCAAAGCACGCTCAGCCGCCGGAATACCGGATCGCTCATACCGGTTGCGCCTTCGCATCGATGCGCGGATCAAATGACACCGGATGTCCTCAAGGCATCGATCTCGCCGTCGGTGATACCGATTTCTGCCAGGATGCTTTCCGTATGCTGGCCCATCTCCGGGGTCGGCTCGGCGATCCTGGATGGGGTCCGCGTCAGGTGTACCGGCTGGCCGACGATCTCGATATCGCCGCGCACCGGTGAATGCATCACCTGCGCCACCTCCAAATGCTGCACCTGCTCGTCGGCGAAAACCTCGTCCATCCTGTTGATCGGCCCGCAGGGAACGCGCGCATCGTTCAATAAATTTATCCATTCTGCGGTAGTCTTTTGCTTGGTTTTTTCCTCGATGATCTCGTTCAGCCGGGTGCGGTTATCGCGGCGCACATGGGGCGTCGCGTAATCGGGATCATGTTCCACCGCCCCCAGATCGAGCGCGGAGCAAAACCTGTCCCACATGGCGGCGGTCGGCGCCGCGTTCATATAGCCGTCCTTGGTCCGATAAGTACCCATGGGAACATTGGTGGGATGATTGTTGCCGACCTGGCCGGGCACTTCTTTGTCGACCAGCCAGCGCGCCGCCTGGAAATCCAGCAGGAAAATCTGCGTCTCCAAAAGCGACGTGTGCAGCCATTGTCCCTGGCCCGATTTCTCGCGCTCCAGCAGGGCGGCAAAAATTCCGCCGGCGGTCAGCAGCCCCGCCGTCATATCCGATATGGCGGCGCCGGAGCGCACCGGACCGCCGCCGGGCTCGCCGGTGACCGACATATGCCCGCCCATGCCCTGCGCCACCTGATCCAAACCGGGGCGGTTCGCGTAGGGGCCGTCCTGGCCAAAGCCGGAAATGCTGGCATAGACCAGCCGGGGATTGATCGTCTTCAAACTCTCGTAATCGATACCCAGATTGAATTTAACCTGCGGCCGGTAGATTTCCACCACCACATCCGCCTTTTTCACCAATTCCAGAAAAATCTCCTTGCCGCGCGCCGCTTTCAGATTGAGGGTCATGCTTTCCTTGTTGCGATGCAGGTTTTGAAAGTCCGGGCCGTGCCGGGTTCCCATATCGCCATACATGGGATCGCCGGGCATTTCGATCTTGATGACGCGGGCGCCAAAATCGGCAAGCTGGCGCGCCGCCGTCGGTCCGGCGCGGGCCCGGGTCAAATCCAGGACCAGATATTGATCGAGCGCTTTTGAGGCTGCTTGGTTGCTCATGCTTGGCATTCCTTGGCGAATTTGGCAAAACGGAGCGTCACTTTATTCCGCAATGCCTGCCCTAACGAGGTATAAGTGACTGTGCCGCTAAGGTAATTCAATATTTGGAATTTGGTCAACGCCATGGACGAAGATTACAGCGACATTCGCGCCTCGGTCCGATCGCTCTCGGCCGGCTTTCCGCCCGAATATTGGCGGCAATTGGATGGTGCCCGCGCCTATCCGGTCGAATTCGTCAAGGCGATGACCGATGCCGGGTTTCTCGGCGCCCTGATCCCGGAAGAATATGGCGGCAGCGGCCTCGGCATCGCCGCCGCATCGGCCATATTGGAAGAGGTTCATTTGAGCGGCGGCAACGCCGCGGCCTGCCATGCGCAGATGTATATCATGGGCACCGTTCTCCGCCACGGTTCGGACGCCCAGAAACAAAAATACCTGCCGGCGATCGCCGCCGGGAGCTTGCGCCTGCAAGCCTTCGGCGTGACCGAACCCAGTAGCGGCACCGATACCGCCGCCCTGACCACCACCGCCGTTCTGGATGGGGATCATTATGTGGTCAACGGGCAAAAGGTTTGGACGTCGCGGGCCGAACATTCGGACTTGATGCTGCTGCTGGCGCGGACCGCGCCGATCGCCAAGGGCAAACGCCGCCATGACGGGCTCTCGATCTTTTTGGTGGATATGCAGGCAAGCCTTGATCAGGGTCTTACCGTGCATCCCATCCGGACCATGATCAACCACGCCACCACCGAAGTATTTTTTGATAATCTGAAAGTCCCCGCCGAAAACCTGATCGGCGAGGCCGGCGCCGGATTTAAATACATCCTCGACGGCATGAATGCCGAGCGCATCCTGATATCCGCCGAATGCATCGGCGATGCGCGCTGGTTTATCGAAAAAGCCACCGATTACGCCAATTCCCGGAACGTATTCGGGCGCCCCATCGGGCAAAATCAGGGCATCCAGTTCCCGGTTGCCCGCGCCTATGCGGAAACCGAGGCGGCGGCGCTGATGAGCCAAAAGGCGGCTGCGATGTTCGACGCGGGCGAGCCTTGCGGCCCGGAAGCCAACATGGCCAAGCTTCTGGCCGCCGAGGCGTCCTGGGAAGCGGCGAATATGTGTCTGCAGACATTCGGCGGATATGGCTTTGCCGAGGAATATGACGTGGAGCGGAAATTCCGCGAAACCCGCCTCTATCAGATCGCGCCGGTGTCGACCAATTTGATCCTTGCCTACATCGCCGAACATGTGCTCGGCCTGCCGAGGTCGTTCTGAACGCGCTCCGCCACCGCCTTAGCCTCGATCAGATATTGCCTTGGCCGGCGTTGCTAACGGCACTGGATGCGCATGGCACAGCCGCCGCGGCGCTCGACGCCGGAGATTATTATTCCGCCTTCGAATTGTCGCGCAAAGAAGGCGAGCCGGAGTTGGAAGCGGTGGCGCTACTGATGTGCGGCTGGGTGGAAAAAGCCCTCGCCGACCTGGAAAACATCCGGGTCCAACACAAGGCAACGGGTTTGTATATGGCCTTCGGCCGCTGGTGCCTGGGTGACGACAGGGCAGCCGAAGATATTGCGCCCCTGGCGCACGGGCGGAAAACCCGGCTATTGCTGATAGCAGGTACCCACACGAAACGCGGAATTCCGGATGCCTTGCCGGTTCAGTTTGATATCCAGTCATTGATCCTGGCGCGCGATCAGAAGGCCCCATCGGCGTCGGAGATTATCGATACTGGCGCGCCCCCCGAAGCGGTCATCCTGTTCGATGTCTACGGGCCCCGTGTTCCCGAGGGAATTTTCGATCTCGGCGTGCCGGTGATTTTCTGGACCTATGATTTCGATTTCCATCTTCCCGGCCAATATGAAGACCTGGCCCGCGCCGATATCATCCTGTGCGCCTTGGTTGGCGAACATTACCCATTGCAGCGCATCTATCCGGGGCGCGTCGCCACCTATCCGGCCCACGACATCTATACCGATCCGGCCCGATTTTCCGGAACGCCTGGGGAGCGGAAAATCGATCTTGTCCATACCGGCACTTCATTTTCGCCCATGATGCGGGGCAAGGCCCAGTTTCTGTTTCGCCAAGCCATCACCGACGATGACGCGCTCGAAATCCGCCTGGTACAGGGATTCCTGGACACCGCCGACTACCGGGAATTGATGAATAATGCCCGGACAACGGCCGTCGTCGACCGCCTCGCGGGCGGATTTCCGACTCGCGCCATGGATGCGGCGTGCGCCGGCGCCGCCATCCTGTCGCCGGTGGGCGTTGGTGCCCATTCGTTTCTGCGCCTGGCCGGCGTGAATATTGTCGAAACCATGCAAGGAGCAATGGCCGGCAAGGACAACAAACTGGAACACAACCTCCACCAGATATTTCCGCCGCCACCGGAGCGGGAAATCCGCTTTTTAAAGTTCTGCATGTTTCAATTCGCAATTTTGAATGAAGGGATCAGATTCACCCCGCACCATTCAACGCCGAAGAAATTGATTGTGAGCCGAACCGAGCATTCCAACACCAACCGAACCGCCTTAAATCTGATCCATGCCTTTACCGCCAAGCCTTTGGATGACGGCATCCGGGTACAACTCGCCAAGCTGATTGCAAGGGTCACGGAGACTTACGCAACCTCGGTACCCCTCAACTTTAATCTGGCGCGATATTTATGGGCCATCGACGACAAGGTTGGCGCCGCCAAATTATTTGACCGCCTCTGCCAAACCGCGGCCCAAGGGCAATTCGATCCGGCGTTGGACGATATTCGCATACATCTGCTCCCGATCGGCAGCGAGTTGACCCCCTATGAGGCCTATTTCGCGTCGCTGGCCCGCGATCTGGCGGATGGCGACGCCAAGGCGCCGGGGGCGCGGCGCATCATCGCGGCGAGCGGACATTGCTATATGGGCCTGGACCATCTGCAAAATGGGCGGCATGAGGCGGGCGTGAGTGAGTTGGATCAGGCGCTGGAATTATTTCCCGATCACTTTCCCGCCGCCCGGCTGCGCGCCCGGACCTTGCACGCGGCGGATCAGCCACCGGACGTGGTCCTGGATGCGGTTTATGGAGCGGTGCGCCTCTACGGGCCTTACCTGACCGAACTGTTGCCGATCGCCGTTGCCTGCCACGAAAAACTGGACGACGACGACGGGGCGCTGTCGCTGGTTAAAAGCTGGTGTTATTTCGCAACCCGGGTGCGCTGGCTGAAGCCGGAGGAGCATCCCATATCCGATGAAACCTGGCGCATGATCGAGCCCTATTTCCCCCGGTTGCCGGATGGTCTGGCCCAGGATATCCGTGATTTGCGGAGGATTAACCCAACTATTCGCGAAAATTAACGCCCGCTTTGCATTTTTTTGGTAGTGATAGCCCGGTCTAGCTATTCATGGCTCAACCCTAGCGTCAGGCGAAATTCCACTTGGAACGGACCTTCCTCATTACATCCGGAGCGTTTGTCGGTCCCGAATTCACCTCGGAATTCGGGCATATCCCGCCGGCATTCCTGCCGGTGGGCAATCGCCGCCTCTATGAACATCAGGCGGAATGGGCCGGCGGCTTCGACGGGCGGCGGCTGATATCCCTGCCGGTTGATTTCGAAATTCCGCCCATCGACCTGGAAAGGCTGGACCAGCTTGGCTTCGAGATTATACCCGTTCCCGCCGGCCTCTCCCTGGCCCAATCGGTTCTGCACGTGCTGGCCCGGGCGGCCGTCACGTCGGGCGGGCTCCGCATCCTGCATGGCGATACCTTGGTCGGCGGCATACCAATGGACGCCGGAGACGTGATCTCGGAAGGGATCACCACCAGCTACCATTCCTGGGCCGAATATGAACGGCTGGAAAAGGGCGGCATTCGATTTTTCGACGGGCTGCCCAGCGGCGCCGGGGAACGTAGCGTCCTCTCGGGCTATTTTTCGTTTTCCGATGCCGCCCGCTATATCGCCGCCCTCGAAAGCAGCCGCCTCGGTTTTATCGACGCCTTGAACCATTACGCAGCGGATACACCGTTGGCCATTGTAACCGGAACCCAATGGCTCGATTTCGGACATATGGAGCTGTACCACCAATCCATCGCCCAGATGCCGACCATGCGCGCCTTCAACCGGCTGGACATTTCCAGGGCCACGGTGACCAAGTCCAGCGACGATGCATTTCAAATGGACGCCGAAGCCAATTGGTACGAAACCGTCCCCCGCCCCCTGCGTATCTTTCTGCCCAAATATCTTGGCCGGGACCCAGGCGGCGGATATCAAACCGAATACCTCTATTTATCGACGCTTGCCGATCTTTATGTGTTCGGGCGGCTGCCCGGCTATGTGTGGCGGCATATATTCCAATCCTGCGCCGATTTCTCGGGCCTGTGCGCCGAATACAGGCCGGGCGGCGGCGAAATTTGGAATGGCGGCGAGATTTATCTCGGCAAAACCCGCGAACGGCTGCAGGCATTTTCAAATTCAACCGGCACCGATCTTGAGAAGTCCTGGCAATACGGCGATCAAACCTTGCCCGGGCTCTTGGCCATCGCCGCAGAGAACTTCGCCAAAATTCCAGCCCCATCGGAAAGCGATCTCTCCGTCGTCCACGGTGATTTCTGCTTCAGCAATATCTTCTATGATTTTCGCGCCAACTGCATCTGCGCCGTCGATCCGAGAGGCCATATGGACGGCGCCCGGCCGAGCATTTATGGCGACGCCCGCTACGATACCGCGAAACTTTATCACTCCGTCATCGGCGGTTATGATTTCATCGTCGCCGGGCGTTACCGCTTGGCTGACGATGGCGCCCAAGCCCTATCCATCGAGATACCGGAACTGGCCGGCAACCGCCATGTGATGGCAGCCTTTCTGGACACAGCCTTTGCCGGACGGCTGCCGCAAGATGCCGCGTCAAATGCCATTGCGGTGCTGCTTTATCTCTCGATGCTGCCCCTGCACGGCGACGACCCCACCCGCCAGCGGGCCTTACTTGCCAATGCGCTGCGCCTGCATGTGCTGGCCGGGGAGCGGGGAGCGTGATTGTGTTCCCCATGGCCGGGCGCGGCCAGCGCTTCCTTGATGCCGGCTACCGGCAACCGAAATTCATGCTCGAGATCGGCGGCAAAAGCGTTTTCCGCCATGTGGTCGCGGGGTTTTCGCGCCTGTTTGACTCCGAGACATTTTTGTTTGTCATGCCCTACGATACCGAGATCGCGGCCTTCGCCGAAAGCGAGTGCGAACAGATGGGATTGGCCGATCCGCTTCTGGCCATTTTGGACGGGCCCACCCGCGGGCAGGCCGAAACCGTCGCCCTCGGTATCGGCCAAGCGGCCGTGAATCCGGAGGCGCCCCTTACCATATTCAATATCGATACCCTGCGTCCCGATTTCTCCTATCCCGATGACATGGATTTGGAACAGGTTGATGGCTATCTGGAGGTATTCAAGGGAAGCGGCGTCGGCTGGTCTTTCGTACGCCCGCAAGCCGGAAACGGCGGGCATGTCGCCGAGACGGCGGAAAAAAACCGTATTTCCGATCTGTGTTGCAGTGGGCTCTATCACTTCCGCACCGCGCGCCTGTTCGCCGACGCCTTCCAGGGCGCCTGCAACGATCCCGATTGGCCTTTGGTGAACGGCGAATATTATGTGGCGCCGATTTACAATCGGCTGATCGCGGACGGCGGCGATATACGCTATCACCTGATCGACGAGAACGCGGTCGCATTTTGCGGAACCCCGGAACAGTACGAGCAGTTGCTGCGGCAACAAGAAAAAGATCATGCCTGACGCCCCGGTCTCCATCATCTTCACCGGCCTTCTCCGGGACAAAGATATGTTCCTGCGCTCCCTCGATGGCTTTCGCAGCCTACCCGGCGTTCAGGAAATTATCCTCTCCACCTGGGAAAAAGAGGCTGAGGACAATCTGGAATTTCTAACCAAGATCGGTGGGCAGTATGACCTGACCCTCGCCGCCGTACCCGAACCGCAAAGCTGGAGCGGCAATATGCTGAGCCAGATGATGTCGTTGCAGATCGGGCTGCGCCGCGTGCCCGAAGGCAACCGGGTTTTAAAGACGCGCACGGACGTATTTATCGAGCCCGAAGCTTTCACCCATGTTCTGGGCCAGGACGCCGGCTTGAAGTTTCCGGAGAACTTCGCCCGCGCCGGCCACATCTTTGAGCAAAGAGTCTGGGTCTGGGGTATCGAGGCAACCTCGCCGTTTTATATCCATGATCTCTTTTTCTTCGGTCACAAGCGGGATATCGCCAAGCTGGTGAACATGGATATCCGCTACGACATCATGTACCAGATGTCCAAGGAGCGCATGCATATCCGCCGATTCGCGCATCCGTTCCTGTATGAATTTCCCATTTTCGAACGCTTTCTTAATATCGAAAACGTCCTCGGCGCGACCCACGAATTTCCCAATGAATACCGGTATTCGGTGCTTCGCCAATTGCTGAAAAACGACATATATGTGCGAATACTGTTGCTCTATTACCAGATCGTCTCCCTCTATTTCTCCAACGATTGGGGCGGCGGGCGCGTATTCGAATGGCGCGACCAGCCGCAACAGATAGGCTTCACAGCCGGTGAAAGCATTTCGGATTTTCTGTTGGGCCGGCCCGAGCTCAAGGCGCTCATGCCTTTGGGCGATGAATATTTTCGCCAAGTTGCTGCTGGTAATTACCCGGCCTGTGACATCGGACGCCGCTTCGATGCGGCGCGGGCGTACCTCCAGGACTTACCGGATATTCGAAGCGCCTGCCTGGAGGCGGATTTTGACGCCTTTATGGAATACGCGCTATTGGCCGGTCAGACCGCGCTCGCTGACGTTAAGGATAAATTCGCCAGCCCCTAGTGGCTTTTGCTCTAATTATACAGATGGCATTCGACCTTGCGGTCGCCCAGGTCATGCATTGTTGGATCGTCTTCGGCGCAATTATCCATGATTTTCGAGCATCGGGGATGGAACGAACAACCAGTGGGCGGGTCCAGCGGGTTCGGAAATCCACGGCCGAGGGCGATTTCCGGAATGCCTTTGTTGGGATCGGGGGTCAGCACCGAATCCAGGAGCGCTTGCGAATAGGGATGCTTCGGATTCGAAAATATGCTCGATTTTTCGCCATATTCGACCAGGCGTCCGAGATACATAACCGCCACGTTGTCGGCCAGATGCTCGACCACTGCCAGATCATGGCTAATGAAAACATAGGTTAAATTCATTTCATCGCGGAGGTCCTGCAGCATGTTCAAGATATGCGCCTGCACCGAAACATCGAGCGCCGAGGTCGGCTCGTCGCACAAAATGACTTCGGGTTTCATGATCAATGCGCGCGCCACGGCGACACGTTGGCGCTGTCCGCCCGATAGCTGATTGGGATAGGAATGGATCAGCCGTTTCGGCAGCTCCACCATCGCCATGATGTCCTCAACCATCTGGCGGCGCTCTTCCTTGGTGCCTATATTATGCACTTTAAGCGGCAGCGACATGATGGATTCCAAAGTCTTTCTTGGATTTAAGGACGAGTACGGATCCTGAAAGACGGGCTGAACCTTGCGCGCGATTTGGCGGATGTCGACTTGGCTGATCGGCACGCCTTCGATAAAAATTTCTCCCGCCGACGGCTTCAAAAGGCCAAGCATCATTTTGGCCAGCGTTGTCTTGCCGCAACCGGATTCGCCGACGACAGCCAGCACTTCGCCGCGCATGACGCTAAGATTGACGTCCTGCACCGCACGCAGGGTTTTCTTTTCCGAGAAAAATCCTTTGCCGACAGTGAAGTTCCGGCTGACACCCCGGCATTCGAGCATGGGGGCCTCGGTTTCGGGCAGAGTGCTACCGTCATCCACCGTTTGAATGGCGTCGTTCATCATACCCCCGTCGTCAAAAGATTGCCGGTCCCGGCGGTGATACATTCCTCGACGCTCATTCTGCATCGATAGCCGCGCCCTTCGCTGAGTTCCTTCAAGTCAACGTAGCCGGTTTCGCAGGCCGCGTGTACGCTGTCACACCGATTGCGGAACATGCAGCCTTCCAAGTCGCCCACCAGGGCCGGAACCAAGCCGCGAATCGAACCCAGCCGCTGGCCGGAGGTGGCGCTGCCCGGCACCGGGATGCAGGCCATCAATCCTTGCGTATAGGGATGGATGGGATTTTCGAACACTTCCAGGGCGGTGCCGGTTTCGACGAAACTTCCCGCGTACATGACCGCCACGCGGTCGGCGATGCGCGCCACCACGCCCAAATCATGGGTAATGAAAACCATGGCCATGTTAAATTCTTTTTGCAGATCTTTCAGAAGGATCAAAATCTGCGCCTGGATGGTCACGTCGAGCGCCGTGGTCGGCTCGTCGGCAATAACCAGCGTCGGCCCGCACATCAACGTCATCGCGATCATGACCCGTTGGCGCAAGCCGCCGGAAAGCTGATGGGGATATTGAACCAGGCGGGTGCGCGCCGCGGTTATACCGACCTTATCAAGGAGATATTCGGCCCGGTCGCGGGCTTCTTTGCGGCCGCCTTTGCCGTGATGGATATAGACTTCTTCCATTTGATCGCCGATGCGGTAAACCGGGTTCAGCGACGTCATCGGATCCTGGAATATCATTCCCATCCGGTTGCCGCGCAGCGCGGCGAATTCTTTTTTGCTGATTTCCAGAAGATTTACCTGTTCCAGCATTAGCCTACTGGCCTTCAAGGTCGCGCGGCGCGGCAACAGATCCATAACCGCCAGCGACGTGATCGATTTCCCGCAACCCGATTCGCCGACGATGCATAAAGTCTCGCCCTCATCGACGTGGAAGCTGATATCGTCAACCGCGTGCAGCGTTCCCGCCGACACCTCGATATCCACCGAAAGATGTTCGACATCGAGGACATTCTTTGAGGTACCGCCGGATATATCATTGGTATTCAACGCTCACTCCCTCGGTTTGACTTTCTGTACAGCGCAAAATTTTGCAGCGCTGGCCGGCTATTGTCTTGGCGGCGCCCGATGGCGCGGCGGTTTCGAATACCAAGCCAGAATTTACCGGCAATTTCAAGCCAAGCCCCGCCCCGGCCATTTTCCAGGCGGCACGAACCTATCCCATGGGCAATGGTGCGTATTCGAAACGATGCGCCCCTGGACAGGGATCTTTATATCCCTTCTCTATCTACCTCTTATGCTCAGATGCGAACCGAATTTCTTTCTTCCAGCCCCTAAATAAATTCCACGCACCAGGGCCGGAGGTCGACTTCAAAGGCCCAGCAGTTGCGCGGCTGGTTATGGGTATGGAGATAGACCTGGGCCAAATCATCGGTGCGCACGATGGCATCTTTTTCGGCCAATTCCGGCCTGGAAGCGCGTGTGGCCTCATTGCCGACAGAGGCTTCGACCGCGAAATGGGCAACGTGAATTCCCTTGGGGCCAAGTTCGCGCGCCGTGCATTCGGCGACCGAACGCAATCCCGCCTTGGCGCTGGCGAAGGCGGTAAACTCCGCCAGGCCGCGTCGGGCGCCGCGCCCGCCGGTATAGAATATGGACCCGGCGCCCCGGGGCAGCATGCGTTTTGCCGCTTCCCTGGCCATGATGAAGCCGCCCAGGCACAAGCTGCGCCACGAAATTTCGAAATCATCGGCGCTAAGTTCGGTCAATTCCTTGACCGTGCGGCCATTGACGTTATAGAGCGCAAGATCGATCGGGCCGAGATTGGTTTCGACCGCATCGAAGGCCGCCACCATGCCGGCTTGATCCGATGCGTCGACGCCGAACACCTCGGCTTTTACGCCCCTGCCGCTCAGTTCGGAGGCCAGTTCTTGCAGGCGTTCGGGCCGCCGCGCCGTTATGGCGATATTATAGCCGGCATCGGCAAAGCAGCGCCCCGGCGATGCGCCAAGGCCGGCGCCGGCGCCAACAATCATGACGGATTTTTCAGCCATCGCGGTTCCTTTCCATGGTCGCCAAATCCTAACGGGAAAAATTATAGCCTTCCTTGACCATGCATTCGACCAGGGCCGGGGCGCCGCCCGTGGTCACGTTCATGGCTTGTTTCAAGGCCGGGATAAATTCCTCGGCGGTCTCGGCGCGGAAGGCATCGAGGCCGAGGGCAATGGCAAAATCCCTGTAATTGCCGCCCACCAGATAGGCGCCGTATTTTTCGGTCGAGGTGAGCAAGGTATCGCGCTCGGCCGCCATAACGCCGTTGTTCAAGACGATGGTCAAAATGGCGATATCGTTGCGCGCCGCGGTTTCGATATCCATGCCGACCATGCCGATGGCCGCATCGCCCATGACGTTGATACAAAGCTTGGCCGGCGCCGCCAGCTTGGCGCCCATAGTGATGCCAAGGCCGTGGCCAAGCTGGGTGGATTTCCCCCAACCCATATAACCGCCGGGCTGGGTGCTTTCCCAGAATGGAAACAGCTGTTCCCGGGGCGAGCCGGAATCATGGGTGATGATGGTATTATCCCGGTCCACGGTGGCCATCAAATCGCGGACAATGCGGTACTGATTGATGGGCACTTCGTCCGAATTCAGATGATCCGCCCATTCCTCCAACCAAACTTCCTTGGCGGCGCGCACATCCCGGCGCATGACCGGTTTCTCCGCGACTGATTTCTTGATTTCATCGATCATCGCGGCAAGGACCAGTTTCGCATCACCGACAATGCCGATCTCGGACGGCACATCCTTGTTGATATCATCGGCGTTGTTGGTGGCATGAATAACCGATTTTCCAGGCGGCACGTTCGGATTGAACGGCGACAAGGTGAGGCTGGAACCGATCGCGAATAGCCAATCGGCGGCATGCAAATAATCCTTCAAGGGCTTCGGCGCGGATACCACCGAGCCGCCCAAGGACAGGGGATGGGTCTCGGGAAATCCGCTCTTTCCGGGGTTGGTGGTCATCACCGGCAGGTTCAGCCATTCGGCCAATTCGACCAGCTCGTCCGTGGCGCCGGCGCGCAAGACCCCCTGCCCCGCCCATAGGATCGGCGTTTCAGCGGATTTCAAAACGGCAACGGCCTCGGCGATCATACCCGGGTCCGGCGCCGACATTAGCCGCGCCCGGGGCACATAGACAAAATCATCATCGATTTCCTGGGCCCAGACATCGTTGGGCACTTCGATCAGGACCGGGCCCGGCCGGCCGTTGCGCATCAAATGATAGGCGCGCCGGAAGACATCGGGTATCTGCGCCGCAGCGTTGATTTTTGTCGCCCATTTGGTGATATGGCGGAAATTATCGACGGCGTTGAACACCGGCGAAATATGCTCCCGCCCGGTGGCGGCGGCGCCGGTTAAAACCAGGATCGGCATGCCGTCGGAATGGGCCTGGGCGACCCCCGGGAAGGTGTTTTCGATACCCGGTCCGGCCTGCGCCGCAAAGACGCCGATGCGCGCGCCCCGGTGCACGCGGGAATAACCCTCGGCCATGCCCACGCCGATGCGTTCCTGGCGGCACAATATTGGGCGGATGCCTATCCGCGCGCAGGCTTCGATGACGCCGTTGCGTGGATAACAGGCGATAAATTTCGTATTTTCGCGTCGTAGAATTTCCGCTATCGCGTCGGCGCCAATCATGTATTTCTCCCTGGCCCGGTCGTTTGATGATGGCCGATTTGGCGAAACCGGTCCGCAAATATTCGCCGATCAGATAACCGCGATAAATTCTATCTGGATCAGATAACCAGGCGGCAGGTTGGCCGGCACCGTATGGCGCACGGGCCGATTGTCTTCATCTGGGAACATTTCCAGCCAGACCGGGTTCACGAATTTCCGGTTTTCGCGGTCGCCCATGAATACCACGATCTTGCCGATATTATCGGTCGATCCGCCAGCCTCTTCCATGATGCGCCGGGCGGTCTGAAAGGCATTGGCCACCTGGGATTCGATGTCTTCCGGCATTTCGTGGGTCTGCGGATCCTGGCCGCCGATCGCCGAGGAAAAGACCATATTACCGACTTTTACGGCGGTCGGGAAAGGTTGCGGATGCTCGATTATATCCGGTGCGGAAATGGGTTCGCGTTTTGCCATGGTTCGTGATCCTCCTTGGGCTGGTGTTCATTGAATGTCGTTTTTGCGCCCGCGAAGCATACTCCGCGCTTCCGGCTCATGAAAAGCCGATTGATCGGTTAGGCGTTCGCCGCATCCCTAATCACCCGCCAGACCCTTTCCGGCGTCGTCGGCATATCGATATGGGTGACCCCCAACTGGCCGAGCGCGTCATTGATGGCGTTCATGACGGCGGGCAAGGCGCCCACGGTTCCGCATTCGCCGGCGCCCTTGACGCCGAGCGGGTTGGTATCGGTGGGAACCGGCCGTCCCTCGATTTCAATGAAGCACAAATCCTCGGCGCGCGGCATGGCGTAATCCAGGAACGAGCCCGAGATCAACTGGCCGCTCTGCTTATCGTAGACGATATCTTCCATCAATATCTGGCCGGCGCCCTGGGCGACGCCGCCCATGATCTGGCCGTGAACCAGCAAAGGGTTCAACTCATAGCCCACATCATCGACGACGGTGTAGCGGGCAATCTCGATGGCGCCGGTTTCCGGCTCCACCTCGACCTCGCAGATATGGCAGCCGTTGGGGAAATTGGCTTTCTTCGGATCAAAAGTGGCGATCTCGTAAAGCCCCGGCTCGACACCGTCCGGCAGTTTCGCCGGTACGAACGACGTCTTCGCCACTTCGATAAAGCTGACTTTTTTGTCGGTGCCCGAGACCGTGAATTCGCCGTCTTCGAATTCAATATCGGCTGCCGCGGCTTCCAGCATGTGGGCGGCGATGGTGCGGCCCTTGGCAACCACTTTGCCGACCGCCTCGAACACCGCCGAAGTGCCGATCGACGCGGAGCGCGAACCGCCGGTGCCGGTGCCGAAGGCAACCTTGTCGGTATCGCCCTCGACAAGGCGGATATCTTCCGGCGCCAGTCCCAGCTTTTCGCATACCAGTTGCTTGTAGATGGTTTCGTGCCCCTGGCCGTGCGGCGTGGTGCCGACCAACAATGTCACCGTGCCCGACGGATCGAAACGGATCTCCGCCGTTTCCGTCTGCGGCGCCGCCGCCTGCTCGATGGTGCAGGAAATGCCGATGCCGCGGATGCGGCCGCGCGCCGCCGCTTCATCCCGGCGCCCCTGAAAGCCGTGGTAATCGGAATTTTCCAGGCACTGATCCATCAAGGCCTCGAACTCGCCGCAATCATAGGTAAATGTCAGCGGCGTCTTGTAGGGCATGGCGTCGGGGGCGATGAAATTCCGCCGCCGAAGCTCCGCCGGGTCGATATCCAATTCCCGCGCCGCAATATTGATCATACGCTCCAGCACATAGGAGGCTTCCGGCCGCCCGGCGCCCCGGTAGGGCGACAGGGGCGAGGTGTTGGTCAGCACCCCCGACACCCGCACATTGATCGCCGGCGTGGTGTAGAGGCCGGCCAGGCCGCCGGTGTTGCCGGTGGGCGGCCCGGCGCCCAGGAACGACACATAGGCGCCGAGATTTGCGTTGGTGGTGACCCTGAGCGCGAGAAACTTGCCGTCTTCATCCAGCGCCAGCTCGGCCTCGCTCACATTGTCGCGGGCGTGGTCGTCGGCCATCAGCCCTTCGCTGCGCTCGCAGGTCCATTTCACCGGCCGGCCCACCCGTTTCGATGCCCAGGCCATCAGGATCACTTCCGGATAAATGGCGCCCTTCATGCCGAACGAGCCGCCCACATCGCCGGTGATCAAGGTGATCTGGTTTTCGCCGATCCGGAACACGTTGTTGGCCAGGTTGGTTCGCCACGCATAGGGCCGCTGGTGGCCCACATAGATGGTGTAGCGGTCTTCACCGGCTTGGTAGTGACCGAGGACGCCGCGCGGCTCCATGGTGTTGGCGGTAACCCGGTTGATGATAAATTTTTGCCGCACCACGTGGGCGGCGCCGTTGATCGCGGCTTCGGTCGCGACCGCGTCGCCGGCATCGAAATAAAAGGATTCGTTGTCCGCGCAATCGTCCCAGATGGCCGGCGCGCCCGGCTTGTTGCCGGCCTCGGTATCGGTGTTGAAGGACAATTCTTCATATTCGATTGCAATCGCCTCGGCCGCGTCCATGGCTTCGGCGAGACTATCGGCAATGACCAGGGCCACCGCCTGACCCACATGGCGGGCGGCATCTTCGGTCAGGGCCGGGCGCGGCGGGCGGTACATGACCGAGCCGTCGCGCCGCTGGCGCGGCGATCCGCCGGTGATCTCGCCGATCCCGTCCTCGGCATAATCGGCGCCGGTCAATACGGCGACGACGCCGGGCATGGCCGCGGCCTTGGAACAATCGATGTTGCGGATGACGGCATGGGCGTGGGGCGAGCGCAGAATATGGCAATAGGCTTGAAACGGCAGGTTGAAATCATCAGTAAATTGGCCGTTGCCGGTCAAAAGGCGCGGATCTTCGGTCCTGGGTACCGGCTGTCCAACTGCAAAACGCACATCAAGTCTCCTAAGGGGGTTCGCTCTTTGGCCGGCAAAATGTAAGGGGCCGCGAAGAGCCAGGCAACTCACTTTAGCGGGTCAGATGATTTCCGATTTGCGCAGGCGCTCGATTTCCGCAAGGCTCAGTCCAAGAATGCGGCCGAGAACGTCGTCGGTATCCTGGCCCAAGGTGGGCGGCGCCCCGCCATACTCAATTTTGGTCTTGGAAAATTTGAGCGGATTGGCGACCACCGCCATGGTTCCGGCCAGGGGATGGGCCAACTCGGCCTTCATCTGGCGGGCCACCACTTGCGGTTCGGCGAACACCTCGTCAATCCTGTTGATGGGACCGCACGGGACCGCGATCTTGGGCAACTCCACCATCCATTCCCGGCTGTCCCGCTTCTCGATATAGCCCTGCATGATCCCGGCCAGGGCGGCGCGGTTCTGCACCCGGGCGGAATTGGATTTGAAGCGCCCGTCGTCGGCCAGCTCTTCTCGGCCGACATGCCGGCAAAACCGGCGGAACTGGCCGTCATTGCCGATGGCGATAATCACATGCCCGTCCTTGGTCTTGAACGGCTGGTAGGGCGCCACGTTGGGGTGCCAGGCGCCGGTGCGTTCGGGAACCGCGCCGCTGGTGAAATAGTTTTGCGCCTGGTTGGCGAGCCAGCCCACCTGTGTGTCCAAAAGCGCCATATCGATATGCTGCCCCTCGCCGGTTTTTTCCCGGTGGTTGAGGGCCGCCAGGATGCCGATGGCCGAATACATGCCGGTGGTCAGATCCGACACCGCCAGGCCGACCCTTTGCGGCCCGGCGCCGGGATCGCCATCGGCAACGCCGGTGATGCTCATCAACCCGCCCATGCCCTGGATCAGATAATCGTAGCCGGCCTGGCTGGCGCGCGGCCCGGTCTGGCCAAACCCGGTGATAGAACAATAGATGATGCCCCGATTGATGGAAGCGAGATCATCGTAGCCGAGGCCCTTGCCCGCCAGATCGCCAACTTTGAAGTTTTCGATAAACACATCCGACGTGGCGGCCAGATCGCGCACGATTTGGCACCCCTCACCGGTGGCGATATCCAGTGTCACGGAATGCTTGCCCCGATTTGCCGAAAGGTAATAGGCGGCTTCTGCGGTGTCGTTGCCGTCGGTATCTTTCAGCCAGGGCGGCCCCCATTGGCGGGTATCATCGCCAGTTTCGCGGCGTTCGATCTTGATCACCTCGGCGCCGAGATCGGCCAGCAACTGGGTGCACCAGGGCCCGGCCATGACCCGGGAGAGATCGAGAACGCGGATATCGTTAAGGGGGCCAGCCAAGGTTATTCTCCGGGTTGCAGAGTTTTAGGTCATGGACTCATAAATGGCGGCGAGCTGTGATCGGCAAATAGCCTGTTCCGGCAGGAGGGTTCCCGATAGCGGGGCCTTCGCCCCGGTGAGGGCGCCGGGGGCACCGAAACGGGCTATTTGCCGACCCCCCTTGGGGCGTGGTTCTTTTGTCCACTGGACGGCGTTGCGTCGCCGGTCATGATGCTTTGGCATCAATCCCTCCTAGCTCCTTGCCAGTGAACAAAATAACTAAACTCACAGTCGTCGCCATTTATGGGTCCATGACTTAAGAACCGACAATACTAAACCGCCGCCGTCAAAACATCGAACGCATCGCCCTCGGCGGGTACGCCTTGCATATGGATGCGGTGCCAAATTGCATAGAAAAGTAATATCCACGCGGCCTGGCCGTGATGGCGGGCCAAATTCCCCTCCAGACCGGCAAACAAATCCGTCACCCGGCCGGGATCGCAAATTTCGCCGATGCCATCGGCGCCCGCCACCAAGGCACCGATGCGCCGGCCCTGGGCGCCGATCCATTCGGCCACCGGAACCGTAAAACCCCGCTTGGCCGCAAAGGGCTCCGCTTCCGGCAGGTTTTCGCTCAGCCATTTCCGCAATATGTACTTGCCCTGGCCGCCCTTCACCTTCAGTCCGTCCGGCAGGGAAACCGCTACCTTGGCAACCTCGGGATCGAGCATCGGCGTCCGCCCTTCAACGCCGTGCGCCATCAGGCACCGGTCCAGCTTCAACAAGAGATCGTTGGGCAGCCATTCGGCGCAATCGATGGCCTGTGCAATTTGCAGTTTCGTGCGCCCCGGCAACGCCGCAGCGGCTTCGGATTTGGCCAAATTGGCGCGCCAATCGCCCGGAGCTCCGCGCAAAAGATCGAGGCCATCCAGGATGCCGCGCTGGCGCATCCGCCTGCCGCCCAGCCACCAGGGCCTTAAGACTCGCCGGTAGCGGCTATAGCCGGCGAACATCTCATCGCCGCCCTCGCCCGAGAGCACCACCTTGAGATCATGCTCGCGCGCCGTCATGCCAAGCTTGTAGGTGGGCAAAATCGCATAGTCGGCGACCGGATCGTCGAAGGCGGCGGCCACTGATGGCAATAGCGACCAGAAATCAGCCTCGGAAAATTCCACCGGATGGAAGTTGGCACCGGCGGCGGCGGCAACATATTTGGCGTGAGCACGCTCATCAGATACCCCGGTGCCGGAAAATCCGGCGGTGAAGGCCTCGACCGGACGCTCGTTCAATTCGCGCATGCAGGCGAGGATGACCGAAGAATCGATACCGCCGGAAAGGAACATGCCGTAGGGCACGTCCGACCGCTGATGCACCATGACGCTATCCATCAACGCTTCGCCGATACGTTTGACCGCATCGGCCTCTGATATCGGCTGGGGTGCGCCGGAAGGCAAAGCGTCCCGGCGTGCACGCACGGTCACGGCGCCATCTTCGACGGTCAGGGTTTCGCCGGGCAATAGGCGCCGGACGCCCCGGTAGATGGTTTCGGCGCCGCTGGTGAACTGCAATTGCAGAAATTCATCACGCACCTTCGGGTCCAGCTCCGGCTCGATAACCCCGGCGGCAAACAGGGCCTTGGGTTCCGACGCGAAAAAAACACCCCGCTGATCTTCCATATAATAGAGCGGTTTGATCCCGAACGGATCCCGCGCCAAATAGGTATGCCCGGCTCCCGGCTGAATGGCGGCAATGGCGTACATGCCGCGCAGCGACGCGCCGAACTTGGGCCCATCCCGCGCTATCAACGGCAGCGCCACCTCGCAATCGGATTTGGTCTTGAATAACTCGGCGCCAAAATCCCGGCGTAATTCAACAAAATTGTAAATTTCACCATTGGCGATGAGGACGTTGCCATCGCCGCCGGTGAGCGGCTGATCGCCGGTTTCAAGATCGATAATGGCGAGCCGCGTATGCGCCAGGCCGCGGCCGCCTTTTGCAAACTTGCCGCTGCCGTCCGGCCCCCGGTGGGCGAGCGAGCGCATCATCCGTTCCAGGATTTCGGGATCGGCGTTCCCGGATTTCAATAAGACGCCAGCGATCCCGCACATATCATTTCAACAATTTTTTGAAGAATTCGACATATTTCCCGACCACGGTGGGTTCGGTGAACTCTGCTACATACTGTGCGTATCCGTTCTCGATAACGGTCCGCCGCAAATCTTCATCGCTGATCAATCGCTTGATGTAATTCGCCAGGCTGACGAAATCATCCACCGGGAACAGGATGCCGTTGCTGCCCTGTTGGATCAGTGTTCCAGGGCCGATACTGTCGGCGGCGATCACCGGCACGCCTTGCGCCCAGCCTTCGATAACCACATTGCCCAAGGGCTCGTGGCGGGACGGACAGATAAATATATCAGCCGCCGCGAACAAGGCTTCGGCATCGTCGCGCCAACCCAGAAACCGGACCCTCGGCTTGATGCCCAGCACCTCGGCCTCTTCTTCCAGTTGCCTGCGCAAAGGCCCCTCGCCGGCGATCCAGACATAGACGTTGGGCACCCGGGCCACGGCCTTCAAGAGAACGTCGAACGCCTTGTTTTCGTGCAGCCGCCCCAAGGCCAGAATGAGCGGCGCGGTGTCCGGAGTGTAGAATTGCGCGCGCTCGACCGGCCGCGCCTGGCCGCCGCCGACAAAATTGGGCAGGTAATGAACCCGATCCTGGTCCCAGCCGCTGTTGACCAGATAATCGGCGATTTCGGAAGTATTGGCGACCAGATGATCACAATTCTGATAATATTTGACGTTATAAAAGCCGCCCAATCGGCCCACATGGACGAAGTCGCCTTGCGGGCAGAAACTGGTGGCCCGATTCATCCAGCTGAACACGATATCGGGTTGGTATTCCTTGATCTGGCGTCTGAGGCCCAAGCGGCTGAAAATATCCAGCTTGCCGCCGAAGGCCAGTTGCACCGGGGCGATGCCGGCGGCCTTCAACACCTGCGCCCGGCCCTCGTGTTTGCGCATCACCACCCGCTGGTTCAATCCAGCGCGCTGGAAAGCAACCGAGAGCCGGGTGAAAAAAGCTTCCGCGCCGCCATATTCCGCGCCCGCGATCGCTTGCAGGATTTTCATTACGGGATCAACCTTTCGAAGGACCGGGCGGCATCCGCCCACTTCCACTTGCTTTGTTCTTGCAGCGCCGTCTGATGAAAGCGGCGCCATGTATCATGGTTATTCAACAACTCCACGGCGGCCTTGGCGAAGGCATTGTCGTCACCGGCGACAATGCCGGTTTTGCCATCGATGACGCGCTCGACAACCGATCCGATGCGCTGCACCACCGCCGGAACTCCGGCGGCCTGTGCTTCGCCGATTGCCAGGCAAAAGGTTTCGTTGACGTCACCCCGATAGAGCATGACCCGAGCGCTCTGGAATTCCTCCACCAATCTCTCTTTTGCCACCGGCGCGTTCAGAACCACGCCCTCATGCACCAATGATCGGGCAAATTCAAGAACTTGCTCCATTTTATCGGCTTTTCCAGACCCGACCGAGCCATAGGTCGCGGCGCCGCAGAATAGATGCAACTCGGCACCCGGAGCATTCGGGCGGATTTGATCGCACCACAACGTCAGCAGCCAATCCAGCGAGCGCAGAGGGTTCGACGTGAATATGGCGCGCCTAGGCGGCGGGCTGTCCAAAGCCCAGGTCTCCAAGAACGGCGGCGAAATGCCGTAGGGAATGACCACCCGCTGCCCCGACGGCGCCCAATCGGGATAGGTGGTGGCGTGGTAACCGCCGAGGAAAATGACCGCCGGCTTTAGCCGCCACAGTTTGGAAAGATAGCGCCATTTCATAAGGTACCGGGCCGGATTATGAATCCAGAACACCGTTCGCTTGGCGCCCGGCATCAAGCCCAACAGCTTGTCGCCGCGATTAGCGATATAGAGATCGGCGCCATCCGGCAAACCGTTCGCCAGCGGCGCCCAATCGACGCCGTCGATGACGCGGGACCGCTTGCATCTGTTGCGCACATAGACCTGGTGGCCGCGCTCCGCCAAGGCCCGGGTCAGATTGACGATGGCGCTCTCGACCCCGCCCAAGGGTCCCAGCGACGGGCTTTCGCCATCAAATTCGATGCCGTCGTCGGCAAGGACAATGCGCGCGCCCATTAGTCGTCTTCAAGCTTGGCTCTGATGTGGGAGATGATCGGATACAGCCCGGCGAACAGCGCGATCAGCAATCCGTAGCCGCCTTCCCGGTATCCCTGGCGCCCAATATAACATTTGAGGAAGCGCGAAAACAGCCGCCGCACGTTGCTGGCGGTGCTGCCGATTTCGCCGGCCTCGCGCATATCCTTGGCCCGCGCCGACGTATAGGCGTCGAGGCGGCGGATCATGTCAGAGACGTTCCGGTCCACATAATGGTAGACCCGGTGTTTAAGCATCGGCCCCTTGGTGCCGGTCCATTCCAGGCTGGGATGGACCCGTTGCCGGCCCCAGCGTTTGACGCCGTTCCGGAACAATCCCGGATAGGCCGCCTTGCCATAAGAAGCGCCCCAGCCGTGGCGCACCCGGCGCCCGCCGATGAAATTATCCACTGGGATTTCGTGCCAATCGCATTTCGAGGTCTCGACGATATGGCGGATTTCGCCGGCCAGCGCCTCGGTCACATGCTCGTCCGCATCGACCTCTAATATCCAGTCGCCGTCGCAGGCATCGATGGCCGCGTTGCGGCGGTCGCCCTCGATGTCCCAGGCGCCCTCGATAATCTTGGCGCCGAAGCGTTCGGCCACGGCCCGCGATCCATCGGTGCAGCGGTCCATGACGACGACGATCTGATCGGCGAAGGTGACATGATCGAGGCACGCCGCCAGGCGCTCTTCTTCATTGCGGATGCTGGTCACGGCGGAAAGGCGGATGCTCATTCGGCGGCTTCCCGGCACCGGTGCCACAAATTGCGGGCGCCGATTTCGGCCATATCGACGGTCAGGCTGTCCATCAGCGAACCCGATGACCGGTGGTCAAACTCGTCGGGAAATATTTCGGCGTAGGGCACTTTTGTGCGGACGATGCCGGTATGGGTCCCCCACGGCGCATAAAGAGATTCTTGCGTCGGGCCGAACAGACCCAGGGTCGGCACCCCCGACGCGGCCGCCAGATGCATCAGGCCGGAATCGTTGCCCACGTAAAATCCGCACCGCGCCAGGCAGGCATAGGCGGTCAGAAGGTCTAATTTACCGACCAGATCGATGCAACGTTCTTGCGGAATATCACCGATCAGTCGCAGCGCCATGGGGCGTTCGTCGTCGCGTCCGAACAC
Organism: Rhodospirillales bacterium; assembly: GCA_046582475.1. Lineage (GTDB taxonomy): Bacteria > Pseudomonadota > Alphaproteobacteria > Rhodospirillales > UBA2165. The sequence continues at coordinate 23,857 of JAYGEH010000230.1, forward strand.
GGCGACGCGGGCGCCGGGCAATATGCCGTCGGTGGCCGTCAAACGCTCGATCAGCGCCGCGAAATTTTCCGGACGCCAGGTTTTCGCCCGCCAGTTGGCGGTGGGACCGACCGCCAGCACCGGCCCGCCATCGGGAATGGCGCTGCACGCGAAGTCCTGGTGCACATCGGCGGTCCACAATTTGGGCGCCGGCGTATGATCCAAATCCAATACCCGGGTCATGCGCTCGACCCGGCGCAGGCCGGAACCATCACTGGACATGCCGCGCCGTTGGCGCCGGGCCAGGAGATAGGTCACCGGCGCGTTCCTGAGATCGATCACCAAATCCCAGAAGCGCCCGACACACAAAAGCCACAAACGCAGCCAATGCAGCGAAAACAGCATTTTATCGAGGACGATAATCCGCTCCAATCCGGGCACAGCTTCGAATAACGGCGCTGCCGCCGGCCCGCACGCCACGGTGATTTTCACATCCGAATTATTTTCGATAACCCGGTGCAAAAGCCCGGTCGACAGAATCGCGTCGCCGACCCGCGTGGATGTGACAAATAAAATCTTCATGCCGTCAAATCACCTTCCAAAGGGCTTCGAATTCGATGGCCGCGGCATCCCATCCGCGCTTCGTGCGCGCCGCGCCGCCGGCGGGACTTAAACTTTGATACATTTCCGAACCCGGTTCCAGCAATCCTTGGGCCAAATTGACGAACGCATCATCGTCTGGCGCCAGATACCCGGTGCGCCCGTTTTCGATCCGCTCCAGCAATGCCGGGCTGGCGCCATCGGTTGCACGCAGGATGGCCGGCGTTCCCGCAGCTTGAGACTCGGCCAGTGTCGAGCCGTACATCTCGCCCTTGATCGCCGGATAGAGATGCACGGTGGCCTCCCGGTAGACGGTTGCCATGCCCGGGTCCGCCAGCGGCGGGCGCACTTCGACGCCCATTTGCGATGCGGCGCGCACGGCTGCCAAGGCGGGCTGCAATCTTTCATCGACATCGCCGCCGCCCAGACCGCGCCACAATCCAGCCGAATAAATCCGCAATTTGGCGTCGGACCGCTTGGGATAAATGCGCGCCGACCAAAGCTGAACGATCTGGGCCAAGCCATGCACGGGGTGGGTGGTCACCACGGCAATCGGATCTGGGGCATCGAATTGCGGCCCTTCGGCGGCAAGGAAGACCGCGCCGATGCCCGGCTGGATCACCGCTTGGCGCAATTCACCCAAGGATTTCAAGACCCCGCGATGGGCCGCCCGATGCGCCGCGCCGGTCAAAACCAAGGTTGGTTTGCGGCGCTGGACAATGCGCATTGATTCCGGCCGGTCCAGTATATTCGGGCCATCCCATAACCAGAGGCAGCGGTGCTCCGCGTCCTCCACCTGATCCAGCAAGGCCGGTTTCCGGAAGGCGATCAGCACGTCGGTGTCGGGCGGACGCGGCGTGTTCCAGGGCAGCCAGTCAACGCCATCGATCTGAATTTGGTCGCTGCATTGATTGATGGCGGTGACCCAATGGCCGCGCGCCGCCAGGGCGGTGGCCAGCCGGGCGAACGCCTTTTCGGCGCCGCCGAGGGCACGGGCATCGGGCGAGGCGCCGTCGAACGCCATGGAATCGTCGATCATGGTAATGTTCATGGCGCTGTTTACACAACACTGGGGCGAAAGAAAACAATGTCGATGCTAGGAATTGAACCCGGGGGCCTGCAGGCTATATAGTCCGGTATGAGCAAATCAGAATATACCCTACTCGAAAACCGGGCGGTGATTGCGGTCGGCGGCGAAGACGCGGCGGAATTTCTGCAAGGATTGGTCTCCAACGACATCAGTCGCGCCGGGCCGGACCGCGCGCTCTATGCCGCCTTGCTGACGCCCCAGGGAAAATTTCTGTTCGATTTCTTCGTAACCGAACTTGGCGGCCAGTTGCACCTGGATTGCGAAGCGGGGCGCGCCGAAGCGTTTATAAAGCGCCTGACCATGTTCAAACTGCGCAGCAAGGTCACCCTCGCGATCGCCGATTTCACCGTCGCCGCCGCCTTCGGCGCCGATGTTCAAGCCAGCTTCGGCCTGCAGGCAGAGCCAGGCTCAGCCATGCCCTTTGCCGGCGGCGTCGCTTACGTCGATCCGCGCCTGACCGATATGGGCGTGCGCCTGGTGCTGCCCTTCGGCAGCGCCCCGGATGCCTTGCAAGACCTCGCGCTTACCGCCGCCGCGCCCGGGGCTTACGATGCGCTGCGTCTCTCCCATGGCCTCCCCGACGGCAGCCGCGACATGGATGTCGACAAATCGACGCTGCTGGAATGCGGGTTCGAGGAATTGCACGGCGTCGATTTCGACAAGGGCTGCTACATGGGCCAGGAATTGACGGCGCGCACCAAATACCGGGGCCTGGTCAAGCGCCGCCTGTTCCCGGTGAAAATCGAGGGGCCACTGCCCAAACCCGGCGCTCCTATCGCCTTGGGCGGCGCCGAGGCCGGTACCATAAAATCCGGCGCCGGCGGCCAGGCCATCGCGCTTCTCCGCCTCAAGGCGATCTCAGACTCGCGCGCCAGCGGCGTACCGCTCACTTCTGGCGATGCCACGGTCATCCCCATCGAGCCGGACTGGATGCAGGCGCCGCTGCCGGGCTCATGAGCGCGGCAAAGCTGTCTTACGACGGCGCGCTCCTCGATCCCGTCGCGCGCACCTTCGGGCGCTCGCTGAAAGCCTATGGGACCAAGCACAAGGCGCTGGCCTGGGTCGATCCGGACCGCATGCTGCGGCGCTTCCAGATTTTCGCCGGGCTGATCTCCCATCTGGGCGAGGACCAGCCGATCTCGGTCAATGATCTCGGCTGCGGCTATGGTCCCATGTTCGACTCCTTCGGCGATTTGCCGGCGCTCAGACACGGACGCTATTACGGCTATGACATTTCGCCGGAAATGATCAAGGCCGCCCGCGCCCGCATCACCGATCCGAGGGCCAAATTCCGGGTCGGCCACGCCGCCGCCTTTGAAGCCGATTACTCTTTCGTTTCAGGCACTTACAACATGAAGATGTACGCCTCCGACACCGAGTGGCAGACCATGGTCGAAGAAAGCCTCAAGCATCTTTTTTCCATGACCCGCACCGGCCTCGGCCTCAATATGCTGAGCGTCCATAACCCGGCGCGCGAGCCGACGCTCTATTACGGCGATCCGGAATACTACCTGGATTTCTGTCAGCGCCATCTGAGCCTGAATTCCCGCCTCATCGAGGTGCTCAGCCCACGCGAGTTTATCATCTTCGCCATGCACTAGGCGCCGAGCTCGGGCCAGAGGGGCGACAACAGCCTGGCGGCGTTGGCGGTCCTGATACCCTCTTTTTCGGTCTCGGAAATCTGCGCCCGGGCGATCGCCTGGAAGGTCCAGTCGGTGCGGAAGATCGGGCAATCGGTGCCGAACACAATATGGTCGGCGCCGAACACCGCGGCCGCGATCTCGATGGCCCGGGGTCCGAGCGACGAGCAATCCACATGCACCCGGCGCGCCCGCGACGACGGCAGCGGCGCATCGGGGGTGCGCGTAACGCTGAGATGATCGATGCGCTCGATCACGTCCGGCAGGGTGCCGCCCAGATTGGCCACGTGCAGCGACAGGTCCGGAAAATCGTCGAGATAATCCGAGAATAGAAGCGTCACCATGGCGTGGCCCACCATGGACTGCACATCCAACGCCGCCCGCGCCAGGGGATTATCGCGCAGTTGCGGCGCATGGCCGGGCTCCAGATTGGCGCGCTGGCCGGGCCGCGGCCCCGGATGGATGAAGATATGGCCGCCGAGCCGGTTGGCCACCTCCAGCACCGGTGCGATTTGTTCGGCCCAGTCCAGGCTCATGAAAAAGTTGTTGGGCAGGACCGCGCCGATCAACCCAAGCTCGGTACGGGCGCGGCTATATTCGGCCAACGCCGCGTCCATGTCCGCGAACGGCAAGGACGCCAGCCCGGCAAAGCGGGACTTGTGTCCTGCGGCCAGTTCGGCCACGTGGTCGTTGAAGGCGCGGCAGATGGGCAAGGCGTCGTCTGCGGCCAAGGAATCGGCGCCGAACAATCCGGCCAGGGACAGCAATTGCGCCGCGATACCGTTTTCGTCCATGAATTCGAGGCGCGCCTCCATGTCCCAGAAGCTGGTGCCGATGGCCAGCACCCCGTTCGGCATGTGCAAGGTCTCGCCGTCACCGCCGGCGCTGATGAACGGCGCGCTCGTGCGGGCGCGCATCATCCCGGCGACCGGTTCGGGCAGGTAGTGGGTATGCAGATCAATGGCCATTTTTATTTTCCCTAAATTTATTTCCCTATGTGAAGCCGGAGCTTAAGCCCCGTGTCCGGGCGGTTGCAAACTTGGGGCCGGCTTCGGATAATCGGTGCATTAATAATGGAAGGAACACGTGCATGGATATGGGATTGGGCGGCAAGACGGCGCTGGTGACGGGGGGATCCCGCGGCATCGGCAAGGCGGTGGCCGAGGTGCTGGCCGAGGAAGGCTGCCACCTGCATATCGCGGCGCGCGCCGAGGCCGATTTGCAGGCCACCGCCGGTGCCATCCGCGGCCGCCATAACGTCAATGTGGAAATTCATGTGTCCGATCTTTCCAATTCAAACGAAGTTACCGCGCTGGCCGAAGCCACCAGCGGCATCGATATCCTGATCAACAACGCCGGTGCCATTCCGCCCGGCAATATCACCGATCTCGACGAAACCGCCTGGCGGAGTGCCTGGGAGCTCAAGCTGTTCGGCTACATCAATATGATGCGCGCCGTCTACCCGCAGATGGAAGCCCGCCAAAGCGGCGTCATCGTCAACGTCATCGGCAGCGCCGCCCAGAACCCCACGGGGCGCTATATCGCCGGCGGCGGCGCCAACGCGGCGCTCGATGCCATGACCCAGGCACTCGGCAAGGACTCAGCCGCCCACGGGGTGCGGGTCTGCGGCCTGCATCCCTCGATCACCAAGACCGACCGCCAGGCGGAGCGCTATTTGGAGCGCGCCGAGAAAGAGCTGGGCGACAAGGAACGCTGGGTCGAGTTCCTGCCGTCAATGCCGTTCGGGCGCCCCACCGAGGTGCGCGAGGTGGCCGACTTCGTTGTCTTCCTGGCCTCGACGCGGGCTTCGTACACGTCGGGCATCGTCTATACCATCACCGGCGGCGTCTGAGTCATTCCCGGCCCTCATCGGCCATCGCCTGTTCAATGCTGTCTTGATAGGGCAATCCGCCGGCACCGTCGGCAATGCCGGTTTGATCGGTCAATATTTGTCCCATCCCCGGCAACCCGGAACGGCCGGATCCGGCACTGGAAGACCATAATTTCGAGCGCATCAGCGCCTTGGCGCAGTGCAGGTAGGCCTCTTCCACATGCACGATGAGCCCGGTTTTCGGAACTTTTTTATTCACCGCCATCGGCTTCAGCAATTCGGCATCGCCGGTGATTTCGGCGGTGCCGTTGATGCGCAAGGTCTCGTTCACGCCAGGGATAAAAAACAGAAGACCTATCTTGGGATTGGCGAGAAGGTTCTGCAACGAATCCAGCCGGTTGTTGCCGCCCCGGTCCGGGATCAAAATCCGCTTGTCATCGAGCACCGTCACAAACCCCGGATGATCGCCCTTGGGCGATACGTCGCCTTCGGTGCCGAGCACCAGAAACGGCGACAGGGAGATGAACTTGCGGCAATGTTCATCCAACGAAGATAGCTGCTTGGCGATCGCCCTCGGCTTGGGCTCGGCATAAAGTTCCCGTAAATCCGACAGTCTGTCGATTGTGTTGCCGTCCATTGTCGTCTCCCTATTTCCTGGCAAGCGTCCGAAGTTTAAGCGTCCACCGGCACCTTGCCAACCGCCAGCGCCGCCTGCGCCGCCGCCAGGCGGGCGATCGGCACCCGGTAGGGGGAGCAGGAGACATAGTCGAGCCCGGCGTCCTGGAAGAATTGGATGGAAGCCGGATCGCCGCCATGTTCGCCGCAGATGCCCAGCTTCAATTCCGGCCGGGTGGCGCGCCCGCGCTCGGTGGCGATGCGCACCAACTCGCCGACGCCGGACTGATCGATGGTGACGAACGGGTCTTTTTCGAAGATGCCTTTTTCCTGATAGGCGTCCAGGAAGGAGCCCGAATCGTCCCGCGACAGCCCGAACGTGGTCTGCGTCAGATCGTTGGTGCCGTAGGAGAAAAATTCGGCGCCCTCGGCAATCTCGCCGGCGCGAAGCGCGGCGCGCGGCAACTCGATCATGGTGCCGGTCATGTAGCTCAGGTTTATGCCCTCGGCGGCGGAGACCTGGGCCGCAACCCGGTCCACCAGTTCATGCAGGATATCGAATTCCTGGCGCGTGGAGATCAGCGGGATCATCACTTCCGGGGTCACCGTTTCGCCGTCTTCCATGGCCACCAGCGCCACCGCTTCGAAGATGGCGCGGCACTGCATTTCGTAAATCTCCGGGTACATGATGCCGAGCCGGCAACCGCGCAGGCCGAGCATGGGGTTGGATTCCTGGAGCGAAGCGGCGCGCGCCCGCACTTCGCCCACATCGGCGCCGGCGGCAATGGCCACCGCGTTCATTTCGGCATCGGAGGTGGGCAGGAACTCGTTCAGGGGCGGGTCCAGCAGGCGCACCGTCACTGGCTTCGATTTCATGATGCGGAACAGGGCCACAAAGTCACCCCGCTGATAGGGCAGCAATTTGGCCAGCGCATCGCGGCGCCCGGCCTCGTCCGCCGCCAAAATCATTTCGCGCATATGGATGATGCGGCCGGGCTCGAAGAACATATGCTCGGTGCGGCAGAGGCCGATGCCCTCGGCGCCGAACTGAAGCGCCGCCGCCGCGTCTTCCGGGGTTTCGGCGTTGGCGCGGACGCCAAGCTGGCGCACCCGGTCGGCCCATTCCATGAGGGTGCCGAAATCGCCGGTCATTTCCGGGTTTATGGTCTTCACCTCGCCGAGCATGACCTCGCCGCGGGAGCCATCGATGGTGATCACCTCGCCGGCATTGATGGTCTGGCCGCGGGTCAGCATGGTCTGGGCCCGGTAATCGACGCGAATATCGCCGGCCCCGGCGACGCAAGGCCGACCCATGCCGCGCGCCACCACGGCGGCGTGGCTGGTCATGCCGCCGCGGGTGGTCAGGATGCCTTCGGCGGCGTGCATGCCGCCGATATCTTCGGGGCTGGTTTCGATGCGCACCAGGATCACCTTTTGCCCGGCGGCGGTCATCGCCTCGGCATCGGCGGCGGAAAAGGCGATACGCCCCGAGGCCGCCCCCGGCGAGGCCGGCAATCCCTTGGCCACCACATGGCGCGGCGCGTCCGGGTCCAAGGTCGGATGCAGCAACTGGTCAAGCTGCGCCGGATCGATGCGCTGGATGGCTTGTTCGCGGCTCACCAGCCCCTCGCCGGCCATTTCCACGGCGATTTTGAGAGCCGCCTTGGCGGTGCGCTTGCCGCCCCGGGTTTGCAGCATCCAGAGCTTGCCTTCCTGCACCGTGAATTCCATGTCCTGCATGTCTTTGTAATGGCGCTCCAGTTTTTCCCGCACATCGCACAATTCGGCGAACATCTCGGGCATGTTCTCTTCCATGGACGGCAGCCTGGAATGGCCGGCCTTGGCCTCGGCGATGGTCAGCGGCAATGGCGTGCGGATACCGGCGACCACGTCCTCGCCCTGGGCGTTGATCAGATATTCGCCGTAAAATGCATTTTCGCCGGTCGACGGATTGCGCGTGAAGCAAACCCCGGTGGCCGATTGATCGCCCATATTGCCGAACACCATGGACTGGACGTTGACGGCGGTGCCCCAGCTTCCGGGGATGTCGTGCAGGCGCCGGTAGATAATGGCGCGCTCGTTCATCCAGCTTCCGAAGACGGCGCCGATGGCGCCCCAAAGCTGGTCTTCGGGCGCCTGCGGGAACGGTGCGCCAAGCTCGGCCTCGACCTTGTCCTTGAATTGGGCGCAGATGGCTTTCCAATCGTCGGCGTCCAGGTCGGTATCGAGGGCCACGTCCTTGTCTTCTTTCATCAGCGCCAGGATGTCCTCGAAATGATGGTGGCCGACCCCCAACACCACGTCCCCATACATCTGGATGAAGCGGCGGTAGCTGTCATAGGCGAAGCGCACATCGCCGGACGCCGACGCCAATCCTTCGACGGTTTCGTCGTTGAGGCCGAGATTGAGCACCGTATCCATCATGCCGGGCATCGAGGCGCGGGCGCCGGAGCGGACCGAGACCAGCAACGGATTGGCGGCATCGCCGAACTTGGCGCTGATGGCATTTTCGATTTTGTCGAGGGCATCCCGGACCTCGGCGACCAGGTCATCGGGATAGGTGTCGTCGTGGCTGGTGAAATGGTTGCAGACCTCGGTGGTCAAGGTGAAGCCCGGCGGCACCGGCAGGCCGAGGGCCGACATTTCGGCCAGATTGGCCCCCTTGCCGCCAAGCAAGGCCCCCATATCGGCGCTGCCATCGGCCGCGCCGCCGCCAAACCCATAGACCCATTTACTCACCGCTCACCGCCTTCAATCTGTGAAAAATCCGCAATCTGGTTCATGGCCGCCCTGATCCGCGACAATGTCCGCAACCGATTTACACGAACCGTAGGCTTGTCGCAATTGACGGTGACGCCATCGAAATAGGCATCAACGGGCGCGCCCAATGCGGCCAGCAATTTCATGGCATCGCCAAAGCGTTCTTCCGCAAGAATCGGGGAGATTTCACCGCGCAATTTTTCGAGGGCGGCGAACAACGCCTTCTCCTCGTCCAGTTCCAGCAGTGCCGCGTCCGGCTCCACATCATAAGACGCATCGTCTTTTTTCTCTTCGATTCGCAAGATGTTTGCGGCGCGCTTGTAAGCGGTCAGCAAATTGGCGCCGTTTTCGGTGTCGAGAAACGCACCCAAGGCTTCGACGCGGGCGAGCAGGCGAACCAGATCATCCTCGCCGCCGAGTGCGAAGACGGCGGAGATTAGATCGTGGCGCACGCCCTGTTCGCGGAGATGAACTTTCAGGCGGTTGGCGAAGAAATCCAACAGTTCACCGGCGAGCGCATCGGGCGGTTGACCAAAAGCATGTCCCATGTAGCTGGAGCCGGATGGGTAGGTTTTGTACGATCCCTCAAAGGCTTGCCCGAGAGGAATTCTAAATTCATTTTCCAAAATCAAGCGAATAATCCCCAAGGCCGCCCGCCTCAGCGCAAAGGGATCCTTTGAGCCGGTCGGTTTTTCGTCGATCCCCCAGAACCCAACCAAGGTATCGATCTTGTCCGCCAATGCAACGGCGACGCTCACCGGCGCCGTGGGACAGGCATCGGACGGCCCTTGCGGGCTGTAATGCTCGGCGATGGCCTCGGCCACTTCGGGCGCTTCGCCGTCGGCGAGGGCGTAGCAGCGGCCCATGATGCCCTGCACATCGGCGAATTCGGTAACCATACCGGTGCTCAGGTCGGCCTTGGCCAGCTTGGCGGCACGCCTGGCTTGCTCGGCATCGGCGCCGACCGCGCCCGAAAGTTCGGCGGCCAGCTTGCCGACCCGCTCCATCTTTTGCGCCAGGGTGCCCAGCTTGGCGTGAAATGTAATGTCTTCAAGGGCACCAACGCGGCTTTCCAGGGTGGCTTTGCGGTCCTGGTCCCAGAAGAACTTGGCATCGGCCAATCGCGCCCGCAGCACCCGTTCGTTGCCGGCGATGATGGCGGCGCCGCCGTCCGGGGTTTCCTTGTTGGCGACGGTGATGAATTTTGGGGCGAGGGTGCCGCCGGAATCTTCGAGGGCGAAATATTTCTGGTTCTTGCGCATGGTGGTGGTGAGCACTTCCGGCGGGATATCCATAAACTGGGCATCGATAGAGCCCATCAGCGGTACCGGCCATTCCACCAGCCCCGCCACCTCGTCCAGCAGCGCCGGATCGCCGCGCAAGGTGAGCCCCGCATCGGCCGCCAATTTCACGGCGCCGTCTATTATGATTTGGCGGCGCTCGGCGGCGTCGAGGATCACGTGCCCGACTTCGAGCTGCTTTTTGTAGTCGGCGAAATCCTTCACCTCGATCACCGCGTCGGTGAGGAAGCGGTGGGCGCGGGTGGTGACGCCGGACGTGATCGGGCCGAACGTCACCGGCACCGGGCCGCCGTCGAACACGGCCACGATACCCTGCATGGGGCGCACCCAACGTTCCCCGTGGCCGGCCCAGCGCATGGATTTCGGCCAGGGAACTTTCGGCAGGGTTGCATCGATCAAGCCTGACAAAATCTCCTTGGTCTGCTGCCCCTTCTTCTCAATCTGCGCGAAATAGAACTCGCCCTTGCCGGTTTCGCGCTTTTCCAATTGATCGAGGCTCAGCCCGACGGAAACCAAAAACCCGTTGATGGCTTTTTCCCGGGCGTCGGTTTTGGGGCCCCGGCGTTCTTCGGAAATGTCCGGCGTTTCGGTGGGCAATCCGACCACCACCAGGGCCAGGCGGCGCGGCGTCACGTATGCCTCGGCGCTGTCGAACGCGAGGCCGGCATCTTTCAGCCCGTCGGTCACCAGGCGCTTCAAATCCTCGGCGGCGCGGGCCTGCATGCGCGCCGGGATTTCTTCGGACAGGATTTCCAACAGAAGCTCAGCCATGTCGCCTCCCCCCCATCCTAACCTTCCCCCTCCAGGGGGGAAGGGATTCAAGGAAGATGGACGCACGCCCGAGGGCACCAACACCTGCTCCTTCCCCCCTGGATGGGGAAGGTTGGGGTGGGGAGGCGATGGGCTCCCAATGACATTTTGCGTGCATACTCATAATTTAGCTTATTTTTAATTTATACCTGTATCAATTAAACATTCTCGTGCGATATATGTTGGTTAAAATCCGGCATGGATTCGTATGGGTAATTGGGCGCAAATTATATCATCGGTTTTTGGTTTCCGGTATGGGTTCTAGACTGTATATAGGCCATAGTTTCCGACCCGCAAGGCCTCCTGCACCAATCATATTTTTGTCCCTGTCGCGGCTTCGCCTTTCCCCGCCTCTTGCTTCCGCTTCGCCACCCACATCTCGCAGCAGCCCTTGGCCAGGGCGCGGACGCGGGCGATGTAGGCTTGGCGCTCGGTCACCGATAGGACGCCGCGCGCCTCCAGCAGGTTGAACCGGTGCGAGGCCTTGATGCATTGATCGTAGGCGGGCAGGGCCAGTTCATGGCCGAGCAGCGAGCCGCATTCTTGCTCCGCGTCCTCGAATTCGCGCCTCAGCATATCGGTGTCGGCATACTCGAAATTGTGGGCGGAGAATTCCTGTTCGGCCTGCAGGAACACATCGCCGTAGGTTACGCCTTTGCCGTTCCAATCCAGATCAAAGACGTTTTCGACGCCCTGGATATACATGGCCAGGCGCTCGAGGCCATAGGTCAGTTCCGCCGATACCAGCTCGCAATCGATGCCGCCGAC
>JAYGEH010000285.1:0-16539 GCA_046582475.1 Rhodospirillales bacterium
CGTGTGCTCTTCCGATCTCGCCGGCGAGGCGTTGCAGATATTGCCACCGATGCTGGCCATGTTGCGGATTTGCGGGCTGCCGAACTGGTTGGCGGTCTGGCTCAAGATCGGGCAATGGGCTTCGATGATCGGATCGCCCAGGAGATCGGTCATGGTGGTCAGGGCGCCGATGCGCAAGGTTTTGCCATCCAGCCTTACGCCGCGCAAATCCGCGAGGCGGCGGATGTTCATCAATGTCGGGGCGTAAACCCGTTTGCCGGCTTCGGCCTGCAGCATCAAATCGGTGCCGCCGGCGAGCACCGTCACCGGCCCCGCCGCCAGGGTTTCGGCGGCCGCCTCGACGCTATCGACGGCTATATAGTTGGCAATGGCGTCCATATCAAAACCGGATCGGCTCCTGGTAGCGGCCATAGACTTCGACGAGTGCGTCGGTGATCTCGCCCACCGTGGCGTAGGCTTTGACCGCGTCCACCATCGCCGGCATGACGTTTTCGCCGGCTTCGGCGGCACCCTTGATCCTGGCGAGGCCGGCGCTGGCCTCGGCGCCATCCCGGCGGCTGCGCACCCGCCGCAGGCTTTCGATCTGCATCTCCGCGTCCTTCAGATTATAGGGGTGGAATTCCACCTCGTGCTCATCTTCTTCCTCGATGCGGTAGCGGTTGACGCCGACCTTGGGGAAGGCGCCGCTCTCGATATCCCGGTGCATATCGTAGGCCTGTTTCGATACCTTGGCCTGGATGCGGCCGTCCTTGACCATCTCGACGATGCCGCCTTCGGCCTCCACCTCGGCCATGACCGCTTCCATTTTTTCGCGCATCTGGTTGGTCAAGGTCTCCACATAATAGGAGCCGGCCAGGGGATCGACGGTATCGCACAATCCCATCTCATCCATCAGCAACTGCATGGTGCGCAGCGAAATGCGCGCCGAATATTCGGTGGGGATGGTATAGGCCTCGTCGTAGGAGCAAAGCGCCATGGTTTGGGTGCCGGACAGCGCCGAGATCAGCGCGTAATAGGCGCCGCGCATGATGTTCACTTCGGGCTGCTCGAAGGTTAGCCCGCCGCCGCCGCCGCCGGCGATCATGCGCAGCCACATGGAGCGCGGATCCTCGGCGCCGTAGTCTTCCTTGATGATCTTCGCCCACAGCCCGCGCCCGGCGCGGAACTTGGCCACCTGCTCAAAGAGATTGCCGAACAGGTTGAAGTTGTACGATAGCCGCCCGGCGAACTCGTCCACATGAAGTCCGCGCCCGATGACGTCGTCCGCATAGGCCTTGGCGATGCAAAACGCATAGGCCATTTCTTCCGCCGGGTTGCAGCCCGATTCGCGGATATGATAGCCGCAGACGCTCACCGGCGAATATTTGGGCGCGTGTTCGGCGCAATACTCGATGGTATCGCCGACCAGCTTGATCGACGGCTCCACCGGAAACACCCAGGTGCCGCGGCCGATGAATTCCTTCAAAATATCGTTCTGGGCGGTGCCGCGAAGCTGGGACAAGTCGTAGCCGCGCTTTTCCGCCATGGCCAGATACATGGCGATCAGGATGGCGGCCGCGCCGTTGATGGTCAGCGACACGGTGATCTTGTCCAGATCGATGCCGTCGAAGGCGATCTCGAAATCGCGCAAACTGTCGATCGCCATGCCGACCCGGCCGACTTCGCCCTCGGCTAGCACATTGTCGGAATCGAGGCCGGTCTGGGTGGGCAGATCGAAGGCCACGTTGAGGCCGGTCTGGCCGTTCTCGATCAGATATTTGAAGCGCTGGTTGGTTTCCGCTGGATTACCGAAGCCGGAATATTGGCGCATGGTCCAGGGCCGCTTGCGGTACATTTCCTTGTGGATGCCGCGGGTGAACGGATATCCGCCGGGATCGCCGAGGAATCCGGTGCCGCCCGATTGCTCTACGTCTTCGGGTCCATAAAGCGGTTGAATCTCGATGCCGGATTCGTTGACCACTTTTTTCGCGCCGCTGCCATCCATGATGCGTCTCCTAAGCCTGGCCTGGACCGGTGTTGCTGCTTATGAAGTCTACAATATCCTCAAGCCGGCTGCCGTTGGGAAAAATACCATCCAGGCCGATTTCCTTGAGCGCCCCGTGGTCCTGTTTCGGGATGCAGCCGCCGATCACCCATAGTTTTTCTTTCAGCCCGTATTGATCGATCAGGCCCTTCAGTTTGGTGCAGAACTCGATGTGCGAGCCGGCCAGGCTGGAAAGCCCGATCACGTCGGCGTCTTCTTCGAGGGCCAGCTGCGCGATCTCCGACGGCGTTTTCCGGAGCCCGGAATAAATCACATCGAAGCCGGCATCGATCAGCGCCCGGGCCACGATCTTGGCGCCCACATCGTGGCCGTCGAGGCCCGGCTTGCCGATCAGGATTTTGATCTTATTCGCGCCGCTCATACGGACAATTCCTTGGCGATGATCAGCTTCAGGATATCGCTGGTACCGCCGCCGATGAGGGTGAAGCGCACATCGCGCAAAAATCGCTGCACCGGATATTCCATGGCGTAACCGTAAGACGCGAAGATGCGGGCCGCGTTGTCGCAAACCCGGGCCGCGGCTTCGGTGGCGAACAGTTTCGCCATGGAGGCTTCTTTCCGGTGCGGTACGCCGGCGTCCAGAAGCGCCGCCGCGTGATAGGTGATGTGGCGCGCCGCTTCCACGTCGGTGGCCATGTCGGCGAGGCGCATCTGCACCGCCTGGAAGCGGTTGATGGGCTTGCCGAACTGCTTGCGCTCGCCGGCGTAGCGCACCGCTTCATCGAGGGCGGCGCGGGCGATGCCGAGCCCAAGCACGGCGGTAACGATGCGAATTTCGGAAAGGAGCTTGCGCAAATGCTCCTCGCCGTCGCCGATCTCGGCGCTCAGGCAGTGGCTGTCCGGCAAAAAGCAATCGTTGAAGGCAACCTCCGAGGTGGGCAGCGCCCAGACCCCCATTTTCTCGATCGGCCGGCCGATCACCAGGCCATCGAAATCTTTTTCCACCAGGAATACGGTCAGCTTGTCTTCGGCGCCGGCGCGCGCGAACACGGTGAAGAAATCGGCCACCGGGGCCGAGGTGACCCAGGTCTTGGCGCCGTTCAGGATATAGCCGCCGTCCGCTTCCACCGCGCGCGTGGAAATGGAGCCGAGATCGCTGCCGGCATCGGGCTCGGTCATGCAGATGGCGCCGATTTTGTCCAGGCTGAGCGCCGGCTTGAACAGGCGTTCGCGGATATCCTCGCCGCCCAGCATTTCCAGGAACTTGGTGCCCATCAGCGCCTGCATGGTGACGCACGCGGCCACCGACATCGAGCCCCGCGCCACCTCTTCCAGGGCCAGACAGCAGGTGACCAGATCGACGCCCGAGCCGCCCACCTCTTCCGCATAGCGCATGCCGACGAAACCCAGATCGGCCAGCCGCTTGACCATATCGCGGGGATATTCGTGGGCTTCGTCGATGGCTTCGGCGGCGGGGATGATTTCGGCGTCGGTGAAGCGGGCGAAGGTGTCGCGGACCGCAATCTGCTCTTCGGTCAGGTTCAGCATCAATCATCCAGCCCATAGACATCGCGGGCCGCTTCGGCCGAGATCGTCCCGTCGCGGACTTCGGTGCGCAAGATGTCCCGGGCGCGGCGTTTGGGATCGCCATAACCGCCGCCGCCGCCGGCGAACTGGTGATAGACGGTTCCCTTGGGAACGTCGGTGATCAAATCCTTGTTGTTGGGCACTTTTCGTGTGCCGTCCGGATAGATCAGCGTGATCGAATTCAAGGTTGCGTCGTGGCCGCCGAAAAGCCCGAAGGCCGGTTCGAAATCGCCGTCGCCGAAGGTCACGAACTGGGTATCGTCGGAACCGATTGTGTACTTTGTTTCGATGCCGAGGCCGCCGCGCCATTCGCCGGCGCCCGCCGAATCGGTCAGGTATTCGTGCATATTCAAATGGTGCGGCGTCTGCTGTTCGAACATTTCATAGTCCTGATCGAGGATGCCGCCAGACGCGTCGATCATGCCGATATGATCGTAGCCGTCGGTGCCGTTCATGCCGCCGGAACCGCCCTTGAAGCCCATGAAGAATATGTCCACATATTTCTCGCCCTTGGCATCGTCCATGCCGGTGGTCAGGGAACAAAGGAGATTGTTCCATCCGGCGGTCACCCGGTCCGGAATCGCCGGTGCCAGGGCACGGATGATGGCATCGGCGTTGGGCGGACAAAGATGGTTGCCGAAAGTGGTCGCCTTGGGGTAGGCGGCGTTGAGGATGGTGCCCTCGGGGATGATGATCTCGATCGGCTCGACCATGCCTTCGTTGTGCGGGATGTCGGGATTGATCATCTGCAGGAAGGTGAGCACCGCCGCCGAAGCGCTGGAGGTATAGGTGCCGTTGACGAAGCCGTCGGTCTGGGCATCGGTTTCGGAATAATCGAATTTGATCCTATCGTCGCCGACCTCGATGGTGACCCGGATGGTGAACTCGGTGCCGAGATGGTGGCCGTCGAAATAGACCTTGCCCTCGCCGGAATAAGCGCCGTTGGGGATCTTGGCGATCTCCGCCTGCATCATCTTGCGGGTGGATTCAAACAAAGCCAGTTTGTGGGTTTCGAAACTTTGGCGCCCGTACTTGTCCAGCAATTCGAGCATGCGCCGCTCGCCGACGGTGCAGGCGCCCATCTGGGCGCGCATGTCGTACTGCACGATATCCAGGCGGATATTGGCGAAGATCAAATCCCAGACGTCTTTCCGGAATACGCCACGATCATAGATTTTCACCGGCGGGATGCGAAGGGCTTCCTGCCAAACTTCGGTGGCGTTGGGATTGTAGCCGCCGGCGACGGCGCCGCCGATATCGGCCTGGTGGCCCTTGACCGCCGACCAGGCGATGAGTTCGCCTTCGAAAAAAATCGGCCGGTAGACGGCCACGTCGTTGTTCTGGTTGCCCATGGAAAAGACGTCGTTGTGGAAGATCACGTCGCCTTCGTTTATGTCGCCGTCGAAATATTCGATAATGTATTTGCAGACCGGCGCCAGGGAAAAGGCCAAGATCGGCAGGTTTTCAGTCTGCTCCAGCATCTGCCCCTGGGCATCATAAAGGCCGGTGACGAAATCTTTGGCCTCGCACAGGATCGGCGAGCGCGTCGTCTTCTGCACCGAGATGCTCATCTCGTCGGTGATCGATTTGAAGGTCCGCGCATAGACCGATACCAGGATCGGATCGATAGTGCTCATGACGCCGCTTCCTTGATCAATTCCTCGCGCCCTTTGGCGTAGAGGACGAACGAGCCCAATCCGTCCACCATACAGTCAAACGAGGCCGAAACGAAGATGGCGGTGGTGACTTCCTCGATTATCGCCGGGCCGTCGAACCGGTGGCCATGGGTGAGCGCATGACCATCATAGACCGGAACGTCCTGGAATTCTCCGGTTTCGGGGATATAGACCTGGCGCCTGGCTTTGAGCGCCGCCGCGGCATCGCCGCCGCCCAGGGGCATCGCCGCCATGGCCAGCTTTTCGGTCTGCCCCACCGCCTGCACGCGCACATTGATTATCTCCACCGGCACCTCCTGCTCTTCCAGGGAATAGCCATAGAGCCGGTTATGTTCACCGTGGAAAGCGGCGGCGATGGCGGCGGAATCCTGGGCTGCAACGGCGGCGGCGGGGGCGGCGAAGGAGACTTCGTGAAATTGCTTCTGGTAGCGGCAATCGAACTTGACGTGGAATTCGCAGGCTTCTTCCGGAATGCCCTCGACCGTCAACAGATTGGCGCCTTCCAACCGCATGGCATCGATCAGGAGCGTCAGTTTCGACCAGTCCGCATCGGC
Source organism: Rhodospirillales bacterium (assembly GCA_046582475.1). Lineage (GTDB taxonomy): Bacteria > Pseudomonadota > Alphaproteobacteria > Rhodospirillales > UBA2165. The sequence goes on from JAYGEH010000285.1 coordinate 5,802, forward strand.
CAATGGCGCCACGAACGTGCGCACGAAATCATGCTTCAAATCGCCCATCAGCATGCCGACGGCGCAGAGGATGGAGGATTCCCGGGGCACGATCTGCAACGGAATTTCCAGCTCGTTGCAAATCAGGCAGGAATGGATGGGCCCGGCGCCGCCGGCCACCACGAGGGGAAATTCGCGCGGGTCCGAGCCGCGCTTGATGGTGATCTCGCGTACCCCTTGCGCCATGTTGGTGCAGACGATGCGGTACATGCCGGCGGCGGCGTCCAGGGTCGAAAGCCCGAGCGGCTTGGCGATATGGGTTTCGATGGCATGCCTCGCCGCCTCCACATCCAGCTTGATCTTGCCGCCGGCGAAAAAATCCGGGTTCAGGTAGCCGAGCAGCAGATCGGCGTCGGTGCAGGCCGGCACCTCGCCGCCGAGGCCATAGGAGACCGGGCCCGGCGCGGCGCCGGCACTTTGCGGCCCCATGCGCAGCAGCCCGCCGGCATCGATCCACCCGATACTGCCGCCGCCGGCGCCGATGGTGTGGATGCCAAGCATCGGCAGCGCGATGCGCAGCCGGTCGATCTCGCCCTCATTGACCATCACCGGGCCGCCATCGACCAGGGCGGCCTCGAAACTGGTGCCGCCCATATCGATGGTGATGCATTTGTTTTCGCCGATGGCCTGGGCATAAACCAGACCGGCCACCGGCCCTCCGGCCGGCCCTGAAAGCAGCGTCAAGGCCGCCTGCTTGCGCGCCACTTCGGGCGACATGACGCCGCCGTTGGACTGCATCACCATCAGCACGCCGCCAAAGCCGATATCTTTAAGCCGCGCCAGAAGCTGGTCCAGATAGTGGCTGAGCTTGGGCCCCACATAAGAATTGAGCGCCGTGGTGCTGATGCGCTCATAAAAGCGGATCGACGGCAACAGATCGGTGGATACGCTCAGATACGCGTCCGGCAGTTCCTTGCGCACTAGTTCCGCCGCCGCTTGCTCGTGGGCCGGATTGGCAAACGCGTTCATGAAGCAGATGGACACCGCCTCGACGCCTTCGCGTTTGAAGGTTTCGATGGCGGCGCGCACGTCATCCAGATCGAGGGCGTCGATTTCAATCCCGTTCCGGTCCAGCCGGCCGCCGACGCCCAGGCGCAGATAGCGCGACACTAGCGGTTCCACATTCGTAAAGCGGTTGTTGTATTGCTCTTCGCGGATGCCGCGCCGCATTTCCAGGGCATCGCGCAGGCCCTTGGTGGTGATCAGCCCCGATTTGGCGCCGGTGCGGGTCAGGGTGGCGTTGGTGGTGACCGTGGTGCCGTGGACAATGGTCTCGAGGCAGGCGGCGAACTCCGGCAACTTCATGGCCGGTTCCATGCCCCCGGCCAGCTCTTCCAGCCCTTGGATGACGGCGATGGACGGGTCTTCCGGCGTCGACAGGCATTTATGGATACGCGCCGGCGCGCCCGCTTCCACAAGAAAGAAATCGGTAAACGTACCGCCCACATCGATGCCGATTTTCATGCCCAAGTTCCGGTTCTTTCCTTACCCTTTCTCCCACCTCGCCATTGTCAATGGCAGCCCGAACCTGTCAAACGCCTTATGGCCTGAAATCCACCCGCTGCATGGCGTAATGGGTGTTGGGGCCGGGTTTGACCGGGAAGGATTTGTAATCCTCGCGGAGGCGATGGCGCACGTCGGAGGCGAGCGCCGTGTTGAGAGCATCCAGGCTGTCGAACACCGCCTCGTTGCCGAGGATGCAGCCGGAGCTTGGGATAGGGGCGGAGTTCGACCAGGTTGCTGGCACATAGCAGAGCACGTTCCGGATGCCCGGCATGTCGGCCATGATCGGCGGATGGTTCTCCAGGTAATTGCTTCGGAACAGATTTTCGTCGCTCACCGGTGCGAAATAACGGACCACGAAGGACATGGGCGCGGTGCGCAAGGCCGGATCATCAATGCCGGATATGGGAAATGCCGAAACTTCGAACGCATCGCCCTTGGCCGACGGCCCGGCGGCTTCGATCATCGCGCGGATTTCCGTATCGGCGAACAGCGTTTCAAGGGCGCCCACATTTGCCATATCGATTTGAACCATCAAGGCCGGCGGCGCGCCGTCGTCTACATAGGGGTCTTCGGCCTTGTCCGGCGTGAACAGGCTGGCGCCGAGCACTTCAGCCTGCCCCATCAGGCGCGGCATCAACGGCTCGGCAAAGGCGGCGTCATTGCTGGTCAGGAAATAGGCGATGGTCATGGGGCACCATATCTGACCGCTTGGACTTTCTCCATCTCCTCTGGCTTGGCTGCGTTCGGTGAATAGGGTGTGGCCATATCGTCTCATGTTTTGTTAAGTAAGCGCTCTCGATATGAAAGGTAGCCCATGTCCAATCTCGTAGAGCCCCATGGCGGCGGTTCGCTGCGACCCCTGCTGCTCCCGGAATATGAACGGGGCGAGGAAAAAAAGCGCGCCGCCAAGCTGACCCAGGTTCCCATGTCGAGCCGCGAGCTGTCCGATCTTCTGATGCTGGGCATGGGCGCCTATACGCCGTTGCGGGGTTTCATGGGCGAAGCGGACTGGAAGGGCGCCTGCGCCGATATGAAGCTGGCGGACGGGCTTTTCTGGCCGATTCCAATTACCTTGTCGTCTTCGGCGGCGCTGGCCGACGGCATATCCGAGGGCGATGACGTGGCCCTGTGCAACGCCGCCGGCGATATCTTCGGCGTCCTCAACGTCGAGGAAAAATACAGCATCGACAAGGAATTCGAATGCCATCATGTCTACCGGACCGATGATGATGCCCATCCGGGCGTGCAGAAGGTCATGGAGCAAGGCTCGGTCAACCTGGCCGGGCCGGTCAAGGTGCTGGACGAAGATCACTATCCCACCACCTATGAGGGGCTGTATTTCCGCCCCGCCGAAACCCGCGCATTGTTCGAAAGCCACGGCTGGTCCACCGTCGCCGCCTTCCAGACCCGCAATCCCATGCACCGCAGCCACGAGTATCTGGCCAAGATTGCGGTCGAGATTTGCGACGGGGTAATGATCCATCAGGTGCTCGGTGCCTTGAAGCCGGGCGACATTCCGGCCGAGGTGCGGGTCAAGGCGATCGACGCCCTGGTCAAAAATTATTTCGTCGAGGGATCGGTGATTCAGGCCGGGTACCCGATCGAAATGCGTTATGGCGGACCGCGCGAAGCTCTATTACATGCGTTATTCCGGCAAAACTTCGGTTGCTCGCACCTGGTGGTCGGGCGCGACCATGCCGGCGTCGGCAGCTATTACGGCCCCTTCGATGCACATCATATTTTCGATACCCTGGAAGAGGGCGCGCTTCGGACCCTGCCGCTCAAGATCGATATCACATTTTATTGCAAAAAATGCGCCGGCATGGCGACCGGCAAGACCTGCCCCCACGACGAGAGCGAACGGCTCGACATTTCGGGCACCCGGCTGCGCGAAATGTTCGCCAACAAAGAAGCGGTGCCGGAGGAATTCGGCCGCGCCGAAGTGCTCACGGTTTTGCGCGACTATTACGACAGCCTGGAATGAGGTGCCCCTTCCCTATTTCATGACAGTATACTAAATTATTGATATATTATTGCAACAATTTAGTATACTGTCATGAAATAGGCTGAAATAGACTTAGAGCGACTTATTCCTGATAATAGTGGATCTCGAATAAGAGGCAGCCGCCGTCGGACTTGAAGGGTCCGTGCGGGGCGCCCGGCGGGCGGCAGGCGAAGGTGGGGGCGGTGAATTTTTTGCCGCCTTCGCCGTTGTCGTCGTTGCCGACGATCAGATCGCCCTCGACCAGATACACCTCTTCCCAATGATCGTGGACGAAGGGCGCGGTGGTGTATACGCCGGCAACGAAGCGCAGAAAGCGCGAGCGGCTGCCACTTTTGCCGTCCTCGTCCAGATCGCTGACCAGGATTTTTTGGGTGATGCCGTCTGGATAGCCTTCCAGCGTCTCCCAGCCGTCGTTCATATCGAGGGGGAAGAATTCAAGATGCGGTTTACCTTTTGCCATGTGACGTTCTTTCCTTAAGCGGTGCCCGGCAGGGCTTGAATCTCATATGCGTGGTGCAGCGAAGTATCGTGCTTCGGGTCATAAATCTCCACCTCAAATCTGCCCGCGGCGCTCACCTCGCCAATCACCGGGACGGTGCCGCCGAACATTAACGTTCCGGGGTGCAGCGCCGCGCCGCGCCGGTAGAGAGAAATCAGTTCCGCCGGCGGCTTGAGGGCGGCAATCGAGCCTTCCTGATAGAGGCGCCGCTCGCCATCCAAGGTCGCATAGGAACGCAATATCAGCTGATCCCAATGGCCGGCCACATCGGCGTGGCGCCAGAGGTTGGCGCCCACCGGCTTCGGGCACATCTGTTTGGAAACCGTGACGTCGTAGGCTTCCACCGTGCGGTCGGTATGGTCCGAGCCGACGCCGACCCACAAGTCATCATTGGCCGCCAGCATGAAGCATTCCGCCTCGCCGCTGCTCACCGACCCAACGACCTGGATCGAAGGGGCTTGGGTGAGGAGGCTCGCCGATGCCCGGTAAAAGCACGGCGTTGACGGCGGTCGGGCGACGCCGATGGCTTCCAGCTCGGCGATATGTTCCTCGACGGCGGCGTTGTTGCGCCCGGTCCAGCCGGCGATCACCAATGTATCGACGCGGGCGGCGAGGGTTTCGCCCGCAATGGTAAACTGCAGTTCCGTTGGTGTTGTCATGTTCGTGCTCAATGGTTAAGTCTGGGGCCCATGAACCCCAATATACCGGCCGGCGTCAACGCCAACCTGCAAGGCGCCCTGTGGATGATCCTGGCCGGCGGCGCCTTCACCATCTCGAATGTGGCGGTACGCTCGGCGGCGGAGGAAATCCATCCCTTTGTGGTTGTTTTCTTGCGCAGCGTCATCGCCGTTCCCCTGTTCGCCCATGTATTTTTAGTGAAGGATTTCAATTGGAACCCCGGCCCCCTGTTTCGCTTGCATCTGGCGCGCGGCGTCTTGCAGATGACAGCGCTTTTGTGCCTGTTCGTGGGCATATCGCTGACGCCGCTGGCGACGGTGGCGGCCATCGGGTTCGTGACGCCCATCGTATCGGGCGCCGGCGCCATCCTTTTTCTCGGCGAGCCGCCGCAATTCAAGCGCTGGTTCGCGGTCCTCTTTGGTTTTGCCGGTGTCTTGATCATCATTCGGCCGGGCTTGATCAGCCTTACCCTTGGCGCGCTGTTGGTTCTCGCTTACGCGGTGCAGCAGGCGGCGTCGAATTTGACCGCCAAGACGCTGTTGACGCGCGGCGAAAGCACCGCATCGGTCGTCGCCTGGATGACGCTCATATCGGCGGTATTGACGCTGTTTCCGGCGCTGTTCGTGTGGTCCTGGCCGAGCCTTTATGTCTGGGGATTGGTGGCGCTCACGGCCTTGTTGTCGACCATCGCCCATGTGGCGACGACGCTGGCCTACAAACGCGCCGATATCACCGTTGTCGATCCGATGATTTTCTTTCGCATGGTCATCGCCGCCGTTTTCGGCTTTGTGCTTTATAGCGAGGTTCCGGATCTTTGGACCTGGGCCGGCAGCGTGGTTATCCTGATCGCCGGAATGATATTGAGCCGCGAAGAGCAGGCGCGGGCCGCGGCACCGGTTTAGATCACGATGACCTCCGCGTCCGGCGTATCGGCATACAGCCGCTCGACCAAATCGGCGCGGCGCTCGAGGGTGGCGCGCTGGTTGACGTAGCCTTTGTCGGTGATCTCGTTGGCGTCGATCCCGGGCGGCTCGGCCATCAAAATCAAGCGCCGGACGGCGCGGCTGGAGCCACCCCCCGATGCCCGGTTGTGGGCGCTGAGGGTATTGCGGATATGATCAACGACCCTTGGGTCCGCCATCATCGCCGCCATATCCGCATCTCCATCGGCACCGGTCAGGCTGCGCAATCGGGCGGCGTTGGGCCAGGCCAGGGCGGCGATGTAATCCCGGTCGTGGCCGGCGATAACCGCGTCTTGAATAAGCGGCGCGGCGGCGGCGATCAGATCCGGGCGCAACACGCCGGGATGCACCCAGGTGCCGCTGGCCAGCTTGAAATCCTCGGCGACGCGGCCATCGAACAGCATGCCCTTGGAGGCATCGCTCTCATCTTCCAGGCGCATGGCGTCGCCGAAGCGGAAAAAGCCGTCTTCGTCAAAGGCCGCTTCGGTCAGCTCGGGCCGGCCCAGATAGCCGGGCGTGATATTGGGCCCGCGGCCGCGGATTTCCAGCTTGCTTTCGTGCGCCGCCAGCTTGACCTCGGCGCCCGGCGTCACATTGCCCACATTGCCGGGGCGATCGACCAGCCAATGGGCGCCGGTGATCAGCGGCGCCGACTCGGTGGAGCCGAACGCCGAGACCATGACAATGCGCTCGCCGGTGGTCTCTATGGCGAGGTTTTCCAGGCGCTGCCAAAGATCGGCGGAGAGGGCGGCGGCGGCATAGAGAATCAGCCCCAAGCGGGAGAAGAAGTTTTCCCGCAAATCCTTGTCCGCTTCCAGGAACGGCAACAGCATGCCATAGCCCGCCGGCACGTTGTAATAGGCGGTGGGCGCGATGTCTCTCAGGTTGGCGGCGGTCTTTTCGATTAGGCCGGGGGCCGGCTTGCCCTCGTCGATATAAAGCGCGCCGCCGGTCTTCAGCGCCAGGTTGAGCACATAATTACCGCCGAAGGTATGATTCCAGGGCAGCCAGTCGACCATCACCGGCGGCACCTCCATGTAATAGGGTATCTGCTGAACGCTCATCTGCTGGTTGGAACACAGCATCCTCTGGGTATTGATGACGCCCTTCGGCGTTCCGGTGGAGCCCGAGGTAAATAGATATTTGGCCACATGGTCGCCAGTCACGGCCCGGAAGGCATCCTCCACGCCGGCGCCCGGCGTCGCCGCCGTAAGAGCCCCGAATTCGTCGCCGGTCACCAGTTCCGCATCGCCAAAGGGCACGGCCGCCAGGACCTTTTCGAAGGCGGCGCCCGATGCCGCATAGACCAGACCGGGCTTGACCAGGTCCCGGATCAGTTTGACCTTGGCGAAATCGGCGCTCATCAGCGAATAGGCGGGCGACACCGGCGCCACCGGAATGCCCACCTGCATGGCGCCGAAACTGAGCAGCCCATGATCGATGGAGTTGCCGGACAGCAGCATCACCGGCTTGTCCAGCCCCAACCCCCGGTCCAGCAGCGATTGGGATATGGCGTCGCACGATTGGCGCGCCTCTGAATAGGTGGCGCTGCGCCAATCGCCGTCGGCCGTCCGTTCGGCCAGGAATATGGTATCCGGGCGGGCTTCCGCCCATTTGCGCATCAAATCGCCCAATTGCGTCTCATATTCCCGGAGCGGGTCGTTCGATTTGAGGATGACGCCGCCGCCCGCCAGGGGCGTGGCGGCAATCGACGGCGTGGCCAGCGAGATGGTGCGCAGGGGCGTGGAAGTCATATTGCGGGTGCCTTTTCTGAACAGGCTGGAATTATAGCATCGCCGCCCTCCAATTATTGACCGGAAGCCCGGGTGGACTTAGATTGCGTGTCATAATCCAACCAAACAAGATATTGCCCGGATCGTTTGGGCGGCGCCAAACCTAGGAAGCCAATATGTCTGATTTGAAACCCGTGCGTATTGCCCCCAACAATCCGGTCTTCGATCTTCCGGTTATTGTCGGCATCGAAGCCGGCCTGTTCGCCCAAGCCGGCCTGGATGTCAGTTTCGCCGCCACCTATGATGACCGCGAGAAAGACAATGCTGAAACTCCCTATCTCGCCCGCCTGAAGGAAAGCCTGTTCGAACAGGGTAAGGCCGACAGCTACAATGTCTGCGAATGGGCCAGCATCGACCGGCTCGAGCGCGGCGAGCGCGGCGGCAATATTGCCGCCCTTCGGGCCTCGGTGGCGGCGCAGGCGATCCTCACTTTCGATGAGGAATTGCAGGTGCCGCGCGACATGGCCGACGTTGCGGTCTATGTGCAGAAAATGACCGGCTCGCACTTCACCACGATTCAGATGCTGGAAAGCGCGGTCGGGCCCGAGCGTGTCAATATCGGCAATGGCGGCCTGCCCCAGATGCGCTACGCGGCCCTCAAAAGCGGCGAGCACCGGGCGGTGACGGTGATGGAGCCGTTCATCAGCCTTGGGCTCAAGGAAGGCGCCCATATCGTCGCGGCCTCGTTCTACCGGGGCGGCGAGGTGGTCGCCGCCGATCTCGATGCGGACGAGCGCAAGGCCTACTACGACGCCGAAAACAAGGCCGTCGATCTGATCAACGGGGATTTCTATAAATACGCCCACCACGTGACCGCCCATGCCAAGGGCGCCTTGCAACCGAACGAGCTGTCCCGGGCCTTCGTCCGCTACAAGCATGTGGATTATTATGACGAGACCCTGTTCACCCGGGCCTATGAATGGCTGAAAGACCGCGACATGGCCGACGGCTCGACCAAACACGAAATTCTCGTCGTCGGCTGATGCCGGGATTCACCTGTCGGGTTATTTGATCCGCGCCATCATGGCGGCGAAATAATCGCCGTCCTGTTGGAATATGTGGTTGAGCACGGTGAAATGATTGGCGCCGGCGACGGAGATTTTTTTGCCGTTCCCGCATAATGCCACATAAGATTCTGACAGGGCGTGAAAGCCTTCCGGCTCAGCCCCGCCGACCAGGGCCAGGACCGGCGCCGCAACCGTTGGCGGGCCGTCCAAAAGCCCGTTGCGCCGCGCCATATCCAGATCGAGGCCCACATCTTCATTGATCGAGGTATGCAGGATGGCCTCCGGCTCGAAGGCGCCGGAGATCGGCATGGCGCCCTTGAACACATCTTGCGGCAATCCGGCCTCGGTCCAGTCCTGGCGCATCATCATGCCCGTCAAATGGCCGCCGGCGGAATGGCCGGCTATGTAGAGCCGCTCGCCATCGATGCCGAGGGCCGCAGCGTTTTGATAGATATAAATGACCGCGCGGCGGATCTCGGCGACGATGGCATCCAGCGTAACCTCCGGGCAGAGATCGTAATTCAGGGATATGTGGGTAACCCCGGCGGCGACCACGTCGGTGGCCAGATGGCTGTAGTCGCTCTTGTCCATGGCCCGCCAATAGCCGCCGTGAATAAATATCTGCGCCGGCGGCGGGACGCCTTTGGCATCGGATGCGGCGGCGAAAATATCGAAGCATTCCTTCGGCCCGGGGCCGTAGCGGACATCGTAATCACCGCTTAAAGATTCCCGCGCCCGCTCCGCCCGGCCCGGCAGTTCGCCGATCAAGTCCATGGCGTTCGGAATCGTGAGGCGCGGGTTGAAATGATACTCGATGGTCTCGTCGTCTTCGCTACGCCAATCGAAGCTCATTGGGGCTGATCCTTTGCGGAAGTCTGATATAGTGCTGCGTTAATATCCAGGAGACCAGGGGAAAGCACAATGTTGAAATCCGGTCAGCAGCATTTGGATGGCCTGAAAGACGGCCGTGTCATTTATATTGGCGACGAACGCATCGAAGATGTGACCACCCATCCCGCCTTCGCCCGCGCCGCCGAAACCGTGGCCCAACTTTACGACGTCAAGCACGAGGCGGCCAACAAGGACCTTTTGTCGTTCGAAGAAGACGGCGAGCGCTATTCCATGTGGTTCCTGCGCGCCAAAACCCAAGACGATTTGCGAAGGCGCATGCGCGCCCACAAATTTATCGGCGATCGAACCTATGGCATGATGGGCCGCTCGCCCGATCATGTGTCTTCGTTCGTCACCGGCATGTCGATAACGCCGGACGTGTTCGATACCGACGATCATAAATTCGGCGTCAACATCACCGCTTATTACGAACATATGCGTAAAAACGATATTTTCGCGACCTATGCTGTGCTGCCGCCGCAGGCGGCGCGCAATCCGGAATTTTACCAGGCCAATAATCTTCCGATTCCCACTTTGATGGTGACCGGCGAGGACGACGAAGGGGTGGTGATCTCGGGCATGAAGATGCTGGCCACCAGCGCCGTCTTTTGCGACGATATCTGGATCGGCAATCTGTTGCCGCTGGCCCCCGACCAGAACAAACAGGCGATCACCTGCGCGGTGCCGTGCAATGCAACCGGCCTGACCATGTGGATGCGCCAGCCCATAGCGCTCAACGCCAAGAACGAGTTCGATGCGCCGCTCACCTGGCGGCTGGACGAAACCGACGTTCTGGTCATGTGCGATAATGTGAAGGTTCCGTGGGAAAAGATATTCAATATGGATGACACCGTGCTGGCGCGCGAGCTGTATACCCTGTCGCCGGGTCATTGCTATGGCAACCACCAGTCCAATGTGCGCTTCTGGTCGAAAATGCAGCTCATCGCCGGGCTTTGTTCGCACATCACCAAGGCGACAGGCGCCGACCAGATACCGGTGGTTCGCGAAACCCTCGGCCGCATGGCGTCGCTGGAAGCGACCCTGGCGGGCATGATCCACGGCCAGATCGAAGCCGCCGAGGATTGGCCGGCGGGCTTCAAGACATTCAACCGGCGCATCATGTATGCGGCTCTGAACTGGTGCACCGAGGGTCATTCCGCATTCATCGATCAATTGCGGGAACTCTGCGGCGGCGGCGTCTTCCAGATGCCGGCCAGCGTAAGCGTCATGCATGACGAAGCCCTGGCCAAGAAATTCGAGCAGTATTTCCAAACGCCGCAATTAGCGGCGCTCGACCGTATGAAGCTTTTCAAGCTGGCCTGGGACGTGGTCGGTTCCGAATTCGCCGGCCGCCAGCA
>JAYGEH010000311.1:0-8763 GCA_046582475.1 Rhodospirillales bacterium
CGTCATAGACGGCGCGCTGATGATCGGTCATGTGGTCCGGGGTGAATTCCTGGTAGCGCGCCATCACCGCCCCCGTCACCGGCCCGGCCCGAAGGGCGGCACCTGGGCGCCTTCGGGCACCGGCACCTGGAAGGCGTTGAGGGTCAGGCTGACCACCGTGTAATGGGTCAGTGTCGCCATCAAATCGATGACCCCCGCCTCGTCGAACAATTCGAGGCAGCGCCCATAAACGGCGTCGTCCACCTGCTTATGCTCCAAGACGCCGGTGCAGAAATCATAGACCGCTTGCTCGTCCGGGTTGGCAAATTCCGGTGTCCGGCGGTCATGCAGGGCGTCGATGGTTTCCTGTGCGATGCCCGCCTCCAGGGCCAGGCGCGAATGGGCAACCCACTCCACATGGGCGCCCCAATAGCGCCCGCAAATGCAAACCGCCAGTTCGTTGAGGCGGTCCGGCAGGGAATTGTTGAAGCGCGCATAAGCGCCGTATTTTTCTACGATTGCCGCCAGGGCGGGATTGTGCAGGAACACCTGAAACGGGCCGCGCACGCTGCCCCGGGAGCCCGCGATCACTTCCGCCGCAGCCTGCTGTTCGCCGGAATAATCCCCCGGATCGATAATGTCGTAGCGCGCCAAATCCGCCTCCCGTTTTTTTTGCCACACCTTTGCAAAGCCATTGTACCCTGAATGCGGCAACGCCAGCCATGCATAATGCGGCGGCTCGAATGCGGGCCCATTCGGAGCCCGGTCATTGTGAATTCGGGGGGCAGTATGGTACTAATCGCCAAGGCCCGGCTTGATGCTGCCTGGGCCTTTGCGGCATTGGGAATGACGGTATTTGAAAGGTGGCAAGGCGATGGTCCAGAACACAGAAATCCTGCCGGCCTTGCTGGGCGCGGTGGCCGGCGGCCAAATCCGGGTGGTCGACCTCAGCCACCCGCTCGGACCCAAGACGCCGATCATCCAAGTCCCGGAAGGCCACGGCGCGCAACCGCCCCAGGTGTCCCTCGAAACCATTTCCAATTACCGGGAAGATGGCGGCTTTTCCCGCTGGAGCACGCTGACCACGGCCGAGCATGCGGGCACCCATTTCGACACGCCCAGCCACTGGTTCACCGGCGGCGAATATAAAGACGGCGCCACCGATACCATCGGGCCTGAACGGTTTATCGCGCCCGCCTGCGTCATCGATGTCACCGAGGAGGTGGCGGCCGATCCCGATTTCATCCTCACCGCCGGGCATCTCGAAGCCTGGGAAAGCGGGCATGGCGCGATTCCGCCAGGCAGCTGGGTGCTGATGCACAGCGGCTGGGCAAAGCGGTTCGACGACGCCGGCGCCTTCCTCAATATTCGCGACGACGGCTATCACTCACCGGGGCCGGACCCGGATGCCGTCCGCTACATGATCGAGCGGGACGCCTGCGGTTTCGGGACCGAGACGGTGGGCACCGACCACGGCAATGCCGGGCAATTCGATCCCCAGTTTCCGGCCCACAATTTGATGCACGGCGCCAACAAGTTCGGCATGTCGAGCCTCAACAATTTGGATCAATTGCCGGCCGGCGGCGCCGTGCTGGTGACCCCGCCGCTGAAGATCGCCGACGGCTCCGGCAGCCCCTTAAGGGTCCTGGCACTGGTTCCGGCGGACTGACCGGGTATTTGCGGCTCTTGGAAATTCACCTGTCGAAAGGAAAAGCGCAATGATTTACGAAATCAGAACCTATGACCTCAAGGTACGCAGCTTGCCCGAAGTGCTGAACCGTTTTGCCGCCGCCATCGACAGGCGCCAGGAGCTTTCACCCTTGGCCGGTTTTTTTTATACCGACATCGGCATGCTCAACCAAATCGTCCATATTTGGTCTTACGACGATGCCGGTCATCGGGAACGCGTTAGAGAGGAAGCCGCCGCTAAGGATTGGTGGCCGCCCAAGGTTGGGGAATTTTTTGTCAAACAAACCAATGAAATTTTTGAGCCCTGGCCGGACGCGCCGCTATTGACGCCGGGCGCGCACGGACCCTTCTATGAGATGCGCAGCTATCTCATCCAGGCCGGCCGCATGGAGCAGACCCGGGAGCGTTGGGCCGGGGCCTTGGCGGAAAGGGTCGCCCGCTCGCCGCTGTTGGCCGTTATGCATTGCGAATTGGAAAGCGCCAGCAAACTGGTTCACTTTTGGCCCTATAAAAGCCTGGATGAGCGCTGGGCCATCCGGTCCAAGGCGGTGCAAGACGGCATCTGGCCACCCAAGGGCGGCGCCGCCGAAGAGGTGATCAGCCAGGAAAATAAAATTCTTATCCCGGCGCCATTCTCGCCGATGCAATAGCCGGCGCCCGCGGCCTGTCAGCCAAGGGAATTGGAATGGGATTATTGGCGCGATGAACAAAGCCGGCTTTGCCCATCGTCATCCCCGCTGGACCGGCGCCATGATTGCGGTGGCGGTGCTGGTGGCCGGGACCCTGGCGACGGAATTCCTGCTCGCGGCCTATTTCCCTTACAGCATCTATTCCGCCGGCTTTGTCCACACCGGCAACGGCAAGGCCATTTTGATTATTGATCCCGATACCGGCGCCCGCCATGTGGGCCGCGCCAACGCCAAGGGCTGGCGCGACCGGGAGCGCAGCTATGATAATTAGGACGCACGCTACCGCATCCTGGTGATGGGCGGTTCTCAAGTCTTTGGTTATACCGTGCCCGAGGACGCCCAGTTCACCCGGCGCCTGGAAGACCGCTTGCGCCGCGAAGGAACCAATGCCGAAGTTATCAATATCAGCTATCCCGGCTGGTCCATCGACCAGCAGCTTGTGGCCTTCCGCCGGGAAGGCATTCGCTACCGTCCCGACATGGTCATCCTGCATTTCAGCATCAACGATCTGTGGGAATTGCATTGGTACGAGGACAGCGGGAAATATGCGCGCCGCAAGCCCTTCTATTTTGTCCGGGGCGCCAACGGCCGGGTGAGCCAGCGCGCCAACCCGAAATTTCGGCGCGAATGGAACGCCTGGACCCGGCGGCGGATTATCAGCCATTCGGAAATTCTGAAACAGGCCTGGGTGGTCTACGATCCGGCCAAGGCGCGGCGCACGAAAATACTGAAATTCGAGAAAAAGCATCTCGAACTGGTCTTTCATCTGTTGGGCGCAAAGGCCACCGATGCGTTGAAAAGGGACTTCGAAGCGCTGGCAAAATCGGACCCGTTCCGCAGCGCCGATCTCGACAATTTGCTCGCCCGCCACGGTCTCGAAAAACACCAGGTCGACATTCTGACGATCGCCAGGAACTGGTACCGTTTCGGACTTTGGAGCCTGGACTATTACCGCACCGGCATGGAGGCAACGCCGGCCCATTGGTGGCCCGACTATCTGGCCATGCTGGCCCAGTTCGCCGCCGAAGTGCGCCGCGCCGGCGCCCGCCTGGCGATCAGCGTCGACCAGGAAAAAGGCCGGCGTGCCTGGCACCAGGCACGCGGCTTGATCGCCAAATCCGAACAGGCGGCCAAGGGGTTTCTGGCTCAAATCGCGCCGCTCAGGGATTTCGCCAAATCCCGCGGTATTGCCATCATCGGCAATAAAATTCCGCTGCAGCGCTCGGCCACCAACATCCACCTCAATGCAGCTGGCAACGCCGCCCTGGCTGACGATTACTACCGCTATCTGAAAGACAATATCCGCCGCTGATTAGTGGAAGTCAGTCGGATTGCGAGTTTTGTAGTTATACCAAGGATCAGTGATCATGACCCATAGAGATCGCCCATGCGGCCCGCCGGAGGGCGTCAGAAGCGCTGGCCGATGCCCGGCATCGCCGGCACGCTCCTTCCTACCCGGCGGGCCGCATGGGCGATCTCTATGGGTCATGATCACTGATCCTTGGTATAAGCTGGGCAGGGGTGGGCACACCCCGGGCCGGTATCTTGTGAAGCTTTGTCAGCGGGGCGCCCTGGCGGTGAATTGGGGGAGGAAATCTGGCGCCGCCGGCTCAATAGAAAAAGGCGAACAGGCCGAAGCGGCGGCCCTTGGTGACCGGCAGGGCTTCGTGCAGCAGTTTGCACGAAAAGACAACGCCGTCGCCGGCCGCCGGGCAATAGACTTGCGGGCCGTATTCCTTGAAGCAGAGCCCGCCGCCCTCATAGCCGTCATTGAGATTGAGGGTGAGGGCGAAGCGCCGCTCCTGCCGGTCTTGTGGCTGACGCTGTCCCGGTGGGCGCGGAAATAGCCGCCTTCGCCGGCGTCGTAGCAGCCGACGCGGGCGCCGTCGTAGGAGGTTGTCTTATACTGGAACACCTTTTCAATCTCGGGCACGACGCGCATGTTGAAATGGGCCAGGATCGCCTGGTGCAAGGGATTGTCGCCCTCGGGCACGATCACATCGGCGCGTTTCTTGACGTCCGATACCACATTGTCGCGCACCTCGGTGCCGCGCCCCTGGGTTACCTCATCGCGGCGTTTGTCGCCGGCTTCCCAGAAATCCATCAGCTCCCGGCACAGCTTGGGCTCGAACAGGCGCGGGATCATCAGCACCGGTGCGTGGCGCGGCGCCGGGCCGTGCGCTTCGGCTTTCCCATGATCGCCGACGATGGCCAGCGCTTCGGCCGCCGGCGCCACGCCCGGCAGCCCCGTCAGTATCTGGATCACATGGGAGTTGCGGTCGAGGATGGCGATCAAGCCTGAGCCTTCGCCGTCCATCAGCCCGAACGAGGCCGCGCATTCGCCGTCCGCATCGGCGAGCATGGGAAAGCCGGGTTTGAGGGTCTTCCAGAAGGCGGCAAGCTCGGCGGCGGGCATTTGGGCGGCGGCGATCAGGCGCGCCCCGGCGGCTTCGAATTCGGGCGCGGCCGTTTTCAGGGCACCGAGGAAGGCGGCGGCGCTGGGATGATTGGCGCCGCGCAGTACGGCGAGCGCGGTGAAGGCGCCGGCATAGGGGATTTCCACCAGCGACATAGGGTTGCCGGTATGGTCCGCGAAAATGGAGTTGGGCGCATAATCGCCGACCCCGATTGCCCGAAAACCCATAAAATCATCCGCCGTGGCTGGTCTTGTGGAAGATTGCCCAGATTAGTTCATGGACGCCGCCGCCGCAACGCGGCGGGTTATTCCGTTCCCATAGGCGGCAATAGTGATTTGAGAAAAGAATACAATGCTGGATTGGGAAAGTCGTAGCTCCAACGTCTGGTGCGATCCTTATTCGGCGGCTGCGGCGTCGAGAATTTCTTGCGGGGTGGAACTGACCACTTCGGCATAGTCCGGCGTAAAGGCGCCCTTGTCGGCGTCTTCGATCAACCCGACGAATTCAGGGTGGAGGTCCTTGAGCTCGACCAGAATTCGAGCATGTTCTGCCACATCGGTCCATTCGGCGATCAGATAGAAGCGCTGCGGGTCTTCGGTGTGACGCAGCAGCACGCCGTCCTTCACCTGGGCGGCGGATTTATGCATGGGATTGACATCGGAGTAATCGAATTCGACGAATTTCTCGATGAATTCTTCCTCCTTTCCGGCCTTCACTCGGAAATCATAGATATGGAAAAAGTTGCCTTTCGTGGCGAGCGCTTCCTGGACCATGGCGATGCCTTCCCTAGATGTTCTGTACCCAAACCCTATCCCCTGGCGCGATATGGATCAACGTGTCAATGGGCACTGGTTGTCGTGGCTCCGGCACAACCGGATCAGATCGGCCAAAAGAGTCTTGGGAAATCCACGCAGGGGCGCCGGCCCGGCTATTTCAAGAAGCGTTCGCGGATAATTTCCTGGGCCTCGGCCAGTTCCGGCTCGGACAGGATATCGCGCAACTCGTCGCGCAGGCGGGTCAGGTGGTCGCGCTCGCGGCCATGCACCCGGGACGCCGCCAGATTGGCGTGCACGAAAGCCATGATATCGTCCTGGGGCACGCCGATGCCGTTATTGTAGGACACCGCCATCTGGTAGTTGGCGTAAGAATCGCCCTTGTCGGCGTGATGATTGAGGCAATCGACCAGGGCGTTGATGGCCTCGTCTTCGGCCTGGCCGGACTGCACCACATCCATGATTTTATCAATGATGGCGTCGTCCAGCACTTGGGCGCGCATCAGCACCAGGGGCGCGATCTTGTATTCGTCGGTTTCCAAAAGATGCTTGCCGTAGAGCTTGGCCGCCAGATGATCGCCGGCATCGACCAGGGTGCGCAGCACCACCATGACGCCGTCCTGGTAAGACAGGCTCCAATCGTTTTCCAGCATCTGCAAAAGCGCCGCCGCCGCCTCGCGGCTGGTCAGCGCCGCCTCGATGATCGGATGGGTGAACGCGCCGGCGTTCTCGGTGAGCTTCTCCTTGGAAATGACCGCCGCCAGTCCCATCTTGGCATCTGCGTGGCCCTCCGACGCGGCCCGGGTCAGATATTTGAGGGCCAGGTCTTCGTTGACGGCTATGGTGCGGTAGCCGATGCGATAGATCTCGCCAAGGAAATAGGAGGCCTCCTTGCCGACGCCGAGATAGCTTTCCTGGGCTTCGGCCACATCCCTTAAGAAAGCGACGGCGCGCTCGGTGCGGGCGCCGTTGGCGTCGTTGATGGTGAGGAAGGTGGCCGCCGCTTCCAGCTTGGCCCAGCGATTGCCGCCGGACGCCGCATTTTCCAAATAGCGGAGATGGGCGGCGCTGTCGGTTGCGTGGACCAGAAGCTTGGCGATGAAGGCCTCGGTTTCCCGGTCGACGGCCGGCAGACCCGGCTCCGAACTTGGTGATGGCGGCTCCGGCTCGGGATCGAGGTCGGGGGCAAGGTCCCAATCGGGGTCCAGCTGGGCATCGATGTCGCCGCGTTCGGGCGCGAATTCGGTCTCCGCGGCGGGCTCGGACGGCATCGAGATGGGCACGATTTCGCTTTCCGGGGAATGGTTCGGGCTGACTGGCTGGGAAAACAGCTCGGCGATGCGCTGGCGGCGGGTTTCGCTCTGCTGCCTGCGCGCCGCCGCCGCCCGAGGATCCGGTTCCGCCCGGCCATCACCACTGGCGCGTTCGGCGATCACATCGTGCGGCGGCTGACCCGGTGCCTGCAAGGCCGGCGGCTGCCGATCGGCATTGCCGGCGGCAGTGGTCTCCCTATCAACGGCCTCCGCCGGCGCGGTTTCGGCGCTGTCATGGCCATGGCCATGGCCCCAATGGCCGCCGGCGCGTACCGAATGATAGAGGGCCGGGTCCTCGCCGAACTGGTTGTGGCCGCTTTTGCCGGCGATGAAACCGGTTTCGGCGACGATCCAAACGCCGACGATGCCGGTAATGAACCAGCCGACCGCAAGCCAGGGCTGGGTCAGCGACAGGAACTGAAATACCAGCATGATGATCACCGGGCCGGTGAACAGCATCTGCAGCCAGCCGGTATGGTCGCGGTCGTGCAGCCGCTTGGCGAGGCCCGCCGTTACGATCCACAGCAAAAACATATAGCCGGCCAATTTGGCCATGCCGGCATAGGGGATGAGGTCCGGAATAAACGGAAATGCGGTGGCCAGAAGCGCCGCCGGCAACAGCGACTTCAGCCAGAAAATATGGCGCCGTATGCGTCCCTTGTACGAAAATAATACCCTGATGAACGACATCGTTCCGCTTCTTTTGGGGGTTAAAATTTTACCCAAGCCTGCCACCGGACAATATACGGGCCCGCTGTTGCCGCATTCAGTCAACCACAGCCCGTAACGTCTTCTTATATAGGAAGATTTTTCGCAAATTACCATAGAATACGGCTATTCGGTGGAAATCCGCCCGCCCGCCCGCCTTGAATTTGCAAGCCGGGTTGCCATCTTAAAAGCATCGTTATAACCGATTTTCCAGCCCTGAAGCTGAGCCTGGCCATGATTTTTGGACTGTTACTTGTGCCCGGCGCCGCATCGGCGCAGCAGTCCGGCCTGACCGCCCTCACAAAGCCGGTGCCGTCGGTGCGGGCGTTCATCTTCGGGCGCCAGCCATCCGGGCGCGACTTGAAGCGCCGCCGCGCCCGTCGCCTCGGCGCGCCCGGGTCTTCGCGGCCAGGCGGCGCCGATGCCGGTGCCATCAATCCCGCCATCCTCGACCCGGACACCCTGGCGGCGATGATAGCCAGCATCGCGGCGCGCAGCCCCGAAGCCGCCTATCAATTGATGGACGCCTGGCGCGCCCAGTTGAGCGTCTGGAGCGGCTGAGCGGTCATGAACATCCTTCACGTCATCGGGTCCCTGACCCAAGAAACCGGCGGCCCGGCCAAGGCGGTACTGGAAATGGCCGAGACGGTCGCCAAACTCGGCCACACCGTCACCGTGTTCTCAACCGATTTTGGCGGCGTGCCGGAAGGGCTCGACCAGCTTCAAGATGCCGGCGTCAAGGTACGCGTGTTCCCGGTGGAAGCGCCGCGCATCTGGAAACGCTCAGCCCAATTGGCGGCGGCTCTGGCCGATGCAATTCCCGATATGGATGCGGTGCATATCCATTCCCTTTATCTCTATCACGATTGGGTGGCCGGCGGCCTCTGCCGGCGCTTCGGCGTTCCCTATATCGTGCGCCCCCATGGCAGCCTCGATCCGTTCCTCTATAAGCGCCACCGCCTCCGCAAATCGGTCATGGATGTGTGGTTCCAGAACCGCATGCCACGGGCGGCGGCGGCGGTGCATTTCACCACCGAAGAAGAACACCAGTTGGCGGCGCCCTATATCTCCGGCGCGCCCGGCGCCGTGGTCGCCAACGGCATCAATTTTGCCGATTACGCCGAAGTGCCGGCCAAGGGGCTCTTGCGCCGCCGCCATCCGGAATTGGCGGACGGCCGCATTGTCCTATTCCTCA
>JAYGEH010000319.1:0-2476 GCA_046582475.1 Rhodospirillales bacterium
GATTGGCTCAAGGCCGGCAAGCTGGTTCATCTGGCGCAGATCGGGCCCTACAAGCTGGCCGACCTGCCGAACGTACCGCGCCTGATCGACATGGCCAAAACCGAAAAGCAGAAGACCATGGTGCGCTTCCTGCACCTTACCGGGCTGATCGGCCGCGCCCTGCACACGCCCCCCGGCGTGCCCATGGAAAGGGTTACGGCTTTGCGCCGCGCGTTCGACGCGACCATGAAGGATCCGGCCTTCGTCGCCGAGTACAAGAAGCGGAATCTGCCCCTCGGCCCGACCAGCGGGGAAGAACTGCAGGCCTTCATCGAAAAGGTCATCGCGACCCCGCAATCGACCATCGATGAGCTGAAAATGGCGCTGAAGAAATAGCCGAACGCGCGTTTTTAGGCGCCAATTTACACGGCGGGGCCGGAAATCAGCCCCGCCGTTTCTTTTCACGGCCCCGCGGCGATGGGCAGTTGCACATGCTTTTGAAAAGCCGGCCGGGCGCATAGGCGTTCGTACCAGGCGGCAAGCCCAGGCAGGTCGGGCCGGGTTTCCGAGATCGAAAACCAGCGATAGGCATAGGCGCCGAGCGGAATGTCCCCCATGGTGAAATCGCCGCCCGCAACGAAATCCCGGTTCACGAGCTGGGCGTCGAGCATCGTCCAGAGACGGCCGGCGGCGTCGATCTGCCGGCGCACTATTTCCGCGTCGCGGTCTCCGGGCAGGGTGCGGAACATGGTGATGATCAGCGGCCGCATGACCGCTGCCATTGTCGCACTCTGCCATTCCATCCACCGGTCCGCATCGGCGCGCCGCATCGGATCGTCGGGACACAGCGTTCCTGCGCCATGGCGCGCCGACAGATATCGGACGATGGCGTTGGATTCCCAGAGGACGAAGCCGTCATCCTCGATGGTCGGCACCCGGCCGTTCGGATTAAGAGCCAGATATTCCGGCGTATCGGTCACGCCATGGACGCCGCCGGCATCGATGCGTTCGTAAGCGATGCCGAGTTCGGCCACGCACCACATGACCTTCTGCAGATTGAATGAATCCCGACGGCCCCAGATTTTCAACATTACAAGCCTAACCTGTTTGTTTGGTTCCAAAGAAATCTGCCCCGGCCCGCTCCGCTACCCGGCCACTCAATGAAGATGATCCTGTGGGTGGCCGGGTGGGGAATCGGGCTGGCGCCAAGCCGAATGAAAACGCCCTATTTCATGCGTTCCATTTCGACTGCCAGCAGGCCGAGCCAGTTCTTGTAGATGGACAGCCCCTTCTCGGCCCCGCCGATGGCGAGACCGTAAGCAGCCCTGTCGGTCACGTGGCGTTCGGCGGTCTCGAACAATAGATTGGCGTGGGTGATTTCGACCTCCATATGTTCCTTGTTGGAAGGCTGCCGGCTGAGCGGGATTTTCAGCTCGCGCGCCATTTTTTTGCCGAATCGGTTGGCGATTCCGCCGCCGCGGACGATGCCGTCGGAATTGGCGATTTCCAGCATGCACGATGACGCCAGGGCCTCAAGCCATGGCGCATGTTCGGCGATATGGGACCAGGCATAGGTGCAAATCAGCGTGCCTTCGGATGGCGCTTTTTTGAAATCGCGGGGTTTTAGTCCGACTGCGCCACCTTCTTTCATGCCGAGTACCAAATGGTTTTCCACGCCGCGTTCCTTATCGCCTTCGAGCTCCTCCATTTCGTGATGCCAGATGAGCTGTTTAACGTCGAACGGCGAGCGTGCCTGAACCAGCGCCCAGCATTCCCGACGATTGAGATGAAAATGCGAGCGTTCAAATATGTAATATTCGTCGCGCCTTCGTGTCAGCGGCAGGCTGAGGAACTTCTTGTATTCCCGAGTTTTGAATACGTCGTTTCCCAATTTTCCCAGCTCTTTGTAAAGCCGGGCTACTAGAGAGTTTGTTTTCATTGCGATTGCGTCTTTCTCCGTTGAATCTGATCAATTGCGAAGGTGTTATAAGTTTGGGCCGACATAGATAAGCTCGAAGGATTCATATTTTCGCCCATCTTATCAAAACCTTCAACAGTTCAGCCGTAGGCCGGTAATTGAAGCGCCATTCACATTGCTTGAGATAGAGATGAAAGTGGTGCTTGGAGTTGGGGTGGTAGCGGCGCAGATGCCAATTGGCTTGGTTCCAGAAATTTTCGATTACCATGATATGGTTGCGGTCTTCGGCAAAGAGTTTCGAGTGGTTGATCCGGACGTGATGGAAGCCCGATACATCGAGAATATCATAGGCCTCGAAGCTGTCCGTACAACCGTCTGGCGAGATTGTATGGATTGCTGATATCCAAGTCCATTCGGGCCCAATGACCGCTTAGGGTCAAAACCGGTCGTTCAGCGTAAACCGCCCTTATGTCTGCTTTTGGGGGTATTCTGTTGCAAAACTCCGTCCACGGAAATTTCGCGTAACATTGATTCGTCGCGGTGCCTATCTCAGTAAGAATGATTCGTTTCATCTGATAT
>JAYGEH010000382.1:0-6609 GCA_046582475.1 Rhodospirillales bacterium
CGCGGTCTCCCATCGTAGATCAACGAAAGCGCCAACAACCGCCGGGCCTGCTTCGCGTTGGGTGAAGATCGCGCCAATGAGCGAAGATCATCACCATTGTAATCACTTCGTAGGAAAATACCTCGGGCCATGGAAAACTCCGCTGTTTCCCATGTTGAATCACGGCCAAGCTAACAGAACACTAACGAGTCAATCTTTTTGCAAGTTGGTATTATGCGCTCCTTCACGTTTAACGCGGCAGAGTCCATTGTTTTAATGCGACATTTGAAGAATAAGTTTTGCACAGGTTTATTATCAACAATTCTTATATTTTGACGCCCGCGACAGAAATCTCTGGACGAATTGACCCTTCAATAAAATTTTTCCTAATCAAATCCACTAGTTACCGTAACCGGGGAAAACGCCCATTCGGTGTGGTTCCGCCGTCACCAAGCTGGCGCCGCTTCGGCAAAGTTATCGACAAGGTTATCCACAACGCGAGCGGCTTGGCGGTGACGGATACGTCACACTTGGTCCCGCCGGCCGCAAACCGGATGCCAATTCCCCTGGCGGCAATCCCCTGGTTGACCATTGTTCGGCGATTTGCTGCAATCCGCCCCATCCGATTGGCAAATATTCAATGACCACCAAGGAGCCATGATGGGGGAAACGATCAAAGTGAGCGCCAAGGACGGCGGCGCCATCGATGCCTATCTGGCGAAACCGCCCTCCTCCAGCGGTGCGGTTCCCGGTGTCATCATCATCCAGGAGGCCTTCGGCGTGACCCCCTGGGTCAAGGCCATATCGGACCGTTTCGCCGCCGAGGGGTACCTGGTTGCCGCCCCCGATTTCTATTGGCGCTTCGCCCCCAATTTCGCCGCGTCTTTCGACGATGAAGAGGCGGTGGCGGCGGCGCGCCGGCATTTGCAGCTCATCGATCACGCAAGCGCGGTCGACGATATCGAAGCCGCCGCCGATGCCCTCAAATCCATGCCCGAATGCAACGGCAAGATCGCCGTCGCCGGTTTCTGCCTGGGCGGCACGCTCGCCTATTTGGCGGCGGTGCGCCTCGATATCGATGCGGCGGCGGCCTATTACGGCACCCAGATTCATGACTATCTTGACGAGGGCAGCAAGCTGACCTGCCCGACGGTATTTCACATGGCCGATCACGACAGCTTCATCAAAGACGAAGACGTGAAGGCGATCTTCCAGGCCCTGATCGGCATCCCCAATCTGGCCGTCTGGACCTATGATACCGGCCACGCCTTCGCCAATTGGGACCGGCCCGGGGCCTACGATAAGGACCTGGCGGAAAAGGCCCACGCCCGCACATTTGCCATTTTCGACAAACTGAAACAGGAATAAATCTTTGACCATGACCATAACGGAGCGGCCATGAGCGGCCCACTTGACGGCATTCGCGTTTTCGATCTGACCCGCGTCCTGGCGGGTCCGAGCTGCACCCAAATATTGGGCGATCTCGGCGCCGACGTGATCAAGATCGAACGGCCGGCGAGCGGCGACGATACGCGCAAATACGGTCCCCCGTTCGTGCTCGGCCCGGACGGCGAGGAAACCACCGAAAGCAGCTACTACCTGTCGGCCAACCGCAACAAACGCTCGATCACCCTGGATCTGAACCAGCCCGAGGGCCAGGCGCTGGCCAAATCGATGATCGCCCAATGCCAGGTGCTGGCGGAAAACTTCAAGGTCGGCAATCTGGCCAAATTCGGCCTCGATTACGCCAGCCTCAAGGGCGATCACCCGGGCCTGGTCTATTGCTCGATCACCGGCTACGGCCAGACCGGGCCGAAGGCCGAGCAGCCGGGCTATGACTTCATGGCGCAAGGCTTGGGCGGTATCATGAGCATCACCGGCCCGCCCGGCGGCGAGCCGCACCGGGTCGGCATCCCGATCGCCGATCTGACGGCGGGCCTTTGGGCGGCGATTACGATCAACGCCGCGTTGCGCCACCGGGAGGTGACCGGCCAGGGCCAGCACCTGGATATCAGCCTTTTGGACACGCAGGTATCGATGCTGTCGATCCAGGGCTCCAGCTACCTGATCTCGGGCGAGGTGCCGGGCCTCTTGGGCAACGCCCACCCGTCCATCGTGCCCTACCAGGTGTTCCCGACGCTGGACGGCAATATCATCGTCGCCGTTGGCAACGACGCCCAGTTCGTGCGCTATTGCGAATTTGCCGGGGTGCCGGAATTGAGCGGCGACGAGCGCTTCCAAACCAACAAGGCGCGGGTCCTCAACCGGGACGCCCTGGCCGGAATTTTAAGCGATGTGATGCGGCAAAAACCGTCGTCTTATTGGCTGGAGGGGCTGGAAGCGCACAAGATCACCGCCGGGCCGATCAATTCGATCGATCAGGTGTTCGCCGATGAGCAGGTCCAGGCGCGCGGCATGCAGATCGAAATGGACCACCCGGCCGCCGGCGGCCAGCCCGTGAAACTCACCGGCAGCCCGGCCAAAATGTCGGAGACAGAAGTCTCCTACCGACGCCCGCCGCCGATGCTCGGCGAACACACCGACCAGGTGCTGGAGGAGCTTTTGGGCCTGGACGCGGACGCCCGGAGCGGCCTCCGCGAGCGCGGCGTGATTTAAGGGGCGCGCGCCGGCTTCCCCCAGGCATTTTGCAGCTCCCAGTCCCGCGATATATCATCGCCGGTTGCAGGAAATATTTTTTGATTCAGGAATTGCGCCGAAATTTTCCAGACTTATACCAACCTGCCCAAAGACAGAGAAAATTTCATTGCGGTGAAGACGGCGACCAGACGAGGTTGAACACGACCGGGAGCCGGTGGTTTGATAGAGACCGTTTAGGGGTTCAGACAACTTGTCAGAATTGAAACTGAAATGGGGCGGAAATCCGCCCTTCAATTTTTTTGGTATTCAGAGGTTCAGAAATGCCGTGTTTTCGAATGGGGCGTGGGGGCCGCTTCTGGCGGCAAAGCGGACATTAAATCTCTGCGCCGGAATGACCGGGTTTAGCTGCCACCTCAATCGGTCGACGCAACTCATGCGTTAAATCGTTCTGCCAGCGTTTCAAATTCGTATCAATAATCATCGTTCATTCCGAATTCTTATTCTTAATCTCGGTGATTAGGAACCCGCCCTCAAATCTTGGATATGGAAATACCGAATCGGCAAATTCATTGCCGATTCGGTATCCCTTCCAGAATTACGCTGCTTTCAGATCACCAGCTTCCACCTCATCAGTTTGCACCGCATCGGCTTCTTTGCCATTGGTGCAGATGCTGGTCAGGAAAACCTGAACGGTATTGGCAAGTTCATCGGACTTGGAAGAGAGTTCACTTGCCGTATCCTTGACCGCCGTTGCCTCGTTGCCGGCCTCTTTCGCCTGTTCTGCAATCGTACCGTCATGGACAATGGTCGGGACCACCGCCTTGGGATTGAGTTTCAGGTACGCGGGTTCAAACTGGTCACCCTTCAATATATCGAGATATTCACCCTCCCAATCAATGTGTTTTTCATGCAGATATATTCGCACCTTGGCGGCGCAAACGGACGATCCATGATGATAAAGTGTGAACATATGACGATTCCAGGTTTGGTTCGGGGGCTGGCGGTTAACCGGCTTCAAGTATTTTTTGGTACTCGGGCCACGCCTTGCGGCCGTTTTCGATCATCGATACCCTCAAATCGTCCGGCAAATAATAGAATATGGCCGGCTCGAAACTGAGCCGTGATTTCACCTGATCAAACCAGCGCGCTACGTTTGGACGCCGGTTCCACATAGTGGTGAGGCTTAGCATTTCGAGGCGATTCAAGTAAGGGGTGAGCGCCGTATCGGCCAGAGTATATTCCTTGCCGGTCAGCCATTCGGACTCGCCAAGCGCCGTTTCCATATCGCCCAGCAGTTTATCGAAGAATCGGATGGCGATCTGAACGTCCGGAGCTTCAAAACCTTTATAGATCCAGCCACGTTTCCGTTCGCGCCAGACCGGATCGGGATCGTTGGCAATATGCTCCTCGACTTCCTCAGAGGACCGTTTCAGGATCGTATGGCGATGGGTCGCAACGTAGGTTACGGGGCGAACGGACGGATGAACCTCCTCATCGACCAGCTTCGTCCATAGCCTCATATTTGCGCGGACGAGCGGATCTGCGGGCTTAAGTTTGGGCCCCGAAAACACGTCGTCGATATACTCACAGATGACCGTGGATTCCCGAATAACCTGGCCGTCGTGGATCAGCGTGGGAACCACCGCCTTCGGATTGAGCTTCAGATATTCGGGCGTGTGTTGCTCGCCGGCGAGGATATCCAGATAGTGCCCTTCCCAGGGTATGTCCTTTTCCGCCAGGACGAGCCTGACTTTTGCCGCGCATACCGACGAGCCGTGATGATAAAGTTCGAGCATTTCGAGACTCTATAGCTTTAGTATTTTCCTGCAATTACTTAATCATTCGTGGCGCCGACTTAGGTCTAGCGGTGGCCACAAGCGGTCAAGCAGAGCCTGCCTCGCACCCCTTGCGCCGTTCTGATCTCGTTCTATATAAGTATCCGGCACCGGCATCGCGTTTCGCTGGCGATACACCGCCCAATTCCGCCAAAAAGCGTAACAAAGCGTTAGAAACCGTCATAAGCGTAAGGGGGGTACAAAACGATTTCGCGCGAAGAAAATTATTTACGACAAGATTTAATTGTAAAAATATGAAGGACCAAGATTTACGACTTGAACCATGCCAGCGCCTCGGCGCGGGTGGCGAAATAGCCGGTGGTGAATTCGGCGGGCCCTTCCGGCGCCGGCGGCGCGCCGATGGCCGGCACGCCGGCGGGCATGATAAAGGCGAATTTTTTGAGGCCCGCCGCATTGTAGCGGGGGATGATGTGCCGGTCCCGCCATCCCGCGTCCATTTTCGCAAAATCCATGCGGAACTGAAGCCCGTCGATCAGCCCGCCGGAGCGGCCGCACGCCTCCACATGGCCGGCGTAAGCGGCAAGGAATTCGTTGAATTCCTCGGCCTCCATATGCGTGGTGGTATCGAACCAGCGGATTTCGACGCAATCGTCTTCGGGCCGGTCGATAATGTCGGCCCATCGGTCGCTATGAACGAGGCGCGGCTCGGCCATTGGTCGGTCTCCTTGAATCGTCGTCGGATCCCCATCATGGCGTCCTTTTGGGCCTTTACTCAAACGAAAAGAAGGCTACGATTCATTTCCAAATTGGAAACGACGGGGGCTCGATTTATGGACATCAAACGCATCCACAGTTTCCGCACCGTGGTCGAAGCCGGCGGTTACACGGCGGCAGCCAAATTGCTGCACCGGACGCCGGGGGCGCTATTGAAGTCGCTGCGCCAATTGGAGCGGGAAACCGGCAACGCGCTGCTGGTCAAGGAAGGAAGGCGGCTGCGCCTGACCGAACATGGCAGCCTTTTGTACAATATCTCGGCGCCCCTTCTGGAAGAGCACGCGCGCATCCTCCGCCAGCTCGACACCTCCACCGCCGACGCCCATCGAACCTTGCGCCTGGCAACCTACGAGGTTTTCTCCACCCATTTCCTCGGCGCCCTGATCGATGGGCCTCTTGGTGATCATCCCTTGCAGGTGGCTGATCTTGCCATTGGCGAGGTCGAACGCGCGGTCGCCGGTTATCAGGCCGATGTCGCCATCACCTATTTGCCGGTGCCGGGAGGCGGATTGACTTTTCGCGCCGCCGGCGAATTCCGGTTCGGTATTTTTGTCCGCCGCGGCGCCTTTAAAACAATGCCCTTCGATGCGCTTCCCTTCGCGGTGCCGATCGCCGCCCTCGACGCGGGCTTAAGCGATGCGCTGGCCATGGACTGCTGGCCCTATGAACGGGTGCCGAGGCATGTGAAATACCGCCTCACCTCCATGGAGTCCGCCCTGGTATTATGCCGGCGTGGCCTGGCGGCGGTTTATTTGCCGGAATTCGTGGCCCGGCTCTCAAACCAGGGGCGCGGCCGGGCGGCGCAGCTTGCCGCCATCGACGGGCCGCCCGAGCTTGGCGAAATCACCCGGCGGGTTCATATTGTGCAACGGGAAAACAACCTCGGCGACGAACCTATCGAGACCTTGTTCGAAGCGGTGAAATCTCTATTACAAATTTGAGAGCGCCTGACAATGACGACAATCCAACTCCGCGATGTGGAAGGCGCCGCCCGCCGATTGATGCGCGCGGCCAGCATCGAGATTCCCAAGGATTTCTCCGGCCAGGTGCGCCGCATGGCCGGCCAGCTAGACAACCCGTTGGCATGTTTTGTTTTGAACAGCATGCTCGACACCTGGGATGCGGCGGACGCCGATCAGCGGCCCATGGGCGCCGGCACCGGCCTGCCGCGCCGCTATGTCAAGGTGGGCAACCAAGCCCGCATCGAAGGCGGCTTGATCGCCCTGGAAGCGGTCCTGCGCTGGGCCACCGCCGAGGCCACCCGGGATATCCCGCTCCGCCCCAACCGGGTGCATCCGTTGAGCCGCAAGGATCCCGCCATCAATGTGGGCATCCACGCGCCGGATGTGCAAAACGCGTTCGAGCCGCCCACGACGTTTTTCCATGCTCTCGTAATTTTGGTCTGGGCCACCATCGAAATGGATCCGCCGGGCGACGCCAAATGCGCGATCGAGACGTTTGA
>JAYGEH010000472.1:0-11370 GCA_046582475.1 Rhodospirillales bacterium
CTCCGAAACGGCACTCTGAATCCCCTGAATTTCAATAGTTTGAAGTCTCCATTATCGGGTATTCAGAAAAGGGTGGTTTTCGGTATAAGGTGGTGGCCGCTCTTACCCCAACACCGGACATTCCGAGCATATAGGCTAAATGTCGGCAGTTGACCCATTAGCGGTCTTGGCAAATATTCGCCCGAACGATTGCAACTGCTGGTTCTTTCCATAAAATACCTACTGGGGAATAGGGAATTTGCCGCGGTGCAACTTAAAGTTCTCAGCAAATTTATTGGACCAAATATTTATAGTTTCCGCGCGGGACTAGTGTTTAGTTTCGAGCCGCCCGACACAATTCCATTCGAGATCAATTCTCTCGGCGACGAATTTCATTCCGAAATATCGGATACTCTCAAACGCATACAATTGCATCCTGAAAAACACGGAGACGTTCTGCGGGCGCGTAACTTAGGCGAATTGCTCATAGTACTGGCGTTACAGATTCAGCGCCACCTGGGCGCATATGTTGAACGTGGTCGATTGTTAAAGCGTGAGCCATCTGGCCGGTGTCATTTGTTCTATGAGTGCGAGACCATTGACGTCGGTATTCAAGCGGGCCATGTAGCGGGTAGATTAATCGCCGATATCCTATTGTGGAGCGGCATATCGTCGCCCAAAGAGGCAATAAATTCCGAAGTTCATTTAAATAATCTGATCCGGTTCTCGTCTCAGCAAGGACTTAGGGGAGCACACCGCTACCTCATGAATGCGGCTCATAAAGCGGGATTTCCAGCAATATTTCTTGGCGAAAAAATGCTTCAATTAGGTCATGGTCGTTTTAGACGTTTTCTTTGGCAATCCATCACTGATGCAACACCTTGGACAGCAGTAGAACGCTCGACCGACAAAGTTACAACCATGCAACTGCTGAAAGATTTGGGACTGAATGTTCCGGCGCAGCATGTTGTTAAAACACCCGAACAGGCGATTGAGGCAGCCCGGATCATCGGTTTTCCAGCAGTCGCCAAACCTCGCAGTCAAGATCGTCAAATTGGTGTCACGCTCGATATCGAAAATGAAAAGGAACTCGTAACAGCCTTCGAAACAGCGCGAAAATTTGGCCCGAGCGTTATTATTGAGGAAATGCTCCAAGGTCAGTGTTACCGTGCCTTGGTCGTCGATGGCGTGATCGTTTCTGCCGTGGAGCGTCAACGCATGTACGTGGTGGGTGACGGAGAACACATGGTGGCTGAAGTTGTCGATCAATTGAACCTTGATCCGAGAAGAGGTCACGGGGGAAATACTCCCTTCGTATTACTCGATCTCGATGAAAAAATGGAGGGTGTGCTGGCGGCACAGGGCTACACCCGATCCTCAGTACTCGAGAACGGTGAACGGGTATTCTTGAATAACTACCCCTTGGCTGTGATAAGCGAAGAAACACGCGACGTTACTGACCTCATTCACCCTGAGCTTCTTGAGGCAATGCTCCTGGGCGTTCGCGCACTTGGCCTGGACATCGCAGGTGTTGATTACATCACTCCGGATATCACTCTCCCCCCTTCTGAGGCTGGCGGCGGGTTTTGTGAAATTAACTGTACTCCGCTTTTGCAACCATACTACGCCACTGCACCGCGCGATATTGCGAGTCCAATCTTTAACATGTTGTTTTCCGATGGACGACCAGAGCATGTTCCGATCATCGCCATCTGCAGCGAAACGCATAAACCGCAAATTTACAAGAAACTAACTACGATGCTTGAGAAGGCCGGCTACACGGTCGGCTCGGCGACACGTAATGGACTTTGCGCGGACGGTAAACTGCTGGATCAAAATGACTCCACCAGTCCCATGAGTGCACGCACGCTATTGCAGGATGTGCGAATCAATGCAGCGATCATTGAGACGCCGGTGGACGTAGTAATTGTACAAGGTCTTGGCATCGATAGCTGCGATATTGTCATCATCGACGCACTAGAGGAGAGCGGCGCAAAAGAGAGGTTGGACGCAAGAACCCAAGCGTTGAAAGCACTAGCGAACCTGGCTCAGCGCGTGACGGTGATTGATTTTGACCATCCGCTTCGCGAAAAGCTGGTTCAGGGTCGAAATTCTGGCGACTTCATCTTTGTTTCAACGCGACCGAACTCTACTGATTTCGATCAACATGCATCGAATAACGGAGTCGCAATCGTATTTGATGGGGAAGCAAATCCTCAGTCTTTTACGGTGATCAATGGTGATGGTCCAAATAGGCAAGTTCTTTGCCCTGAACTCGAGAAAACCGATGACTTCGAAGCAAACATATATGCAACAGCGTTCGCCATTGCAGTCGCGTTGGCGATGGATATTTCAACGGACCTTGCTTGGCAGCGCGCCTATGATACCTAAAATTAGGCATTGTACACGATGCGGCAATGCTTGGTTCAAGCCGCGCTACCATATATACGATCTTCCTGTGGTTTGTTGACCGCTTCTCGGCTAAACCCGGACCTTCAGAGGCGGCAATTTGACGTCCGCTGATGCCCAAATCCGGACCTCGACGCCCATTCCGAAAACACAGGATTTCTGAATAGCTTGAGTTCTGTCTGGAAGGTGGCTGAATTGCTTTCTAATTCGGGTTTGGAATAGGATTTTTTTACCCTCTTTTTAGGATTTACCAGCGAGCAATGATTGAGACTCATTTAGGGGATTCCCAAACGTCCAGAATGTCAAATATGTCCATGGTTTTTGGTGTCTCGCATTTCGCATGTTTTGGGAGGAAAGTAAGGTGAAAACGGTCAGGGGGTCTTGATCGTTCCCGCGCAATCGTGAAGTCTGACATCAATCACCATCCAACAAAGGAATCACATAAATGGGCATCGTATCTGTCGGCCAGTCGGTTCCGCGCTATGAGGACCCCTATCTATTGCGCGGCGAGGGGCGCTTTACCGCCGACATCAAATTTCCGGACCAGGCCTACGGCTACGTGCTGCGCTCACCCCACGCCTTCGCCAAGATCAACGGCATTGACATTTCGAAAGCCGAGGAAGCGCCCGGCGTGCTTGCCGTCTTGACCGGCGCGGATATGGAAGCCGACCAAATCGGGCCGCTGCCCAATATCATTCCGCCGCTGCCCAATATCGATCCCGGCCAAATGTTTATCGCCAAGCGCCATATCCTGGCCACCGACATGGCGCGCCTGGCCGGCCACGAGATCGCCTTCATCGTCGCCGAGACCCTGGAACAGGCCCGCGACGCCGCCGAGCTGGTGGAGGTAGATTACGAGCCACTTGAATCGCTTACCGATAGCCTCGAGGTCGCCGCCGGCGCGCCCCGCTACCACGGCAAGCCCGACAACCTCGCCTTCGACAATAATTTCGGCGACAAAGACGCCACCGATGCGGCCTTCGCCGCCGCCACCCACGTGATCAAGCACCGCCTGACGGTCAACCGGGTGGCGCCGAGCCCGATCGAGAACCGCACCACCAACGCCAGCTACGACGCCGCGACCGATCGCTGGACCGTCTATGTGCCGACCCAGGGGCCGTTCGCCATGCGCGGCGTGCTGGCCGGGCAGATATTCAACACCGATCCCGGAAAATTCCGCATCGTCACCGGCAATATGGGCGGCTCGTTCGGCATGAAGGGGTTTTCGGTGGAAAGCATGCTCGCCATTTGGGCCACCAAGCGGGTGGGCCGGCCGGTGAAGTGGGAGAACGAGCGCACCGAAAGCATGCATTCGGACCAGCATGGCCGCGACAAGGTGGTGGACGCCGAGCTGGCCCTGGACAAGGACTTGAATTTCCTGGGCCTGCGCGTCGCTTCGCTCGCCAATATGGGCGCATTTTTCGGCCCCATGGGCATGATGCATACCCATCTCAGCCTGATCGGCCTGATCAATGTCTACAAAACGCCGGCCATCCATATCAACGTGAAGGGCGCCTACTCCAACACCTCGCCGACGGGCCCCTACCGGGGCTCGAACCGGCCCGACAGCGCCTTTATCATGGAGCGCCTGATCGACGTGGCGGCGCGCCAGTTGGACATCGACCCGATCGAATTGCGCCGCCGCAACGTCATCCCCGCCGACGCCATGCCCTATAAAATGCCCTTGGGGACCATCTACGATTCCGGCGATTTCGGCTCCAACATGGATAAGGCGCTGGCGGCCATCGACCATGCCGGTTTCGAGGCGCGCAAAGCCGAGACCGAAAGGCGCGGCAAACTGCGCGGCTTCGGCCTAGCCAACAATGTGGAGCAGGCGGTGGGCGTCGGCCAGGAGTTCGTCACCTACCGGTTCAATGAGGCCGGCGATCTGACCATCATCGCCGGCACCTCCGACCAGGGCCAGGGCCATCCGACCATGTACCGGATTTTGGCCTCCGACCAGCTCGGCATCGATACTGACCGGATCACGGTGATCGAGGGCGACACCGATTCCCAAGACGCCGGCGGCGGCACCGGCGGGTCCCGGGTTTCGGTCATGGGCTCCAACGCGGCGCGCAACGCCGGCAGCGGTATTATAGATAAGGGCCGCGCGATCGCCGAGCATTTGCTGGAAGCGGCGGCCGCCGATATCGAATTTTCGGGCGGCAATTTCACCGTCGCCGGCACCGACAAATCGGTGAGCCTGGACGCGGTCGCCAAAGCATCCTTCGATGCCGCCCACGTGGCCGACAACATGGAGCCGGGGCTCGAGGAATACGCCACATACGATGGCAAACAAGCCAACTATCCCAACGGCTGCCATGCCCTCGAGGTGGAGGTGGACCCGGATACGGGCCGCGCCGAAATCGTCAAATATGTGGCCGTCACCGATGTCGGCACGGTCTTGAACCAACTCACCTTCCGCGGCCAGATTCTGGGCGGCATCGGCCACGCGGTGGGCCAGGCGCTGATGGAAAAGGTCGTCTACGACGATGCCACCGGCCAGTTGCAGACCGGCTCGTTCCTGGATTACGCCATGCCCAGGGGCAATGATTTCTGCGCCATCGAGATCATCGACAACCCGCACCCCACCGACAGCAACCCGCTCGGCGCCAAGGGCGCCGGCGAGGTGGGCTGCGCCTGTTCGATGCCGGCGGTGGTCAACGGGGTACTGGACGCGCTGGTGCCGCTGGGCATCACGCATCTGGACATGCCGCTGACTCCCGACAAAATCTGGGGCGCCATCCAGGCGGCCAAGTGAATTTCGGCGATCCCAGCTATTTCGAGCGGGTAGACGAGACCGACGACGCCCTGTTCTACCAGATGCCGCGGCTGGTCATTCATGTGGATGACCATGCCAGCCAAGTCCTCGCCGATTATTTCGCTCGCACCCTTCCGGCGGGCGGGCGCGTGCTCGATCTCATGTCCAGTTACCGCTCGCACCTTAAAAGCGATGGCGGTCATGGCCCGGTCATCGGGCTCGGCATGAACGGGGCCGAAATGAAAGCCAACCCGGCCCTTAGCGCAAGCGTCATCCACGATCTCAACAAGCGGCCAGTATTACCCTTCGCCGACGCCGCCTTCGATGCCTGCATCCTGTCGTTTTCCATGCAGTATCTGACCCAGCCGATCGCTGTTTTGACGGATGTCGCCCGCTGCCTGGTGCCCGGCGGCGCCTTCTTCACCAGCTATTCCAACCGCCTGTTCCCGACCAAGGCGGTGGCCGTCTGGCGAAGCTGCTCGGACAGCCAGCGGGCGCAATTGATCGGCCAATATCTGGACCAGACGGGCACTTACGAAGACATCCAGTCCGAGCAGTTGGTCGCCGCCGACTCGGGCTACGATCCGCTCGTTGTGGTGTCGGCGAGAACAAAAATCACGTGAGACGAAACTCGAGACCGTCTGGGGATGGCTGGGTCGGCCAGCCGGGCGCCCCCATTAATCGCTCCTCCCCTATTCTCGACGACCCATTGACCGAGGTGCCAAGACAGACGCCCGCGTGGCCGGCCCAACCAATCCCCACGCGGGCTGCGCCCATGTTTATTAATCGAATCTCAAACAATTCCGGCTTATTTTTAATCCATGCAAATGGAGACCGAGCTTTTTGTGGTTGTCGGCCAATTCGGCACGGTGCTGACCAAACCCGGGCCGGAGGATTTGACCCGGTCCGCCAAGGCCGCCATGGACGCCGAAAAATATGGACCGCATTTGGTCAAACCGGTGCGCGAGGTGGCCGAAAATACCGTGCACTCCACCTTGCCGAAAAATCTGCTCGCCAGATTCCGCCGTTAATGTTCATCTGAGCAGCAGCCATAGCCTATTTCATGACAGTATACTTAATTATTGTTATAATATTGCAATAATTAAGCATACTGTCATGGAATCGGACCAAGCCCACTGCGCTGTTGGGACTTGCATTCACCCGCCAGCGTTCTAAATAAGTATCCTGCTCTTGAACATTGTGAATAGGCTTATTCGAAAACGGGCCGGCTGCTTGCCGCACCCGCATGGGCCGGTGCGCGTTAACACCCGTTTACCTATACAAATCCATATGAATCCATACCAAACCATACCCGATATTTACCGAAACATGTCGCACGAAACCACTCACTAATAACACGACATACGTGAAAATATAGGGCCAAAGCGGTCGAGCTTAGCCCTCGGTGTGGTAGCCCTCTTGTTTAAGCAGTTCCAGATCGGACGCCATCATGTCCTCGACCAGTTTCGAGAACGGCGTCGTGTGCCACCAGCCGAGCTCCTTGGCCGCCTTGGCCGGATCGCCCAGCAGGGTTTCCACCTCGGTGGGGCGGAAATACCGTTCGTCGATTTCGACCAGCACCGCACCCGAGGACGCGTCCAGTCCCGTCTCATCGGTGCCGCTGCCCCGCCATTCGATGCTGCGGCCCACATGGCCGAAGGCCAGCTCGACGAATTCGCGGACGCTGTGCTGCTCGCCGGTGGCGAGGACGAAATCATCGGGCTTATGGTGCTGCAGGATGCGCCACATGCCGTCGACATAATCGCGGGCGTCGCCCCAGTCGCGCTTGGCGTCCAGATTGCCGAGATAGAGCTTGTCCTGGTGGCCAAGCTCGATGGCCGCCACGGCGCGGGTGATCTTGCGGGTCACGAACGTCTCGCCGCGGATCGGGCTCTCGTGGTTAAAAAGGATGCCGTTGGCGGCGAACATGCCATAGGCCTCGCGGTAATTGACGGCGATCCAATAGGCGTACAGCTTGGCCGCCGCGTAAGGCGAGCGCGGGCGGAACGGCGTGGTTTCGCTCTGCGGCGTTTCGGCGACGTCGCCGTAAAGCTCGGACGTGGAGGCCTGGTAGAAGCGTGCCCTCTTCTCCATGCCCAGAATGCGGATCGCCTCCAACAGGCGCAGCGTGCCGAGGGCATCGGAATTGGCGGTATATTCGGGGGTCTCGAAACTGACCTGCACATGGCTTTGCGCCGCCAGATTGTAAATCTCCGTCGGCTTCACCGCCTGCACCAGGCGGATCAGGTTGGTGGCGTCGGTCATGTCCCCGTAATGCATGAGGAAATTGACGCCCTCCAAATGCGGGTCCAGATAGATGTGATCGACGCGCCCGGTATTGAACGAGGACGAGCGCCGTTTGACCCCATGTACCTGGTAACCCTTTTTGAGCAGGAATTCGGCCAGGTAGGCGCCGTCCTGTCCGGTGACGCCGGTGATGAATGCGATCTTGTCTGCCATGAATTAATCCCAAAATTAAATAGAGCTGGTCTGCGGTCGGCATCGGTGAATGTAGCGCATTTGCCGAAGACGGGTTTGGAAAAGGTAAAACAGGTATGAGAATTTCGGCAACGGTGGGCAGTATCCTCTGGATCGGCGGGTTTATTGTCGTCGCCCTTTTTTCGCTCAAGCCCAACCTCGGGCCGCCGGGTGAATACCATGTGGATGTTGTGCTGCACTTGGCAACGTATTTTTTCCTGGCCTACCTGCCGTTCTCCATCCCGATCAAGACATTGCGCCGCGCGTTGATGATCGCCACCCTGGCTGTCTTCGGCGCCGGCTCGGAATTCCTGCAACATTTCATGCCCGGGCGCACCACATCGCTTTCCGACGGCGTCGCCAATATGGCCGGAGTCGGCGTGGCGCTCTTGATCGTCTGGCTGATCGCCACCCGCGCCGCCGCAACCGCCCCGCAACCGGAGGAAAATCGCCAAGCGTCCTGAACCGGTGCCAGCCGGCCGCGGCCGGCGGTTTTTGCGGAATATTCGATTTTTCTCCTGCATAATGTCCGCCTGGTCGAGCAGGCCGTCGGCCCGGAGGAAATAGAAACCCAAATCCACATGTCCAAGCGTGACGATTCGTCTTCGCTGCTGCCCATATCCAGATTTCAAAGCAGCCTGTTTCCGGGGACCGAGTTTCTGGAGACCGCAACCATCCGCGCCGCGCCGCTCGGCACGTCGATCGAGGCCGCCGCCATTGCGCAGCCGGCGCTCCTGAAAATCGATGTGCAGGGGTTCGAGTTGGAAGCGCTGGAGGGGTGCAAGGACCTGTTGCCGCAATTTCGCTGGGCCTATGTGGAATGCTCTTATCTGGAACTTTATGAAGGCCAGAGCCTGGCGCCGGCGGTGATCGCCTTTTTGGAAAGCCACGGCTTCCGCCAAATCGGCGAGTTCAATCGTGTGACCGACAAATCCTTGGGACCCGTGCAGGCGGATTTCCTGTTCGAACGCTGATCCGTATCACGCCGAAGCAGCGTGTTCATAAAGAAATTGCGCCC
Organism: Rhodospirillales bacterium; assembly: GCA_046582475.1. Classification (GTDB taxonomy): domain Bacteria; phylum Pseudomonadota; class Alphaproteobacteria; order Rhodospirillales; family UBA2165. The sequence goes on from JAYGEH010000472.1 coordinate 8,646, forward strand.
AGCCCCGTAGCCCCCGCTCGCCGGCGTGCGCCGCCCCGCCTTCGCCGCTCAGCCATTCCCGGATAGGAACGTAGAAGCCGGTCTTCGCCCGATTGAGGATGGCGTCCGGCAACGCTGTCGCCGGCGTTTCCGCCATCTGCCGCTTGGAGGCGCCGATGCCGCCGACCGACGCAAACAACGTGGCGTCAACCAACGGCGTCCGGATTTCCAACGAGTGCGCCATGCCCGCCCAGTCGGCATCGCGCAAAAGCTGGTTCTGCATATACCAGCCCAGCTCCAGGGCCGAAACTTTGTCCCTCGGGTTATCGATGCCGGTCACGCTGTCTTCCAGCCGGGCCAAAATATTCAGCTCGGCAAGGCCGTCGCGGACCATCTCCGCATCCATCACCTGGGGCAATTCCCAGGGTAGGTAGAGCCCACGCCGCAAAAGATAGGCGCTGCCGTAGCCACCCGCATATTCGAGCAGGCTGGCATATTTGGGCGAGGTCAGGCGTGATATTATGGGCGCGCTCAAGGCCCGGAAGGCGGCGCCCAAACCTCTCGATCCCGGTATCCAGCCGAGCGCCCCCACATAGGCCGGTATCTGGCGAAAGGATTGATAACCGCCAAACAGCTCGTCGCCGCCGACGCCCGACAGCGCCACCTTTAGGCCCAGCGCCGCCGCTTCCTTGGCGACGAAGTAGGTGTTGACGCCGTCCACCGAAGGTTGGTCCATGGCGGCAAGCACTTTGTCGATATGGTCCTGAAACTCGGTCCCGGAGACGCTTCGGGTCTGATGGCGGGTTTGGTAATGGGTGGCGATCTGTTCGGCCAGGGGCGCTTCATCGCCCGGCGTACCGGCCATCTCGTCGAAGCGCAGGGTCATGGTATCGAGCGACGCGCCGGCAACCTCGGCGGCCAGGGCGGTGATGGTGGCCGAATCCAATCCCGCCGAAAGAAACACGCCCACCGGCACGTCGGCAACCAGGTGATGGCGGATGCTGCCCGAAAGCGCCGCACGCAGGCGTTCGGCGACTTCTCCGGGGCCAAGGAGAGCTTCCGGCGCGGCCAAGCGATCCTGGAGCCGAAAATATTGCTCCATGCGCGGCGCGCCGCCGGCTTGGACTTCCATGGTTGCACCGGCGGGCAAGGATTTGATCGCCCGGTACATGGTGTGCGGTTCGGGCACGTAGCCCATGAGGAAAAACCCGGCGTGACCTGCCGGATCTGGGCCATCGGCGATGCCGCCGCCGGCCATCAGCGCCTTCACCTGGGAGGCGACGCGGATGGTCTCGCCATCGTCGGCGTAATAGAGCGGCTTGATGCCGAACGGATCCCGGGCCAGGAACAGGCTGCGCTCGGCCACATCATAAATAGCCAGCGCGAACATGCCGCGCAGGCGCTGCACCATTTCGGGGCCGTCGCGATCATAGAGGTGCAACAGAACCTCGGTATCGCAGTTGCTGCGCATTGGGCGCCCGGCGGCGATGAGTTCTTCCCGCAGTTCCCGGAAATTATAAATCTCGCCATTGTAGGTGATGACCAGACGGGTTGCGCCGCCGGGGCCATCCAGGGCCATGGGCTGGGCGCCGCCGGGGCCGGGATCGATAATCGCCAGGCGCCGGTGGGCGAGCCCGGCCAATCCGTCCCCGGCCATCCACAAGCCGTCACCGTCGGGGCCACGTTTGATCATATGCGCGTCGATGCGCGCCAACTCGCCCTCGTCGACCGGACGCCGCGCCCCGCCGTAGGAGAATATGGCCGTCAATCCGCACATGAGGCTGTGTTTAAACGCCCATTGCACCGGCGGCAAAAGATATTTGGCTCAAGCGGCCTCGGCCCTCTCTTCGGAGACGGAGCGGTAAAGCGCTTCCAGGGCGCCGCCGATCTCCGACCAATCGAAGCGGGTGCGGGCCAATTCGCGGCCCGCACCGCCCATCCCGGCCAGATTGAAATCGGGTGTGGCGGCACGGCGGATCAATCCTGAGAACGCATCGACGTCGGGCGCCGACACCAATCCGGCGCCGGCATCAGCCACTTCGCGCCAGATATTAACCTTGTCGGATATGAGCACCGGAACGCCCATGGCCATGGCCTCGACCACGGCGATGCCGAAATTTTCGGAATAAGACGGCAGCGCGAACATTTCGGCATCCCGGTAGGCTTGCTGTATTTGGCGGCCCGTCAGCATGCCGGTGAACACCGTCTTGTCTTCGATGCCGCATTCGCGGACCCAGGCGCGGGCGCGGCTTTCCATGCCGTCGTCGGGCCCGGCCAGTACCAGACGCAGATCATCCGCCTCTTTCGCCGCCTCGGCAAAGGCCGGAATCAGCACGTCGAGGCCCTTTTTGAAATTCAGCCGGTTGAGGAATAGGACAATGCGGCCGTCCGCCAATTCCGGATGGCGGCGGCGCAAGAGCCCCTTGGCCGGCACCTCGGCGTAATCGGCAAAATTGATGCCGTTGGCGACCACGGCGCCGGGCGCAAGTAACAGTCCAAAAATCATGGCCAGGCCCAGCTTCAGGCCGAGAATACCGGTTTTAACCATGCTTTTAAGATGGCAACCCGGCTCGCAAATTCAAGACGGGCGGGCGGGCGGATTTCCACCGAATAGCCGTACTCTATGGTAATTTGCGGTATAATATCCCATATTAAGAAGACGTTACGGGCTGTGGCTGACTGAATGCGGCAACTCAGGGTCCGAGCGTGCGGCAAATAAAAAATATACAAGATCGGAAGAGCGTCG
>JAYGEH010000576.1:0-2735 GCA_046582475.1 Rhodospirillales bacterium
GCCGGCGGATAATCTTCGCGCCTCCGCCGGAGACCGGTTGGCCGATGATTTCAACGCCACTTTCGGAAATTCTGATTGCTACCAAAGAAAGAATAATACCCAAAAATGTCCCGGCCAATTGGGAAAATCAACCATTATCGAAACGATACCGGTCATAACCGCCGGATTTGCATCTACAAGTGTTGTTTTGATTTAATTACAATGATTTAAAAGAATAATATTCAAAAACAAAGACTTATATGTTAATTCTTTTTTAAAAGATTAAAAACATCTGTAAGTGATTGAAAAATATGTATTGCAACTACAATAGTTGATGTAATAAGGTGCAATTCTTAGATTTTGAATGGATTGTGCAACACGTTTTCCCGAATCCGGGATGAAATGTCCACCGAACCATGATTCCCCTACCCCGCCGGGGCCTTGAGGGCCTGACATATCACCACGCGAAACCGATATCACCCTATATAAATCAAAAACATAGGGGATAAAGTTGATCATCCGACAGGTTCCAAAGCCATCGCCAACAATGGTAGATTGCACCCGGCTCCCGGCCGATGCAATTTTGGGATTCTAGATTTTGTGGTCTGCGTCCATAAAAATGCAAATTGTAGCCAGCCCCTGGGCCGAAGCGCTTCCTAGCCACCAAGCCTATAATCCCGACCGCAGCCAATTTCGGATACAAGTTCATGACAACTGCCACTCGTAAAATTTCCTATACCATCCCCTGCGCGTCCAGCTTTCGCGACGCCGTCGTGCGGCTCGCCGAACGGCGCCGATCCAACGTCGCCGACCTGGCCCGCTCGGCCCTTCTGTTACTGCCCGAAGAGGCGCTGCGCCAGATACCCGACCCGGGCGAGCCGGCCACCGGAGATCGGGAACAAACCGTATTGAAATCGGGACCGTCCGCCGGCCGGCCCTGGCGGCGCAAGCCACGCCTGCAGGTGCGCCTGCCCGCCGGATACGCGGTACCGACCGTGCGCCGGGCCCTGAATTTGCTGCTGTTTCTTAGCCGCAACGAACGCGCGATCGATATCAGTGATCCCGCCGAGGCGAAACCGCTGCCAGTCTCCCAGGATCGCGCCATGACCGAAGAGATAGAGCGCCTCCGGACAATCGTTTCGGTATTGTCGTTCAAACCCCTCAGCGGCGGTGTGCGCAGCCGCATGGACGCCTTGCATGTGCTTGGCTTCGCGCCCTCGAATCGCCCCAGCCGGGACGAAATCAGAACCCGTTTCCGGGCCCTGGCCGCGGTGCATCACCCGGACGGCCGTTTCGGCAATCACCAGCGCATGAGCCAACTCAACGCCGCCATGGAAATCCTCGGCGGCGGGCTTTAGGACGCCGATTTAGTGCGAACAGGCAGGCCTACGGCCTTCCTCAGGATGAAGTAAGATGCTGAAATATAAATAACAACCTCATCTTGAGGAACGAGCGAAGCGCGCGTCCCGAAGGAGGCGATCCGGATTTCCAATTAGGCCGTGTAATCGGCGAAACTCTTGCCGTCCTTGGCCAGCGATACCAATAGCTCGGACGGTTTCACCCAATCGCCGTAGCTGTCGTACAGCCGGCTGACCGCGTCATAGACCTTATCCAGGCCGACCAGATCCGCATAAAACATCGGGCCGCCCCGGTAGCGGGGAAAACCGTAGCCGTAATGCCAGATCACATCGATGTCGGAGGCGCGCAAGGCGAGACCTTCTTCCAGGATCTGGGCGCCGGTGTTGGCCATCGACAAGACGTAACCGTCGACGATTTCCTGATCGCCGAACGAACGCCGCTCCAATCCCAGCTCGGCGGAAGTTTTGACGATCAATTCCTCGATCAGGTGCGACGGCGTGCCGCGCCGCGCGCCGGGCTGGTAATCGTACCAGCCGGCATCGGTCTTCTGGCCATAGCGGCCCAGCGCGTAGACCTTTTCGAGCAAGACCGGATGGCGGCGGTCCGGCCACAGCTTCTTTTGCTCGTTCCGGGTCAGGTAGCGGACATCGATGCCGGCCAGATCGTTGACCGCGAACGGGCCCATTGCGAAACCGAAATGATAGATGGCCGCGTCCACCTGCCAGGGCAGCGCGCCCTCCTCGACCATGAAATCGGTGATCCGGGCGGCGACGCCAAGAATGCGGTTGCCGACAAAACCGTTGCAGACCCCCACCAGCACGCCGACCTTGCCGAGGCTTTTGGCAAGCTTCATGACGCTGGCGATGGTTTCCTTGGACGCCGCCTCGGGGCGGACATTTTCCAAAAGCTTCATGACGTTGGCGGGGCTGAAAAAATGGGTGCCGCAGACTTTGTCCGGCCGGCCCGTGGCGGCGCCGATTTCCCCCACGTCAAGGGTCGAGGTGTTGCTGGCCAGGATCGCGTCGGCTTTGCAGATTTTATCCAGCTCGGCGAAGATTTGTTTCTTCAAATCCATGTCTTCGAATACCGCCTCGATGACGATATCGGCGTCCTTGATCTCGCCATAATCGGTGGCGCCGGCGATCAGCCCTAAGCGCGTGTCCATGGCCTCCTGGCCGAGGCGGCCGCGGGTTACCGCGCTGGCGTAATTGGCGCGCACCTTTTCCATGCCGGCGGCCAGCGCGTCATCGGAAATATCCACCACGGTCACCGGGATGCCGGCGTTGGCGAATGTCATGGCGATGCCGCCGCCCATGGTGCCCGCTCCGATGATGGCCGCCGATTTGATCTCCGTGATCTCCGTATCCCTTGGAATATCGGGGATTTTGGCCGCCTCG
>JAYGEH010000333.1:0-5398 GCA_046582475.1 Rhodospirillales bacterium
CACAATCCGGTGCCCGGCGCGGCGCCGAAACCGCGCTGGTCATAGGAATAGACCTGAACCCCCGCTTTTCGCCAGAATTCGGCCGCTTCGGTGATGAATTTGCCATAATCGTTAAAGCCGTGCAGGGCCAGGATCACCGCCCGGGGCGCGCCGTCCGCCGGCCAGACATGCAGCGGCAGATGTGCGCCATCCTTCATGACCAACGCATCGCCATCGATGGCGGGCGGGGTGGTGGCCGGGCCGGGCGCGTTCAACACCGGCGCGCAGGAGGCCAGCAATAACGCCAGCGCCAGCAACGGCCACCGAAATCCCCGCCCGGTGATTGGATTTATCAAATGCATGCCGTTCGCCCAATGGGCAGTTGGTTTACCGATGGTCTTTCGGTATCATTCGGTCAAGTTTCGGTCAACGACCGGCAAGCAAATGGAGAGCGCGATGGCCGCCAACGATGAAGAGCAAGCCGTAACCGTGGAGGAACGCCGCGTCTATTGCGATGGCGGCGGCGGCGCCCTCGGCCATCCGGGTGTGTATTTGAATATCGAGGGTGCCGGCGGCGTCGCCTGCCCCTATTGCAGCCGCCGCTTCCAATTGGCCGAAGGCACCGCGCCGGCGGCCGGCCACTGAGCGGAAAGCGGACCCGATGGAACATGTATTCCTGATCGACGGCTCGGGATTTATTTTCCGCGCCTTCTACGGCATCAAGGCGGATATGAGCCGGGCCGACGGCACCCCCACCAACGCCGTCTACGGTTTTACCCAAATGCTCCTGAAAATGGCCGACGATACCGACGCCGATTATATCGCGGTGGTTTTCGACCGGGCCCGCAAAACCTTCCGCAGCGACATCTATCCCGAATACAAGGCCCACCGGCCGCCGCCGCCGGACGAACTGCTCCCGCAATTCGATCTGGTGCGCGAAGCCACCGAAGCGATGAATATCGCCATGGTCGATATGGACGGTTTCGAGGCCGATGATTTGATCGCCACCTATGCCCGCCAGGCGGTCGAAGCCGGCGCCAACGTGACCGTGGTTTCGTCGGACAAGGATCTGATGCAGCTGGTCGGGCCCAAGGTAAAAATGTTCGATGCCATGAAGAACAAGGAGATCGGCCCCGATCAGGTGCGCGAGAAATTCGGCGTCGGGCCGGAGCGGGTGATCGACGTGCAATCCCTGGCCGGCGATTCGTCCGACAACGTGCCCGGCGTGCAAGGCATCGGCGTCAAGACGGCGGCCCAATTGGTCGAGGAATATGGCGATCTCGACGGTATTCTGAGCCACGCCGAAGAGATCAAACAGCCAAAGCGCCGCCAGGTGCTGATCGATCAAGCCGACATGGCAAGGCTATCGCGGCAACTGGTTACCTTGCGCGACGACGTGCCGATCGAGGTGCCCCTGGAAAGTTTCAAGGCTCGCGAATTGGACCCGGAAAAATTATTGGCGTTCCTGCAGGAACAGGATTTCAAATCCCTGATCACCCGCATGGAAAGCCGCTTCGGCATCGAAGCCCCGCCGGCGCCGGCAAAGACGGAAACAATAGAACCGGCTACGGAGGCTGATAAGCCGGCCGCCGTTGCGAGCCCGGAACCGTTCGCCGGCGAGACCGAATATGAGCTGGTTCAGGACAAGGCGCGGCTTATTGCCTGGATCGAGGACGCCGCCAGCGCCGGTATCTTCGCCATCGATACCGAAACCACGTCGCTCAACGCCATGCGCGCCGAACTGGTCGGCATCTCGCTTTCCATCGAACCTGGCAAAGCCTGTTATATACCGGTCGCCCATTTAGAGCCGGACCAACAAGCCAGTCTCGATTTGGGCGGCGACAGCGGCAACGGCGGCAACGGCGACGGTAAGAAGAAAAAAGGCGTCAAGCAGATCAAGCGCGATGACGCGATCAAATTGTTGAAGCCGTTGCTGGAAGACCCGGGCGTCCTCAAGATCGGCCACAACATGAAATACGATGCCAAGATTTTTGCCCATTACGGCATCGAAGTGGCGCCCATCGACGATACCATGCTGCTCTCCTACGTTTTGGAAGGCGGCTTGCACGCGCACAACATGGATGATCTGGCCGAATTGCATCTCGGCCATCAAACGATCAAATTCAAAGACGTGGCCGGCACCGGCAAGGCGCAAGTGACCTTCGACAAGGTGCCACTGGACACGGCGCTGGACTACGCCGCCGAAGATGCCGATATCACCCAGCGCCTCTATAGAATGCTGAAGCCGCGTCTGGCGCGGGAGCATATGGTCAGCATCTACGAGGTGATGGAGCGGCCCTTGGTCGGCGTCCTGAAGCAAATGGAGAGCACCGGCATCCGCGTTGACGCCAAGGTATTGAAAGGCCTCAGCGCCGATTTCGCCAGACGCCTGGCCGATCTGGAAGTGGATATTCACGGCCTCGCCGGGCACCAATTCAACATCGCATCGCCGAAGCAGTTGGGCGAATTACTGTTCGATGAAATGGGCCTGGAGGGCGGCAAGAAAGGTAAGACTGGCGCCTATGGCACCGGCGCCGATGTGCTCGAAACCCTCGCGGCCGACGGCAATGAGCTGCCGGCCAAGGTGCTCGATTGGCGCCAATTGGCGAAGCTGAAAAGCACCTATACCGATAGTCTGGTGGAAGACATCAATCCGGCCACCGGGCGCGTGCATACCAATTACGGCCAGGCCATTGCATCGACCGGGCGGCTGTCCTCCAACGATCCCAACCTGCAAAACATTCCGGTGCGCACCGAAGAGGGGCGCAAGATCCGCCAGGCCTTCGTCGCCGAGGACGGCCATGTGCTGCTATCGGCCGATTATTCACAGATCGAGCTGCGCCTCTTGGCCCATGTAGCCAAGATCGATGTGCTCATCGACGCCTTCAAGGGCGGCGAGGACATCCACGCGCTGACCGCGAGCCAAGTGTTCGGCGTGCCCATCGAAGGCATGGACCCGATGGTCCGCCGCCAGGCTAAGGCGATCAATTTCGGCATCATCTACGGCATATCGGCGTTCGGGCTGGCGCGCCAGTTGGGCATCGGGCGCGGCGAGGCGTCGGACTATATCAAGGCCTATTTCGGGCGCTATCCCGGCATTCGCGATTACATGGACCAAACCAAGCAAGACGCCCGGGACAAGGGCTACGTCACCACCCTTTACGGGCGCAAATGCCACACGCCGGGCATCGACAACAAGAACGCGGCGCATCGAAGCTTTGCCGAACGGGCCGCCATCAACGCCCCGATACAGGGCGGCGCCGCCGATATCATCAAGCGCGCCATGATCAAGCTGCCGGGGGCGCTGGCCGACACCAAATTGGGCGCGCGCATGCTCCTTCAGGTCCATGACGAGCTCATATTCGAGGTGCCCAAGGCCGAGCTGGACGGCACCGCCGAACTGGTCAAACAGACCATGGAATCGGTCGCCCATCTGGACGTGCCTCTGATCGTCGACACCGGCCACGGCGCCAACTGGGACGAGGCGCATTAAGGCGTTGCCCGAACAGGGCAGGTCACGGTAAATTCAATTCATATTCGGGGGGCGAGTTGGAATAATGGCGCCAGATATGCATTGATCAGTTTAGGCCCGTATATTCCTCATTCCAATCAGCGGGAGATGCCGCATGTTAATCTGAATCAAAAAAGCCTCCGATGTGAACCCGTCGGAAATCACCACCAAAGAAGCCATCCTCAATCGCCGCGCCTTTATGGCGGCGGCGGCGGTTGGCGGCGCGGCACTGCTGCCCACCTTCGCCGGGCCGGCCTTTGCCGGCCTGCGGCTCGAAAACGTCAAGAAGACGAAATGGGGCGAGGCGGAAAAGCCGACCACCCTGGACGGCATCACGTCGCACAACAATTTCTATGAATTCGGCACCGGCAAGACCGACCCGCATCGCAACGCCCATACCTTGCGCCCAAAACCGTGGTCGGTGGAGATCGCCGGCCATGCGGAGAAAACCGGAACCTTCGATGTGGACGAGCTGATCGGACCGCACCAGTTGGAGGAACGCATCTACCGCATGCGCTGCGTCGAGGCTTGGTCGATGGTGATCCCCTGGATCGGCATTCCCCTGGCCAGCGTGCTAAAACGTTTCAATCCCACCTCGAAAGCCAAATACGTGGCCTTCGAGACCCTAGTCGATTTCGAGCAGATGCCCATGCAAAAATCGCCCGCCCTGCCCTGGCCCTATTTGGAGGGCCTGCGCATGGACGAGGCCATGCACCCCCTGACCCTCTTGGCCGTCGGCATCCACGGCGAAGTGATCCCCAACCAGAACGGCGCGCCGATACGCCTGGTGGTGCCTTGGAAATATGGTTTCAAGGGCATCAAATCCATCGTCAAAATCACTTTTGTCGAGAAACAGCCGCCGGCCACCTGGAATATCCAGGCGCCAAGCGAGTATGGATTTTATTCCAACGTCAATCCGGAGCGCAGCCATCCGCGCTGGAGCCAGGCGCGCGAACGGGTGATCACCGGCGAGGGCGGCCTCAAGGCCATGTTCGCGCCCCGCGCCGAAACCAAAATGTTCAATGGATATGCCGAGGAAGTGGCCAGCCTCTATGCGGGCATGGACCTGATTAAAAATTATTGAGCGATCATGGCGGCCAAATTATCGCGAAAAACCTCCCGCCGGATATTCAAGCCGCTCGTTTTCCTTATCGCTCTTCTGCCGCTCGCCTGGCTCCTGTTTGCGCTTTATTCCGATACGATCCTCGGCACCCGCTACCTGACCAACGATCCGGTGCAGAAACTGGACCGGGAATTGGGCGATTGGGCGCTGATCCTGATCATCGTGACCTTGAGCGTCCGCCCGGCGCGGGAACTATTGGGCATCAACGAGCTGATTGCGTACCGCCGCATGATCGGCTTGTTCGCCTTTTTCTATGTTTTGCTGCACGTCTCCAACTATGCGTTCGTGAACCTGCAATTCAATTTGGACGAGTTTTTGGTCGATGTGGCGAAACGGCCGTTCATCACCATCGGCGTGATCAACCTGGTGCTGCTGAGCGCCCTTGCCGCGACCTCCACCCGGGGCATGATCCGGCGCATGGGCGGGCGCAACTGGCGGCGGCTGCACATGCTGATTTACGGCATTTCGGTGCTCGGGCTGATCCATTTCATCATGATGATCCGCGCCGATTTCTCGCGCCCGTTTATCTATGGCGGCTGTATCGCATTGCTGCTCGGCTACCGGCTTTGGGCGGCCCGGCGGAAACTTGGCGTCTCCTAGCGTTTCTCAGCGATCCTCATCGGGCGCCTCCGCCGGCGCACGAAAGCCGGTGTAGATCAGGCTTTTCAGGATGGCGTTGATATCGGTCAGATCCGACGGCAGCACGACGCGGGTACCCGGCGCCGCCAAGGCGGTCAGTTTTTGCAAAAAACGCTCGGCCAGTTGCAGGCGGATGGAATCGTCGC
>JAYGEH010000343.1:0-2919 GCA_046582475.1 Rhodospirillales bacterium
TATATTGAGGCCCAGTTCGCTTTCCAATTGGGTAATCAGGCGGCTGACCGCCGATTGGGTCAGGCCCAGCAAATCCGCCGCTTGGGTCGTGGTGCCGCTGGTGACAACGGCGCGCAGGGCTGCCAGCTGCCTTAGCTTCATGTTGGTTTTCCCCAGTCACCAGATTGGTGTAGCGTAGTCAGCGCCCACCATTATGCAATACTAGCATATTGGAAGCCTTATTTTGAATTTTATTTCATACTTGGGACCTCTTAGTATGAAAATTTGGATCTCGGTCTCAGGAAAATGGATGCGGGTGAATAGGCACAATAAGGAAAAACAATAATGAAACGGATCAATGTTGGCGTTATCGGGACAGGCTGGTGTGGTGGCATTCGTGCCAACACCTGCGCCAACAGTGCGCTGGTGGATGAGTTGCATATTGCCGAGATCGACCCCGGCCGTCTCGACCAGGTCGCCAGGGAATCCGGCGCCAAGACGGCGACGACCGATCACACGGAGCTCCTGGCCAACGGGGGCATCGACGCTTTTATTATATCGGCGACCCCGGAAACCACCCACTTTCCCATCGCCCGGGACTGCCTCAAGGCGGGTAAGCACGTTTTTCTCGAAAAGCCGTTGGCCTTGACGTTGAAGGAAGCCGACGAGCTGATCGACCTGGCCACCGCCGACAACCTGAAATTCACCATCGGTTATTCGCAGCGCTTCAATCCGAAGTTCGTCTATGTGAAAAAGAGCTTCGCCGACGGCGTTTTGGGCGAACCCGTCAGCGCCCTGGTCAGCCGCAATATCAGCCGCAATCTCGGCAACAAGATCGGCGGCCGGATCAAGCTTTCGCCTGCCGCCATGGAGGCGACCCATGATCTGGACTTCGTTCTCTGGTGTCTGGAACCGGCCAAGCCGATCCGCGTTTATGCCCAGGCGGTGAACAAGGTGATGCGGCCGGCCCATGGCGTCGAGGATTGCATGTGGATCATCGTGACCATGGACGATGGATCGGTCGTGACCGTCGGCGCCGGCTGGATCATGCCCCCCGCCTATCCCAATTTCTCGACCACGATGATCGAAATCGTCGGCTCCAAGGGGGCCCTGATGATCGACGACAGCCACAAGGACGTCATGCTGACGACCATGGACGGCGGCATCGTCCATCCCATGTCGACCATGCCCGGCGAACAGGTGGACCACGTTTTCGCCGGCCCCATGCACGACGAAACGATTCATTTTCTCGAAGCCGTGACCTATGGGCGCCCGGTCATGGTGACGCCCGAACAGGCCCGCAAGGTGATGGAGGTCTACATGGCGGCCGACCTGTCGGCGGCGAGAAATCAACCGGTTCCGTTGCCCATGAACGCCCGGGATATGACCGAGTCTTCCCCGGTATAAATCGGGAAATAAACAACGATCCGACCGCCTCGGATAACACGGGAGAATCGACAGGTGGCGCCGACGGAGGAAATTACAGGTGATGGGGCGGCGCCGGAGCGCCGGTTCAACTTCAATACGGTGGCGGCGATATTCTTCATCGCCTTCGCCATTATCTTGTTTCTGCTGATCCCGACCCTGATCGACAAGCCGTGGATTGTTCTCGGTGTGAGCCAGTCGACTCTGCCGCCGGAATTGTTTCCTCAGGTGGTTGCGGCTTCGTTTCTATTCCTCGGGATCTGGCTTTTGGTAAAAAGCTTTTCTCTCCATCAACGGAACGAATTGCGCGATCTCGACCGCGAGGCAATCACCAACGTGGGCGTTACGCTGGTTATGATGGCCGCCTACGTGCCCCTGATGGTCAATTTGGGTTTTGTGGTCGGCAGCGCTGCCATGATTGCCGTGATGTCGACCTATTTCGGCAACCGGGACTACGTTCTCGCGGCCGTGGTCAGCATCGGCATCCCGATGACCGTTTTCTTCCTGTTCCGGCGTGTGCTTCTGACCGAGCTTCCACCCTTTCCCATCGACATCTATCCGCTGACCCACTGGTCGTTGATCTAGGGAGGACGCCGGTGTTCAAATTCAATAACAAGAATCGAATCGGATTGTCGGATGTTTGAATCGTTTGTCGAGGGTGTTGGCCTGGCGTTGCGAATTGATACGTACTTTTACATTTCGGGCGGGCTGTTCGTCGGCATGTTCGTCGGCGCCCTTCCGGGTTTCACCACCCTCATGGCGCTGGCGATCCTTCTGCCTGTCTCGTTCTTTCTCGAACCGATGCTCGGTATTCCGTTCCTGATCGGCGTTTACAAGGGCGGCATCTACGGCGGCAGTATCCCGGCCATCCTGGTGTCCATGCCGGGAACAGGCGCCGCGGTGGCAACGACCTTCGACGGCCCCGCCCTGACCAAGAAGGGAAAGGGCAGGCAGGCGCTTGAAATGGCCCTTTATTCCTCGGTCTTCGGCGATCTTTCAAGCGACATCGTCACCATCGCCCTGATCGGCCCGATCGCTATGGTGGCGCTGATGATGGGGCCGCCCGAGCTTTCCGCCGTCATTTTCCTGGCGTTGATCATCATCTCGGCGACCTCCAGCGGTGTCTTCGTCAAGGGTCTGCTGATGCTGGCGGTGGGTCTGTTCCTCGCCATGATCGGGCAGGACCCGATCGGCGCGCTGTCGCGTTTTTCGTTCGGAGTCACTTCAATCGAATCCGGCATTCCTTTTCTGCCGATGTTGATCGGCGTCTTCGCCCTGCCGGAAATTTTCATCGCGATCGAGCGCAAGGCGTCCCGGATCATCAAGTCGACCGATCTGAAGATAACCGGCCAGGCGTTGACCTGGGCCGAATTCAAAAGTTGCTTCAGGACCATTTGCCGGTCCACCGCGATCGGTACCGGCATCGGCATGGTTCCGGGCGTCGGCCAGGTGGTGGCGGCATTCATGGGATACGCCGCCGCCAAGAACGCCTCGCCACACCCGGAAAAATTTGGC
>JAYGEH010000376.1:0-19357 GCA_046582475.1 Rhodospirillales bacterium
GTCAAGGTTGCCAAAACTCTCGGGGTCTTAAACATGCCGACCACGTTCCTGTTTGACCGGCAAGGCCGCGAGATCGGAAAAATGGAGGGCGGCGCCGAGTGGGACGAAAATGAATCCATCGCGTTGATGAAATATTTTATCGACAATCCCGGCCACGCCGACACCCTGCCGGCCTTTGTTAAGAAAAAGAAGTAGCCGCCGCCGTAAATTTTGCCGCCGCATTCTGGCAACCGCTAACCTTTGAGAAGCGCTTCGATTTCTTTCGCCAAGGTCTTCTTGGGCACCGGTTTCAGGAGCATTTTTGTAGCCGGGATTTGGGCGGCCTTAATGGCGGTCACCGGGTTGATGTCGCCGGTGAACAGGATCGCCGGGATTTCCCGATCAAAAAACGTCCGGATCGAGGCGATAATGTCGATGCCGGTTTGATCACCGGGCAGCTGGTAATCGCAGACGATCAGGTCCGGCGGCGCCCCGGAGGCTTGCAACACATCCAAATCCAAGGTACGCGGCCCGGTAAAGTGGATCGGTGTCAATCGATAGCCGGTAAAAATTAAATAATCACCCAATGCCCGCAACAGCATGGCGTCATCCTCGATGGCGAGGACGTGCGCTTGGTTGTTCTTCTCAGTGTCGGGCATTGCCTATTCTAGCCCAAGGTTACTGGGGGGAGCCATAGTATTCGGATCGATCCTTGGCAGCTTTCCGTCGCCGGGCGGGAATGCTATACCAAAATTATGACGGCCATTTGACAATCAGCTTTTGGAGCCCCCATGTCCCCGAATACCGACCAAACCGCCATCGAATTGATCACCACGCGGCGTTCCGTGGTTGCCGCCAACATGTCCGAACCCGGGCCCAGCGACGACGAATTGAACACCATCATCGCCGCCGGCGTGCGCGTGCCGGACCACGGCCGGGTGGGACCCTGGCGCATCCAGATTATCCGCAAAGAGGCGCAGGCCAAGCTCGGCGCGCTCTATGGCAAACTGTTCAAAGAGGACAATCCGGACGCCCCTGACGATCTGGTCGAATTTAACCGGGAGCGGCCGCAGCGCTCGCCTATATTGCTGGCCATCACCTTCCATCCGGACCCGGAACGCTACGACAAGGTGCCGCACACGGAACAGATATTGTCCTGCGGCGCTTTGTGCCAAAACATTCTCAACGGCGCCCACGCCGTCGGCTATGTGGCCCAGTGGATAACCGAATGGCCGGCCTACCACGGCGAGGTCAAAAAGGCGCTGGGCCACGCGGCCGAGACCGAGATTGTCGGCTTTATCCATATCGGATCGGCAACCGAAGCGCCCCAGGAACGCAAGCGCGTCGGCGCCGAAAGCGTGGTCAGCGAGTGGGCCGGGTAGGGTAAAACCTCAAGCCTGTTTGTTATTCAGCATCAGGTTGATTTGCTGGCAAAGCGGCTTCGAACGCAGGATGCTCCTTGGCCGCGGCGTCAATCTCGAGGATGCGTGGGAAAGCCGAAATATCCACCTCGTTGAGCCGGGCGTTGGCGACTTGCGGGATCAGGCAGGCATCGGCCATGCCGGGCAAATCGCCGTGGCTGAAGCGCCCGCTGGCGGCATCGCCTAAAAGCGCCTCATAAGCTTCGAAACCCAGATGGATCCAGTTGGCGATCCAGGTCTTCTGGTCGTCGCGGCTGACCCCCATTTCGTTGATCAAATACAGCCGCACCCGAAGATTGTTCACCGGGTGGATGTCGCAGGCGACGATGTTGGCAAGGCCGCGCACCCGCGCCCGCGCCCGGGCGCCGTCCGGCAGCAGGGACGGCTCCGGATAGGCGTCCTCCAGATATTCCATGATCGCCATGGATTGAATGAGCACGGTTTCGCCGTCGATCAGGGTGGGCACCAGCTTTTGCGGGTTAAGGGCGGCATATTCTTCGGAAAATTGCTGGCCGCCGTCCCGGGTCAGGTGGATCGCGCTTTGCTCGTAGTCGAGGCCCTTGAGATTGAGGGCGATGCGCGTGCGGTAGGCGGCGCCTGAGCGGAAAAAGTCATAGAGCTTGAGCATGATCCCTCCTGATGGCGCGCCCAATTGGCGCGCTCCGGAAGCGAGCTTAGAGCAAGGGATTTGCCGCTTCAAGGAAGCGGCTTATTTCACGTCGGTGCCGAGGCGCATGGAGGTGATGCGGTCCGGATTGCGGGGCGGCGAGCCTTTTTTGAACTTATCGGTATGGCGGATACCGTGGATGACCCGGCCCCAGGCCGTATATTTGCCGTCCAGATGCTTGGCCGGACCGAGGGTAATAAAGAACTGGCTGTCGGCGCTGTCCTGGTCGCCCCGGCTGCGCTTCATGCCGACCACGCCGCGCACGAACTTGGTGTCGGAAAACTCGGCCTCCAGCTGTTGCCCCGATCCGCCGAGGCCGCTGCCGGCAGGATCGCCGGTCTCGGCGGCGAAATTGGCGACCACGCTGTGGAATATGAGCCCGTCGTAAAACTTGGCGCGCACCAGATCCTTGATACGGCGCACATGCGCGGGCGCCAATTTGGGCAGGGTTTCGATGACCAGAAGCCCGGCGGTGGTATCCAGATAGATCAGGTTGGCCGGATTTTTGCCCTGGACCGCTTTTTTGAGGGCGGTTTGGTCTTGGGCAAGCGCCGCCACGGTTTCGGTTTTTGGTTCTTGTTTCGCGGCGGTTTTCACTTTGGCTTTTTCCTGGGTCTTTGCCTTTTCAGCCGCCGCCGCTTTCGAGCGCATGGGCTCGTCCCTGGCGGCATCCAACAGGCTGAGCATCTTGGCCACCGACCGCTGCATGCCGGGCGAGGTTTCGGCCAATGCCGCCGGCCCCGCCGCCGCGGTCAATTGGTAAACCTCGCCGGCACCCACATTGGCGTTGCCGAACGGGGTCTGGATGGCAACCTGGCCTTCGTGAACGGCGATTTCGGTTGCGGCGGCGCTGGTC
Organism: Rhodospirillales bacterium; assembly: GCA_046582475.1. Taxonomy (GTDB): domain Bacteria; phylum Pseudomonadota; class Alphaproteobacteria; order Rhodospirillales; family UBA2165. The sequence continues at coordinate 2,924 of JAYGEH010000376.1, forward strand.
AACAGATCGAACGCGGTGCCGCGAATACCGAAGCCGCCATGAACGGTTTTGATATTCAAATCCACCTGGACCAACGGCGCCGAGGCGAAACGCAGGATCCCTTTCAGCAACTCCAGCGAGCCCGAAACCTTCGCCGCGGCGGCGTCGTAGACCAATTCGTCCAGCACCAAGCTGGTAAGCTCGCCCACGAACAGGGTGGTGTCGTCGAGGAATAGGATATCGGCGGCGCTGTCGCGCCCGGTGCGGATGCGCTGGTTGGCGTTCATAGCCTCGCCGGCGCGGATGGTGCGGGTGAGGGTTCTGCCGAACACCTTGTTGACGATCTGCTTGGCGCTGCCGATGGCGGCGGCCGAAGCGCCGCCGGTGTCCGCCCAAAGCCCGAGACCGATGCCAAGCGCCAAACCTACGAATAGGGCGCGCAACGAACTTGGAGCCAAGTATTTGAATTTACGGCGCATGGGGAACACTATATCCCAAAATCGTGAATCGACCGTTACTCCGGTTTACCAAGCCAGGCTTTTGACCCCGCTATCGGTGCTGCCAGGATGCGTGGCGCGGTAAAATTCTCCAACGGAGTTAACGGATAGAAAGGTCCGGCGCCTAGACTATGTGTCCATCGGAATCGACCGGCTTCAGGAAGCCGAGGAAGGCACCGACCGCAAATCCTGGAAACATGGCGATGCGCCGAACGATCAAAATATGCTGGAGACTGGCAGCGACGATCCCATCGCCCTCAGCGTCGAAGATTCATCGGGCGCCGCGCCGTTCATGAAAGACAACGGCCTTCCCTGTTGGGACCGTTTGCCCGCCGGCCGGGGCCTCTACCGGGTTTTCGTGCGCGACCGCAACGCCGCGTCGTCGAATTGAACGACTACACCCCGGATTTGGACGCTATCGATCCGATGAGTGTCCAGGGGCGAGACCAGCCTATGCGGCGATCACCCGCCCCCGAAAAACTGGTTCTCGGGACGCGGCAGTCCCATATTTTCGCGTAAAGTTACGCCTTCATATTCGCGCCGGAACAGGCCGCGGTCCTGTAATACCGGCACCACCCTATCGACAAAATCATCGAGCCCGCCGGGAAGGTAGGGGAACATCACCGTGAAGCCGTCCGAGGCCTCGGTCTCCAGCCATTCCTCCATCTCGTCGGCGATCATTTCGGGCGTGCCCAGCATGGCCATGCCCGAGTAACCGCCGAGCCGCTGCGCCAGTTGCCGAACCGTCAGGTTTTCCCGATTGGCCATATCAATGGCCCGCGCCTGGCCGCTCTTGCTGGCGTTGCTTTCGGGGATATCGGGCAGGGGCGCATCGGGATCGAAGCCGGACGCATCGTGGCCGAGGGCGATGGAAAGGGACGCGATGGCGCTTTCGTAATGGACCAGGCTGTCGAGGCGCGCCCGTTTTTGTTTGGCTTCATCCAGGCTGTCGCCGATGACCACCATGCAGGCGGGCAGGATTTTCATGTGATCGTGCTGCCGCCCGGCGGCGGCCATGCGGCCCTTGACGTCGGCATAAAAGGCTTGGCCGGCAGTGATATCGCTTTGTCCGGTGAACACGGCTTCGGCGGTCTCGGCGGCCAGTTGGCGCCCGGCTTCCGATGCGCCGGCCTGCACGATCACCGGCCAGCCCTGCACCGGGCGGCCGATATTCAAGGGCCCCCGGGCGCTCAAATATTTCCCCTTGTGGTCGAGCACATGCATCTTGTCCAAATCCGAGAAGATGCCGGCATCCACATCGCGGACAAAGGCGTCATCGGCCCAGCTGTCCCAAAGGCCGGTGACAACATCGTAGAACTCGCGGGCGCGGGCATAGCGCTCGGAATGTTCTAAATGCTCTTCGCGGCCGAAATTCATGGAGGCGTCGGGGTTCGACGTGGTGACGATATTCCAGCCCGCGCGCCCGCCCGAGATATGATCGAGGGACGCGAAGCGCCGGGCCACATGATAGGGCTCCTCGTAGGTGGTCGAGCCGGTGGCCACCAGCCCGAGATGATCGGTCACCATGGCCAGCGCGCTTAACAGCGTCATTGGCTCGTACGAGGTGACGGTGGCGCTGCGTTTGAGCGCATCGTCCGGCATATTGAGGACGGCCAGATGATCGGCCATAAAGAACGCGTCGAACCTGCCGCGCTCCAGGGTCTGCGCGCAAGTTTTGATAAGCTCGAAATTGAAATTGGCGTCGGGCGTGCCGCCCGGATAGCGCCAGGCGCCGGTGTGGATGCTGACCGGGCGCATGAAGGCGCCCAGATGCAATTGCTTGGATGTGCTCAACGTTATCCCTCCCGATTTCGCATCACCGTCACCGTCCTGGATATTCGAGGCTGCGCATCTCGGTGCCGCCGCCTTGCACGGGAAGATTATGCCTGCCCTTCTTCGTCTCGCCGGTCATATGCACGATGCCAAAGGGCCGGTGCGGGAAGACCGGTTCGACAAGCTGGCCGGCGTTGTTGATCATGGGCCAGGCCCGGTTGCAAGCCCAATTGCACCAGGCCGGCTGGTTGGCGAATGGCACGCCGCGCGCCCGCAGCGCCACGTTAAAGGCGCATTGCTCCGCAAAAAACTTGTCCGGCGCACCAGAGGCCAGCGCCGCCTCCATGGCCTCGTCCCACACCGCCCAGAGCCGGCTCGCCGCCGTGGCCGCGAACACGCCGCAATTGTTCAGCGGTGCCGCGCCGATTTCCTCCGCGATTTCGGGCCCGAAATAGGAGCCGATGATCGCCCGGTTCCAGTCCTTGAATTTTGCCATGTGGCGGTCAGGGTCCGGGCCGATGGTCACCGGGTGGGCGTTGTCGCTTTCGGTAACGGCGGCGACGCCCGCCTCGGCGGCGGCGTCGAGGATTTTTTGCGGGCCCGCCCAGTCCTGGACCCAGCAATCGGCATGGATCCAGAAATACATCTCATAACCCGGCACCCATTTGGGCAGGTTCGGGCGCGCGGTCATCGCCTTGAACCAGGGACCCGGAGCCTCAAAGCCGGTATAATCCCAGCCGGGCTCCACCAGCGCCACATCTAAGGCCGCCAGCCAGCCGCGCTGATCGGGCTCCAGCCCGCAATCCAGGACACAGAAGGGAAACGGCTCCGGCTGGGTTGCCCGGATCGATTTGACCAGGCCGGAAAGCAGCCCGAAAAATCCTGTATCGGCGGCGGATATGATGACGGTATTCACGAGGCACGCGCGGATCATTCGTCCGATGGAAACAGGAAACGGTCGATATCGATCAGGCAGCAGCCGCAATAGGTGATCATATCGTGAAACTCGAACACCGCATCCAGGGTGCCGGCGCCGGCGGCGATGGCGATTTCGATGTCCGTTACGGTCAAGCCGTTACACGGGCATATGTCCATCAACACCACGAACGATCTCCTCAGGCTTCGACTTTTGTCTTCTTTTTGGCTTCCCGGTCGGCCCGGTATTCGGCGTTCGAATAGCCATGTTCGGAAAGATCGAACAGGTTGGCGTCCGGGTCCATGCCCCTTTTTTCCGCGTACGGCCGGTTCGAGGGACGCATCGCCGGCGCCGGCAGGCCCGCCGCCACCAGTTTTTCCGAGATGGAGTCGGTATCGTCGATGGCGAAGCCGAAATGATCGAGCCCCGCCGAGCCGCTGCCTTCCAAGGTGAGCGGCAACAGCGCCATGGTCAGGTAGCCGTCGGAAACAAAGACGCCGCCGGCGCCGTCTTCGGAACGCAGGATGATATCCATATCGAACACGTCGGCGTAAAATTTGCCCAGCTTTTCCGGGTCCGCGGTCTTGATGGCGATATGCCGGATGGTCGGTCTGCCCATGATGCTGCTCCCCTGTTGAAACCCGTTCGTGGGCAAAGGATAGCCCGTCGCGATTCAAGCCGCAATGATCTAGCGCCGGGCCCTGGCGCGTGACCCCGGCGGTTCCGCGCGATATAGAAACTCACGCCAATCAGCGACGGAATGGAAACTGGTGGTGAAACTCCGGCCTCAAGGGAAACGCCTGTGAGCGCGTTGGTATTCACAATGGTTCTGGCGGCGGCTGTGTTGCATGCGAGCTGGAACGCCTCGGTCAAAAGCGCCGGCGACCGGGTGGTTTCCATGGCATTGGTATTCGCAACCGGCGGGCTGATTTCTGTACCGTTGCTGTTTCTGTTGCCACTGCCTCAGGTTGCAAGCTGGCCCTACATTGCCATCTCGGCCGCGATTCATGCTTTATATGGGCTGGCGCTTGCCCGCATGCTGGCTTCCGGCGATTTGTCGCAGACCTACCCCATCGCCCGGCGATCGGCGCCGATCATGATATATTTGCAGGCCGCCGTCTTCGCCGGTGAACGCCTTACAGCGGTCGGCATCGGCGCCATCGCGCTGATCAGAGCCGGCATCATCAGCCTATCTGGCGGCGGCCGGTCGAGGCAATCCCGTGGACGCTTGGCCACCGCCCAGGCTTTGTTCGTGGGACTATTGATCAGCCTCTACTCTTTTACCGATGGCCTGGGCGTGCGATTGAGCGGTCAGACGGTCGCCTACATTGCCTGGATGTTTTTCTTGACCGCAATCCTGATCCTGCCGGCGGCCATGGCGATCCGCCGGCGCGCATTTTACCCGTCGCTGGGGATGGTCTGGAAGGCCGGCGTCGGCGGAGGGGTTATTGCCATCCTGGCCTACGGCATCGTCATTTGGGCCATGAGCGTGGCGCCCATGGCTTCCGTGGCGGCGTTGCGCGAGACCAGCGTCGTCTTCGCCGCGGTGATCGGCATGCGGTTCCTCGGCGAGGATGGCGGGCGCTGGCGCCTGGTCTCGGCATTGGTGGTCGTGCTTGGCGTTATCGTGCTGCAGCAGTCCGGCGGATCAGCAGGGTAATACCAAGGATCAGTGATCATGACCCATAGAGATCACCCATGCGGTCCGCCGGGTAGGAAGAAGCGCGCCGGCGATGCGGGGCATCGGCCAGCGCTTCTGACGCCCTCCGGCGGGCTGCATGGGCGACCGCAACGGCGGCCAGCCAAGGCTTTCGGGCAGCGTCGCGCACGCCTTCCGATGCCCCGCATCGCCACGGCGCACGCTCCTTGCCGAAAACGTTGCTAGGCCGTCTCTATCGGTCATGATCACTGATCCTTGTTATAAGGCACCGGCGCGGCGGAATTCAGGCCCTAACGATCACGCGCCCGCCGCCCAATTGGCTAGTTTGCGCAGGAACGCGGCGCAGGCGTCCAGTTGCGCAATCTCGATATATTCGTTGGCCTGGTGCGCCTGATCGATGGAGCCGGGTCCGCAGATGACCGCGTCGATGCCGGCTTCTTGGAACAATCCGGCCTCGGCGGCAAAAGATATTACCCCGGCCTCGTTCTGGCCGGTGAGGCGGCGCACCAGTTCTTCGGCCGCGTTGGTGCCGCCGGCGCGCAAGGGCGGCACGTTGGCCAGGCGGTTTGTTTCGATGGCCGCCTCCGGCGCGCGGCGGCGCATCGTCGGCAATAGGGTTTCGGCGCAGTAATTTTGGGTTCGCGCTAGCGCTTCGTCGGCCTCGTCGCCGGTGACCGAACGGCACTCCCACCCCAATACACAATTTTCGGCGATGATGTTGATGGCGTTGCCGCCAACCATGGTGCCTACCGACAATGTGGCGTGCGGCGGCGTGAAGCGGGGATCGCCGCCCCGGGATTTGAAATCGGCACTCAGGGATTCGAGAAATCCGATCAGTTCGGCGGCCGCCGAAATGGCGCTGACACCGGCATCGGGGTTGGACGAATGCGCCGGTTTACCGGTGATGCGGGTCTCAAACGCCGATATACCCTTATGGGCGTTGGCCAGTTTCATGTTTGTCGGCTCGCCGATGATCGCCGCGCTCGCATCCGGAAAATCCCGCTGGAAGCGCTTGATCAGGCCCGGCGCGCCAAGGCAGCCGACCTCTTCGTCGTAGGATAAAACCAGATGCAGGGGGCGGCGCAGCCCGAGGCTAAGAAATTCCGGCACCAGCGCCAGGGCGACGGCGATAAAGCCCTTCATGTCGGCGGTGCCGCGGCCATAGAGGCGCTCGTCCCGCGCTGTCATGGTAAAGGGATCGCCTTGCCAATCCTGGCCCTCCACCGGCACCACGTCGGTGTGGCCCGACAGGATCACGCCGCCCGGCTCCGCCGGTCCGATGGTGGCGATCAGATCGGCCTTGGCGCCATCGGCGGATACCTGGGTCTGAGCTTCGATGCCGTGGCCCGACAAATAGTCCGCGACGCTGTCGATGAGCAGAATGTTGGAATGCGCCGAGACCGTATTGAAGGCCACCAGGCGGCCCAGCATGTCGGCGGGCTGGATCACTTCGGGGGCGGGGGTGCCTGCCATCAGGCCCTCCAGAATGTCCGGGTAAACAGGACCATGACGGTAAACAGCTCCAACCGGCCGAGCAGCATGCCCACCGACAGGATCCATTTGGCGGCCACCGGCAGGGACGTGTAACTGCCTTCCGGCCCGACCACTGGGCCCAGGCCCGGCCCCACATTGGCAATCGCCGATGCCGCCGCCGACACGCTGGTCAGAAAATCGAGGCCGAGCATGGCCAGCAGCATCGCCAGCACGGCGAAGGTGGCGCCAAAAACGAAGAAAAAGCTCATCACCGAATTGGTCACTTCGTCCGGGATCGGATTGCGGTTGTAATAGGGGATGAACACGCCGTGCGGCTGGGCCAGGCTTTGGAACTGGGTGCGCGCCGCCGCATAGATCACCTGAAAGCGGAATATCTTGATGCCGCATGTGGTCGATCCGGCGCAGCCGCCGACGAACATGATGAAAAAGAATATGGGCAGCACGAACGATCCCCAGTTATCGAACCCGGCGGTGGCGTAGCCGGTGCCGGTCATGATCGAAACCACGTTGAACGAGGCCAGGCGCAGGGACTGCACCGGGTCGATATTCTGGCCCAGCCAAAGCCAGCCGCCGACCAGGGCGATGACCACAATCAGCGTGGTCAGAAACCACTGCACCTGGGAATCCCGGAACAATCGGCCGGGGTTGCCCTGGATCGCCAGCAGGTACAACAGGAACGGCAGGCTGCCCATGATCATGCCGAGGGTGATGATGGTGTCGATGGCGGCGCTATTGTAATGGCCGATGGAGGCATCGTGGGTGGAAAAGCCGCCGGTGGCGATGGTGGTCATGGCGTGGGCGATGGCATCGAAACCGCTCATGCCGGCCAGCCACATGGCGCCCGCCCAAATGGCGGTCAGGCCGAGATAAATAATGCCGATGACGGCAGCCACCTGGGCGGCGCGGGGAAAGGCTTTTTCCGACTGATCCGAAGATTCCATGCGAAACAATTGCATGCCGCCGACGCGCAGCATGGGCAGGACCGCGAGCGCCATGACGATGATGCCGATGCCGCCCAGCCATTGCAGCAGCGCGCGCCACAGCAATAGCCCAGGCGGCACGGTGTCCAAATTCTGGATGACCGTGGCGCCGGTGGTGGTGATGCCGGACATGGCCTCGAAGAAGGCGTCGGTGAAGCTGAGGTTGAGCTGGGAAAAGGCAAAGGGCAGCGCCGCGAACACGGTCAGCACAATCCAGCTCAGCGTGGTGAGAATGAAGGCCTGGCGCGGGCTCAAGGTGGCGCCGCCGGCGCGGCTGGTGAGCGCCAGGGAAACGCCGATAAACAAAGTCACCCCGGCGGCCACGGCGAACACCTGCCAATCGGGATTGCCGGCGGCCGCATCGACGGCGGCGGGCACCGCCATGACGATGGCGAGCGTCGTCAGCAAAGTACCAAGGATCAGGAATATGGGTCGGAAATCGAACACCGATCACCTCCACCGCCCGGGTCTAGCCGTCGATCCCCGGTGGCCGGTTTAATTTCCGCTTCGGCCGATCATGGCCAGAAATTCCCGCCGCGTCGAGGGATCGTCGCGGAACGCACCGATCATGCGGCTGGTAACCATATTGACGCCGGGCTTGTCGATGCCGCGCGTGGTCATGCATTCGTGTGCCGCCTCGATCACCACGGCAACGCCCTTCGGATGCAGCACCTGGTCCAGGGTGTTGGCGATTTGCGCCGTCATCTTTTCCTGAATCTGCAAACGCCGGCTATAGGTTTCGACCAGCCGGGCCAGCTTGGAGATTCCGACAACCTTGATATTGGGAAGGTAGGCGACGTGAACTTTGCCGATTATGGGCGCGATATGGTGCTCGCAATGGGAGGCGAAGGAGATGTCCTTCAAGACCACGATCTCGTCATAGCCATCGGTTTCGTCGAAGGTGCGGTCGAGCAGTTCGTAGGGATCCTCGTTGTAGCCTTGAAAATATTCCTCATAGGCGCGGACCACCCGGTCGGGCGTCCCTAGAAGACCGGGCCGCGTGGGATCGTCGCCGGCCCAGCGCACCAATGTGCGCACCGCTTCTTCGGCTTCCTCGCGGCTCGGTTTACCCGGACCTTTTTCAGCCTCCTCGCCATCGACGAGGCTCAATGATTTTTCCTTGGCCATTTCCAATCCGTTCCAATAAAGCAAGCTCCGGCCAAACGACCGGAGGCTGTTAATTGGCGTTCACGGGAATTCCGCTAGCATACCGATTTTTAACCATTGTGCCAGCCCGAAGCGCCCGCGGCCCCGCCGATCAGTTGACGATGCTCAAATCGTGGGGCGAATCCAGGGAAAATGTCGGTATCGATACGGAAAAAGGGTCGCCGGCCTCGGTCACCATCTGGTAGGTGCCGGTCATGAATCCAGACGGCGTGGACAGCGGCGCGCCGGAGGTATATTCGAAGGAGTCCCCAGGCTCCAAGATGGGTTGCTCGCCAATAACCCCTTCGCCGCGCACCTCTTCGATGCGGCCTTTGGAATCGGTGATTTGCCAATGGCGGCGCAGCAATTGCACAGTCTCGCCGCCCATATTTTCGATACGCACATGGTAGGCCCAGACGTAATGAAAATCTTCCGGCACCGATTGGTCGTCCAAATAGAATGGGTCCACCGAAACGCGGATGGATCGGGTTATTTCGCTATAGGCATCTTCTTCTTCGCTCATCCTTAGTGTCTAGCACTTTTGATGGGCCGCGAACACACTTTTTGCATCGCCTCCAGATGGCTGGTAATGATTGAATAATACTGCATAAGTGATTGATAATTAAAGGCTATTCGAATTTGCGAAACGGATTTCGACGCGCCGGTTACGCGCTTCCGGAACGCCGTCGGTGGTCGCGACTTGGGGCCGCTCTTCGCCGAAGGCAAATTGCGATATCAATTGGATGGGGATTCCCCGTTCGATCAAGGCGTGGCGCACGGCTTCCGACCGGCGCCGCGACAAGGCGCGGTTATAGGACGCCGGCCCGGCCCGGTCCGCATGGCCACTCAAGACGATCGTGACCGGCGCGCCGGACCGGTAGGCGGCCACGATATTGTCCAGCGCGGGTCCGGCATCCGCCGCCGGCCTGGCGCTGTCGAAATTGAAATAGAGGATCGTTGTTTGGCGGGTGGTTTGGCGAGAGGCGGTATCGATCTTGGCCATGGCGCCATGAAACTTGCCCCGGCATCTGGCGATGTGATCGGCTTGAATTATTTCCTCCTGCTGTTCCATCCAGCAATCAAAGCCCGATTGGGCGTCCGCTGTCACCTGGGGCCAACGCACCGCCGCGCCATTTTCGAGCGCCCTGGTCAAGCGTCCAAGCGCGGCGGCCAATATGGGTTTCGCGCTGGCGGGCAAGCGACGCTGATCGAGCCGGTCGGGGCGCACGGTTTGGCCGCCTCGGGCGGCCAGGGATTTGCTGCCATAGCGGGCCGCGTCGGCCCAATCATACATCTGATCCGCTTCATAAAGGGCCAGCTCTTTATAGGCACGGCTAAGGGCGGCGCCGAATTCCTGGCCGGTAACCTGGCTTTGGCGGAGGCCCTCGTAATCGAAATTGGCGCCGCAGGCGCTCAAGATTACTATTTCGCCGGCCATCAGCGCGCCGAGAGCAAATTTGTTGGTCGCAAAAATCATCCTGCCGCTCCTTGCCAGTTTGCGTGTCGATGGGGCGGGAATGTGGCCGGTGATGATGGCCGAAAGGGGGCGGATCTGAGGTATTATTCAGGCATCGACGGGCGACGGTTGCCAATGGAAGACGGCTTCGCCAAGGGCGCGGCCGGTATGTCGGCGCTCGGATTCGGGCAAAACGTCGAGGCTCGGCCAGAGGCCGCTGGCCAGGCAATCGCAATAGCCGCCGGGCAGCCCGGCGCGCCGCATTTTGCCGGCGGCGGCGGCGTGGTCGTAGCAAAGCGCCCGATGTTCCAGGCGCAAACCACCGGATTCGGGGACAGCCAAGCTGTACCAGACCCGGGGCGTGCCGTCGTTGGCGGGCATGCCGATGGCGCCGGCATTGTGCCAAAACTGCGCACCGGTTCGGGTAAACGGGATGCCGCAATGGCCGGCGAAGATACCGTCGGCGGCAACCGCCGCCATTTCGCCGTCAAAATCAGCGGCAGCGGAGGACGCAAACAGGAACCGGTTGATGCCGCGGACACCGCCATGCACCACCAGCAATCGGGCACCGCCGATTGTCAGGCGGATGCGGCGCGGCAATTGGCGCATCCAGGCGCGGCAATCTTCATTGAGGGCCGCGCTGCAGTAGCGGTACCAGTGATCGGCCAAAAGATCGCAAGCGCTGCCGGCTTCAAAGCCGCAGCCGCAGTCATCGCCGCCGAACCCGAGGGCTTCTTCGCAATTGCCCATCAGGGTGGTGACGCCGGCGGCCCGCAAGGCTTCGATTGTGGCCACCGGATCGGCACAATAAGCGGCCACATCACCGGTGCAGATCATGCGCTGGGTTGGAATTTGCAGGCGCCGCGCCTCGGCCAGAACCGCGTTCATGGCTTCAAGATTTCCGTAGGGGCCGCCGAAGACCAGGACCGCCTCGGTAAACCCGCCCAGGTCCAATTCCGCCAAACCGCTCATTGCGGAGCGCTGCAGGAGCCGCCGCCAAGCACGCAGAAGCGGGCGCAATGGGGATGGTTGAGGGGCACCGCGCCAATTGATGACGCCAGATCCGGTCCCATGTCAAAGGCGCTGTCATAGGGCAGCAAGGTGCAGGGCATCACCTTAGGCGTAGCGCCTTTTTCTTTGACCACCATGCGCGATGTGGCGCACATCATGGCGTCGGGCGATACGCCGAGGATTTCCCAGCAGGCGGTGGTGATTTCCGGTACGTCCAGGGTGGCGTCCATCTCCGGAAACAGGACCAGCGCTATTGGATCTTCGGCGTCGATTGGGATGTCATGGGATTGGAACAGCTTGGCGTAGGCGGCGCGCGCCGGGCCCGCATCCTCGTCCCAGCGGCTGCGCCCGGCGGCGGCGATATCAAATCCATTGGCCGCCAGCCATTTGAGTCCGGCGATCATCGGCGCCCAGCTTCCGGCGCCGCGCAACTCTTCATGGCGCCGGCTGGTATGATGATCGACCGAGATCCGCAGTTTGAGCTTTGCGCCATATTGGTCCAGCAGCCCTAGGAGCGGATCCTTTTTGTGTTGCATGGGCAACATGGCGTTGGTCAGCACCAGCACGTCGAACCCGCGCGCCAGGCCGAGCGCCAGCATTGGGATAATTTCGGGGTTCATAAACGGCTCGCCGCCGGTAAACCCGATCTCGCGGACGCCCAGGTTTTGCGCGTCGATCTCATCCAGGTAGACGCGCACTTCATCGGCGGTGATGTAGGCCAGGCGGTCGTTTATGGGGCTCGATTCGATATAACAGTTCACGCAGGTGAGGTTGCAGAGGGTTCCGGTATTGAACCACACCGTATTCAGGCGGCGAAGGGCAACCGAGGCGCGCTTGGCGCCGTCGGCGGTGATGGCGGAATTCTGGAACTTATCACCGGCCAGCGATGGCTGGCTGCGGATATCGTCGGGCAAATCGGGGCTCCTTTTGTCGCGCCTGACGATATCCGCTTTTGCCCGATCAAGCCAAGTCAAATGCCCGTGTTTCGGGGGCCGGCAGGCCCGCGGCAAGCAGAGAAAGCTCAGCGGTTTTGAACGATGGGCAGATCGATCCAGAACGAGGCGCCGGTGCCGGCTTCGCTTTCGATACCGATATCACCGCCAAGCAATTCGATGATCTGCTTGGTAATGGTCAGACCGATCCCGGTGCCTTCGATTTCACCAGCCTCGCGGCCAAGCCGGTTGAACGGCTCAAACAATCCGGCATGTTTCGACTTAGGAATACCGGGCCCGGTATCGGTAATGCGGATCCGCAAAAAACCGCCTTTCACTTCTTCGGCATCCACCGATACCCGGCCGCCGGTGCGATTATATTTAATGGCATTGGATAAAAGATTAAGCAGAATCTGAAGCAAGCGGCTGCGGTCGGTGCGCAATTGCGGCAATAGTTTTCTCTTCGTGCGATTGTCTATTTGCACCTCTTTTTCTTCCGCCAACACATGGACAATATCGAGGCTGTTGCTGATGACCTCCTGGGCCTCGACGTCTTCCATGGAGACATCGATAACCCCGGTTTCGATCTTGGAAAGTTCCAGCACCTGATTGATGAGGCCGAGAAGATGCTCGCCGCTGCTGATGACATGGCAGGTATGTTCGCGCTGTTTTTCGGAAAGCGGTTCCTCGGGATTGATTTCAAGCAACTGGGAAAAACCGATGATGGCGTTGAGCGGCGTCCGCAATTCATGGCTCATGGAGGACAGAAATTCGGATTTCGCCCGGTTGGCGGCTCGGCTGCGTATTTCGCAAATTCCAGTTCATTTTCATGGGCGCGCATGCTAGCGATGCTCTGCGTCAAGCGGCGTACCATACCGTTGAAGGCGCGTAACTTCGCCCATTTCGTCATTCTGGCCAGTGTCGATGGTATAGGCTTCGGTCTGTTCCGGGTTGCGCCCGGCGGCCTCGAGATGGCGGCGGAGCCGGACGATGGGGACCAGCACGAGGGCGCTGAGGACCGCCAGCGTGGCCAACGTCACGACGAAGGTGAGAAGGAGAATGTCGGCGACCGAGCGCCACAGGAACGCCCGGACCTCGCCCGCCACCGTCGATGCATCGAGCCGCGCCACCGCAACGAAAGGCGCCTTCAATTTGGAGGCGTTATGTTTAAATTCGAAGCCGTCAGCCAACAGGTTTTTACCGCTAGCATGAGCACCCTGAGGCACAGACGAAAAATCACGACTGTATTTCCGATGGACTGTTCTATGTGGACCAGAAGGACAATATTATCGGCGTAAAGCTGCCCGGCCGCGGCGAAGCGGCGGCATTCTATTTTGCAACCGATCCGGGAAACCCTTAGACCGCGGCTTGCTCTCCAGAAATTTCCTAATGTTATAACGGGCAGTCCGGCGGGATCCGGGCTGCTCGTTTCTATTAGGTCCCGTTTCCTGATTGGCCTATAGTTCTCCGGCTACGCCATCCAATTATTCAATCAACGTAATCTAAGGGCGGAACGAGAAATGCTAGAACGAACGCGTCGGTTATTTTGCGGGCATACCAAATTCATTTTGTCCTCGGTGGCAGGCTCGTTGCCGGTCATGGCATTGTTGGCTGTTGGTGCGCCGGAGTTAAGCGCCCAAGCGGCGAAATTCGAGTTCGGCATCATCGGCGATACGCCCTATTCCCTTAAACAGGAAAAGGAATTTCCCAAAGTTATTGCCGAGATGAACAACGCAGATTTGGCGTTCGTTGTTCATATTGGCGACTTCGAGATTGATCCGCGCCCCTACAATCGAAATCCAAAGCGATTCTCGATGCCGTGCGTCGAGGAAAATTTCAAAAAAGTGCGCGGATTCTTCGACACGTCGAAACATCCGTTCCTGCTGACGCCGGGCGACAACGACTGGACCGATTGCGGAAAATTGAAGGCGCGAAAAGTCAATCCCCTGGACGCGCTCGCCTTGGTGCGCGCCATGTTTTATCCGAAAGGCAAATCCATGGGCCAGAGAACAATGCCGGTCACCAGCCAGGCGGGCGATGCGGGCTTCGGCAAATTCGTCGAGAACTTGACTTGGTCCCATGGCGGCGTGACCTTTGCCACCATCCACACCGTCGGCAGCAACAATAATATGGGCAAAAAGCCCAAGCCGAGCGCTGAGTTTACCGAACGTACGAAGGCGAATACTGCATGGGTGAAGAAAGCCTTTGCCAAGGCTAGGTCGGATAACAGCCTAGGTCTGGTCCTGATCACGCAAGCTAATCCTGCTTTTGAGGGCGCGTGGAAAGGCCGGACGCTCGGGCGATTTTTTCGGCCGGTTGGCGCACTGGGCATTCGGGCACCCAAAAAGCCAAAGCTAAAGCGCTATGGATATGACGAATTTCACCAGATTCTTTTAGAGGAATTGGCGACATTCAAAAAGCCGACCGTATTGATGCACGGCGATAACCACTATTTTCGCATAAACAGGCCACTGTTCAATCCGAAAACCAAAGGTTTTGTCTCCAACTTTACACGTGTTGAAACCTTTGGCTGGCCCAGAAGCGGTTGGATACAGGTCCTCGTCGATCCCAAAGACCCCGATCTGTTCACCTTCCAGCCACGGCAATTGAGGACCAACTAGGCGAACAAATATATTGCATATGGAGCGCGGCGGTCTTCGCGCCGTCGCCATCCATTTGGACCCGTCATTGAAAGAATGACGCGCCCGGGAGGACTCGAATCCCCAACCTCCTGATCCGTAGTCATATAACTATCTTTATCAGCGCTAACCGCGTCAGAACATCAATGTCCTATAATTCTATATGATCCTTAATTAATAGGCATTATACCCAATCATACCGTCTCATAAAGTAGCGCCACATACCACGGCAATGTGTTACCTAGAAGTTAGCTAGATGTGAGTTCTCAAGACGTTGTTCATTCGATCCCACTCTGAGAATTTGATGTTTGCAATAAAAGAAGCTTCTCAGAGCAGAACCGAATGAACATGCACAAGAATGCCCGTCTGACGCTATAAGGTCGAGAGCTATTGATTGAACGGCTCACGCGAGGGGAACGTCCCGCTGACGTCGCATCTGCCCTGGGTGTCAGCGTGCGGACCGTTTATCAAGTGGCGCAAACGGTATCGGGAGTGCGGAGAGACCGCTAATCGCCCTGAGCAGTCATTTGTATCCGGTCTATTGACGAATAATTGTCGTTGCGCGATAAATTGGGCACGCCCATTGTGTGCACCGGATATTGCCTATTTGTGCGGATTTTGGTGGCCAATGGCGAATGAGGCGTGATCATGTGGATCAAGAACGCTTGGTATATTGCTGGGTGGGCAAACGAGATCAGCAGTGACCGACTGCTGGCGCGTACTTTCCTGGACGAGCCGGTCATCATGTATCGCACTGAGGATGGCGCCGTTGCGGCGCTTGAAGATCGGTGCTGCCATCGCCACGCGCCACTGTCCAAGGGGCGGCTGGAAGACGGCGCGGTACGCTGCATGTATCATGGCCTCAAATTTGATCAGTCGGGTCGTTGCATCGAAATTCCCAGCGAAACCACTATGCCCGAAAAATATCGGGTGCGCAGCTTTCCATTGGTCGAAAAACAGAAATTGTTATGGATATGGATGGGTGATGCGGACTTGGCCGATCCGGGCGACATCGTCGATTGGGCGTATCTGGATGACCCTGCCTGGCGCTACCTTGAGGGCTATTTGCATTACGAAGCGTCCTACTTACTCGGGATCGACAATTTCCTCGATTTTTCCCATTTGCCCTACGTCCATGAAAATACCATCGGCACCAGCGCGTTTGCGCAGAATCGGCCCGAAATTGAGGCAACCGACTTCGGCATGCATATTCGGAATATCGCGTTCGACGATCCGCCATCGGCCCATTTCCGAAAATTTGGCGGTTTCGATGGTTTGGTCGACCGCTGGAACATTTATGATTTTCATATCCGCGGCAATTTGTTGCTGATGGATGTTGGCTCGGCGCCGGCCGGCGAGGGCGCCAACGAAGGCGACCGTGAGAACGCACTCGAATTCCGCCATATCTCAGCGATGACACCGGAATCCGAGACCACATCCCATTACCATTTTACCCAAGCACGCAATTTCGGTCTCGAAGTTGAAGAGCTCGATAAGGCCGTCCACGACACCATCGTCAAAGCGTTTCACGAAGACCGGGACATCATCAACGCGCAGCAACGGAAAATCAGTAGCAACAGGGACGTGCCGATGCTGCCGATTTCGGCCGACGCGGCATTGCTTCATATTCGGCGCGAAATTGACCGAATCATTGCCGAGGATGAGCAAATCCTATCAGCCGCCGAATAAAATTTGAGGTAACGGCCAAAGCTTCGGCCCATGATCAAACACTCCATCTTTCCGTTTAGGATAAAGTGTTGCGTCGATCGGTTAAGACCACCAGTTCATAGCGGACATCATTTTGAGTGTCCGGGAGGTCCGCTTATATGAGGCACTTTCTGTCAAGGCGGTTTTAATTCAATTATCATGACGGTCATTTCCGATAATCGGCCTTTGGGATTTAGACGGGTCTTGCGATGGGTTCCAAGTTTCGAGCGAATGATCGCATCAA
>JAYGEH010000482.1:0-1937 GCA_046582475.1 Rhodospirillales bacterium
CCTCGTGGAGATCGAGAAACGTCTCTTGGAACCACGGTTGATGATAGAGACCGTCTTCGCCGGGCCCGATCTCGGGCAATAGCTTTTCGCCGGCTCGGGCCGCCCCGGTGGCCACGGTCAACCCGAACAGGGCAATGACTACGCCGATCCAAAATCTGCTTTTCATGGTCCGCTACCGGTATCCCGCTGGCTGGATAGGGTCTGCAAAATATTTAAGTGTCGGCCGATTGAAAGTGCCAACGTTTTTTGTAGGACAATGATAAACAATATATTCACAATATGTAAAGTATTCTGTGCGGTTGCGAATGCCGTTAGCAACGGAAGGCTACGGACTTTCCATGGAGATCGATCTGTTCTGCGAGCTGGCGTCGCCTTCCATGCGCAGCCACCACGCATCCCACATCTATGGCGATCTGTTCGCCGTCGCGGGCGCCGCCGACCGTCTAGGTTTCGGCGCGCCTTGGCTGCCGGAGCATCATTTCCTGGGCGATTACAGCGCCGCCGCCGCGCCGGATATGCTTCTCGCCGCCATTGCGCGTGAGACGACAAGGTTGCAACTCGGTTTCGCCATCCTGCCGCTGCCCATTCACGATCCAGTCCGCGTTGCCGAACGGCTCACAACTCTCAACATCATCTCCGGTGGCCGAGTTCTGTGGGGCGTCGGCCGCGGCGTGACGATAACCGAGCTAGAAGCGTTCGGCGTCGAACCGGAAGACAGCCGCAAGGTCTTCAAGGAACGCCTGGCCGAGCTTCGCGATATCCTGGAAAGCGGCCGGTATCGCCGCGGTTCGCAAACATATGATCTCAACCCGCCGCCCGCATTGCGCCTCAGGCACGGGTGGATGGCCGCCGTCAGCCCCGAGAGCTTCGACCTGGCGGCGACGTTGGAACTCGACGTGCTGACAGGCCCGTTTAAGCCGTCGCCGATAATCAAGGTTGATCTCAAGCGCTATCGCCGTCTCAGGCCTGACGGCATCAGTGTTGATGTTTTATAACAATTGAATATGGTAATCGGTAATAAATAAACATGAAAAGAGATAACAGGGTTATTTTTGAAAATGACTGACCCATTCGGACCCCCGCTGCTCTCGCGGGAAATAGGAGCAGCGGGCAACCCGGGTCAGGGGCGTTAAACAAAAAGGAGGCTGCTTTGGGTTTCAAAACTTTGGCCATATCGGCCCTCGGCGTTGTTTTGAGCTTCGCGTTAAGCACCAATGCCATTGCCGCGGAAAAAATGATGATGAAGTACGTCGTCAAGGACGGGGCAATCGCTAAGTCGTTGACCGGCAAACCCGGCAATGCAGCGAACGGAAGGAAACTGGCGATCAACCGCAAGCTAGGCAACTGCCTGGCCTGTCACGTGATGCCGATTCCCGAACAGACTTTCCACGGTTTGGTCGGTCCGGATCTCAACGGCGTCGCCAGTCGCCGTTCGGCGGGCGAAGTTAGACTGCTGATCGTCAATCCGAAACTCGCCAACCCGGACACTATCATGCCGGCGTTCTACCGCAAGGATGGGCTCCACCGGGTGATGAAGAAGTTTCAGGGCAAGACCATGCTTTCGGCCGAACAGGTTGAAGACCTGGTCGCTTACACGATGACGCTGAAATGAGGAAACACTACCGGGCGGATGGCGCGACTTTTCCTATTGGAACAACAAGACGGACAAAAAAACCGTCAAGGAGGCTTTGATGGCTGACAAATTAAAAACTCACACTTACGAGCGGCGCGAAGTTCTGGCCCTGGCCGGAATCGGCGTCCTCGCCGTTGCCGGGATCGGCCTTATTCCCGGCGCCGCTTCCGCCGATGCGGCGGCCGTGTCCAAGGCAGTAATGAAACGGATCGGCGACAAATCGACAAAATCGGGCCGCATTACGCTGGAACTGCCGCAGATCGCGGAAAACGGCAACACGGTTCCCATCGGCTTCGAAGTCGAC
>JAYGEH010000525.1:0-1849 GCA_046582475.1 Rhodospirillales bacterium
GGAAGCTTCCCAAGCTTTAGATGAGGGTTCAATTCCCTTCACCCGCTCCATTCTCCGGCGGCGGAACGCGCCATTTTGGGACATTAATATCAAAGCGGCGGAGCATCGGGGACCATGGCAGACAGTGACATCACGCGCCTCGATTACGGCGGCAAAATCGCCACCGACGCGGCGCGCATGGCCGCCGGCATGATCGAAATGTTCGACGAAATGGCGGACCTGGCCCTGTCCCGCATCATCGCGCGCACCGCCAGCCTGGAACAGGGGTTCGATTTATCGGCCGTCAGCCAGGACGATATCGGCCGCTTCAAAATCTCCTGGCTGGCGAGCCTCGGCGAATTGATGTTCCACGGCCTCGCCGGGGCACCGAAACTGGCCGAGATAAGGCGCCACTATTATGCCGAGATCGAGATTTCGGCCGCCGAGCACGGCATGCAGGGCCTGGCCGCCGAAGCCGGCAAAATCGCCCGCGCCGCCATCCAGGCCGATACCGATTTCATCGAGCGCGGCATTTTATCGGCGCCCATGTCCAACAATCCCGATGATGATGCGCCGCGCAACCGGGGGCTGGGACCGGACCTGGCGGCGCGCCTGACCGAGGCCGCCTTTGCGGGGAGCCGCAGGCTGACCCCGATCTTGGCAGCCGTCGGCGATCTGGTGGAGGCCGAGTTCAACAACGCCTACGCCCACGGCTCGGTCGCCTGCGACGCCTTCGAGGTGACGTAAAAGCCTAAAAGAACGTGTTGCGAATGGCGATGAAGGCCATCGAAAGCCCGATCACCAGGAACAGATAGCCGATGCCCCGTTCCATGGCGCGCTGCGAGACAGTGCCTTGCAGGCGGGGGCCGATCTGGCCGCCGATGATGACTGCGGGAACCGTGTAGATAACCGCGTTCCAGGGCACCGCCTGTAAGCCGCCCTCGGCCACCAGCGCCGAGATTTGGGTGAACGATGCCGCCGCGCCACCACGACGATCACCACGAACACCGAGGTGGCCGCCGCCACCGCCACCGGCACATGGTTGCGCTTGACCAGTTGCGGCATCACCACTTCGCCGATGCCGACGCCGAGCAATCCAGTCAAAAATCCGCCGATGCCGGTGGCGATGGCGCCCTTGCCCTGGCGCGGCGCGCGGAAGGAGTATTCGGTGCCGTCACGTGCCGTTATGGTGCGCATCGGGCGCGCCCCGGCCACCGACGCGGCGCCCGCCGATTCCGCCCCGGTCTCTTCCGGCAGGGTGCCGGCGACCGGATCGTGATGGCGGATCAGTTCGGCCGCCAGGACCAGCATCAATACCGCGTAGCTGCCGCGCAGGACTTCTTCAAAATCCTTGAAGCTGGTCAAGAGGATGGCGCCGACGATGCCGATCGGCACGCCGACGGCGATAAACGGAAGGGCGCTTTTGAAATCGATCAGGCCTTTTCGGAATTAACCGACGAAGCCCGACGAAAAGCCGAAGGTTTCGGTAAACAGGGCGACGCCGATGGCCGCCGCGATGGAGGGAAACGGATAGTCGGGCCCGAGCATCGGAAAGATGATCATGAAGATCGGCGCGAACATGGCGGCGCCGCCGATACCGGACAGCATGGCGGTGGTGGCGATGACGATGGAAACCGGAAACATGAACCAATAGATGGTCCAATCGAAGGCAGCCAAATCCATATACGATTCACCTCTTAAACCTGGCCAATACCCCCCTTGGAAATTTCCGGTATTAACCTTCTGGTAGCACTCGGCATGGCAAAACGAACCTGCGCGCCGGATGCGGCGGGCACCCTAACGCGGTGCCCGTTTGAGTTCAAACAATCGCTCATCAAATAATCGACAGGCGCGCCCATGGGTGGAGACG
>JAYGEH010000528.1:0-10514 GCA_046582475.1 Rhodospirillales bacterium
GGTCTCAACCGCGACGCGGGAATCGGCGGCGGCGGCCAGGTAGGTGTCGACAACCGCGTCCGAGATGCGGTCGCACACCTTGTCCGGATGGCCTTCCGATACCGACTCCGAGGTAAATAAATAATTGGAATTCATGGTGTCACCATTTTGGTTTGACTGGTTTGAGCCGTTACGACTGGTTCGATATGGCGGCCGCGGCAATGACCTCCGGAATGCTCGAGGTGTTGACCGGCGCCATAAGATGTACACCGGAGATTCCCGGGATTTCTGCCATTTCCGCGATCTGATCGACGCAGAGCTTGATGCCTTCTTGTTTCGGATCGTCGGCGTCTTCGAGGCGCTGGATGACGCTATCGGGCATGGCGACACCGAACAGGTTGTCACGCATCCAGACGGCGGATTTGGCCGACAAAAGCGGGCCGTTGCCGATCAGAACGAACAGATGCTCGGAAAATTCTTTTTCTTCCAAAAGCGCGGCATAACCGCGGACGATATCAATGTCGTAACAAAGCTGGGTCTGGATAAACTGGGCGCCGACCTTGATTTTGCTGCGCAGATCGGTGATCCATTTTTCGTTGGCCTCGGCGGTGGGGGTATCGGCGGCGCCGACAAAGAATTGCGGCGGCGGGTCGATGGGCCTTGTGCCCGGCTCCACATCATCGCCCTTGATTTTCGCGCCGGTGGACGGCAGCACGCCCTGGTCGGTCATCTGGCGGGCGATGCGGATCAGATCGGCGCTTTCGAAATCGAAGACCGGTTTGGCGTCGGGCTGGTCGCCCTGGGTCGGATCGTCGCCGCTCAGCATCAAAAGGTTATGGATGCCTTGGGCGCCGGCGCCCAAAAGATCGCTCAGGATGGCGATGCGGTTGCGGTCGCGGCAGGTGAATTGCACCACCGGCTCGATGCCGTTGGCGGCCAGGATGGCGCCCGAGGCGGTGGACGACATATGCACGCGGGCGCTGGCGCCGTCGGTGACGTTGACCGCATCGACGCAATCTTTAAGCATCATCGCCTTGTCGAGCAAAGGCGCCGCGCCGGCGGCCACCGGCGGCGTAATCTCGGCGGTGACCGCAAACTCGCCGGCGATCAGGCGGCGCACCAGTTTCGAGTCCACGGCGGGCGAATCGGCATCGCTCATCAAACTGCTCCCGTCACAAAATTAAACCTGAATTTTCTGGCCCTCAATCCCGGCGCCTGGATACGACGTAGGACTCGTCGTTGAACCACAAGCCATTGTATTCGTTAAGAACGCTGCGCGTGGCGTCCAGATAGTCGGTCTCGGCGATGACCTGTTCCAACCGCTCATCCTCGATCTGGGCCACATAGGTGGCCGCGTTCCAGGCCGCCAGCAATGTTGAAGTGCCGATACCGCCGCTGCCGCCGACCTCGGTCGGCAAGGTGTGCATGTCATAGCGAAACAGCGCCCGCTTGTCGGCATAGGCATTGAAATTGAGATCCCGGTGGGTTTTACCCAATTCCCGTTTCAAACCCTTCAACAGGTCGTGCCGGTTGGAAATGAACGGGTTTTCGCCCGGCCAGACCCGGCGAATGATTTCCAGCCCCGGATCACCGCCATGGGAATGAACGCCCAGCAGGCGCCCACCCGGCGCCAATGACCGGGACAGTGGCGCGATCACCTTATTCACCTTGAATTCGTCCGGCATGCGCGCCCGGTAGGGGTGCGAGGCGATGATCAAGTCGTAATCGCTGGGCGCCTGGCCGGGATGGGGAATGATCTGGTCGAGAAGAAACTTGTGATCTTCCCGGTAGAGCACCAATACCGAGGGGCGCACATAAAGGGGATTGCCGGTTTTCTCGGATGCCTTGACCTGCCAGCTTTCGGCCAGGGTGGGCTGCAGGTCCTTGATCTGTTCGTAAAATTCTTGGGCGGAATCGCCGGCCAGGGGCACGTCGATCCAGTTGAGGGTGGCCGCCGCCTGCATCGAGCGCGGCGTCAGCGACGGCGCTTCGGTGTAGTAGAGGTTGGTGACGACCAGCACCGTCGCCGGATGCTCGTAAAACCGGTCCGACATTTTTTCGAGACTGAGGCGCACATCTTCGAGGCTAATCTCCTTGCCGACGATATAGAACGGCAAGGTACGGAAACGGCGGTGCATTTCGCGCATCACGCCGGTGATCACGGTCCCGTCGCCCATGCCGGCGTCGAACACGCGCAGCGCCGGCGGTTTCGGATGAATATGCGCCAATTCCATTCCGGCGCGTTCGGCGACCACCCATTTCTCCGAACAGGTGTTGACGAACATCAAATATTTTTGCCGGTTGTCGTAGAAGCGGAAGGTGGACTTTTTCTTTGCATCCTGTCCGCCGCTCAAACCGGCATCGCCGCCTTGCAAAGACGGGCCCCGACAAGCGGCCGCCTGCGGATGGCTTATCAGGGTGTCGGCGGCGGATGTGATTTGGTCGGCAAGGTAGGTCCGGACCTTGGCGACGGTGGCGGTGGTTACGCCCTTGCCGTCGCGCAAGCGGCCAACGAATTTGCCGTCATTGACGGCGCGGCGCCCGAATGTGCTCTCGGCGACCCCCGCCTGGCGGCAAAAGGCTTCGATTTCCGCGATCAGGCTTGCCTGCTCGTTCATGATGCTTTCCGCCATTCGCTTTATCGGTCAACGCCGCGGAGAATGAACGATCCAGGAATATGAGTCAATAATTATGTCCCAAAAATATCGAAATGATTATTAATGGGATAAATCCCAATATCGACCGTAATTTTGCGCATATTAATTAGGAAAACCGTCAGCATCCCTTAATTATTCATTGGGATATTTCCCAATAAATTATCAATATGCAGAGAATTCAAGCCATCTGCCCAACAAGATCGTGTTGCCGGTTACCAAAGTTTGGCCGATGCCCGCTTGGCACCCTCGACCAGGGATTCCAGCTTGGCCCAGCAGATCGATTCGTGTCCCACCCGGTGGCCGAGACCGCAATCGGTCCCGGCCAGCAGGTTTTCCTTGCCGACCAGGTTGGCGTAGCGGATCAAGCGTTCCGCAACCAGGTCGGGATGTTCGATGAAATCGGTGCAATGGCCGATAACGCCCGGGATCAGGGTCGCGCCATCGGGCAGCTTGGCGGTCTCGAACACCTTCCATTCATGTTCGTGGCAGGGGTTCGAGGCTTCGATGGAAAAACTTTTGGCGCGCACCGAAAAAATAATATCGATAATATCGGCGAGCGGAATATCGTCGTAATGGGGTCCATGAAAACTTCCCCAGCACACATGCAGCCGCACGTTTTCCGGATCGATATTGCGCAAGCCGTGGTTCAGCGCCTCGACCCGCATGGTGGCATATTTCTGGTAATTCCTGACGCTCATTTCGGGCAGGCAGTTCCAGCCGTCGGGCAAGTCCGGATCATCGATCTGCAGCAAAAACCCGGCATCGACGATGGCTTCGTATTCGACGCGCATGGCGTCGGCAATGGCGAAAACGAATTCTTCCTCGCTTTTGTAATGTTCGTTCGGCATCCAGTGTTCGATGGTGCCCGGCGTGTTGGCCGGAAGATAGGCTTCGGTGACGCCCGCCGCTTCGGCGGCAGCCTTGAAGTTTTCCAAATCCGCATTCAATTGCGCCTCGCCAATATAGGTGAGCGGCGCCACGCAGACCGCGACGCCCATATTGGAGCGGGTGTAGCGGGGCGGGATGGCTTCGAAATAGCCCTGGAATTTCACCCGGTCGCGGGACGTCATATCCAACTGGTATGTGGTGACCGCTTCGGGATCGCGTTTTTCAAACCCGCCGAGGCGTTCACGCACATAGTTGGTGAAATTGATCTTGGAGAATTCGCCGTCATTGACGCTGTCGATACCGATATCGGCTTGCGCCTTGACCACGCCGGCAACGGCGCCGGTCAGCGAAGTTTGAAATTCCGCTTGGTCGTAGCTTTCGCCGGCGGCCTTGGCCATCACCATGTTGCGGAGGCCTTCGGGCCGCGGCAAGGAGCCGGCGTGGGTGGTTCGAATCCTGTCTTCACTGTAAAGCATCGCTTGGTCTTCCTGGATATTTGTTGTGGCGGTCTAAGCCCACAATTCCTTGCTGGCGATTTTGGCGCCTTCCACCAGCGCCTCCAATTTCGCCCACTGAACAGTTTCGTGGGTTCTTTGGTGGAGCGGCGTTTGGGCAAAGCCGCAGTCGGTGCCGGCGATAATATTTTCCGGCCCCACCAGCGCCGCCAGCCGGGTGATGCGCTGGGCCACCAGTTCCGGATGCTCGACGATGTTGGTGGCATGGCTGATGACGCCCGGGATCAGCACCTTGCCTTCGGCCAGCTTGATGTCTTCCCAGACCCGCCATTCGTGTTCGTGGCGAGGATTGGCGCCCTCGATCACATAGGCGCCGGCGTTGATCGACAACACCAGATCGGCGATATCGCGGAACGGCACATCGGTGGTGTGCGGTCCCGGCCAGCTTCCCCAGCAGACGTGATAGCGGATGCGGTCTTCGGCCAATCCCTTGATGGCGTGGTTGAGGGCTTCCATGTGCATGGCCAGCCAGGCGAGGAAATCTTCCTTGGTGGCGCCGCGGGCAAGCATGCGGTCATAGGTGACGGCGGCGCGGGCATCATCGATCTGCACCAAAAGGCCGTTATCGGTGATGGTCTTATATTCGGTGCGCATGGCATCGGCTAGGGCGAACACGCATTCCTCGTCGGAAGCGTAGTATTCGTTGCGCCGGTCGGGAATGGCGCTGGCCGGGGCGGCCACCGGCAGGAAGCCTTCGGCCACGCCGACGGATTCGCCGAGGGATTCCATGGCCGCTTTCATATTGTCGATATCGCGCTGCAGCTCGGCCTGGCCGGTATAGATGATCGGGCCGGTACAGACGGTTTCGGCCTTGACGGCGCCGCCGTCGCTCCGCCCCGCGCGGGCGTCGGCGGCGTCCATCTCCTGGTGGAATTCGGCGAAGCGCATGCGGTCCTCGCCGTTGGCGTAGGGATCGGCCGCATCCGCATCCAGCAGCCGGCGCTCGAAGCCGCCGAGCCGTTCGATCATATACTGGGACCAGCTTATGCCCTTGCCGAACTCGCCGTCGCTGACGACGTCGATTCCGGTGCCGGCCTGCCGGAGGACGATTTCGGCAACGGTTTTGGTCAAGCTGGCACCATGCGCGGCCGCATCATAATCGCCGCCGATTTTGGCCGACAGGTGATCCTTGATCTCCTGGGGGCGGATCAAGCTGCCCACATGGGTGGTGATTATGCGCTCAATGCTGCGTTTCATTTTGGCCTCCCCTGTCTTCACCGCCTGGCCCCATCTCGGTCAATCAGGCGTCGGCCCAGACCTCCTTGGCCAGCTCGGAAATCATGTTCAGCTTGGCCCATTGCTGGTCGAACTCAAGAATATTGCCGCCGGTATGGCTGGCGAAGCCGCATTGCGGGCTGAGGCACATCTGGTCGAGGGGCATGAATTCGCTCGCCTCGTCGATACGGCGCTTCAACTCATCGGTGTCTTCCAGCTCGCCAAACTTGGAGGTGACGATGCCGAGCACGATCTTCAATCCCTTGGGCACGAACCGGAGCGGCTGGAAATCCCCCGCCCGTTCGGAATCATATTCCAGGAAAAAGCCGTCCACTTTCACCGCGTTGAACATTTTCTCGGCGACCGGCTCGTAGCCGCCTTCGGCATGGCCGCGGCTTAAGCTGTTGCCCCGGCAAAGGTGCACGGTGATGGCCATGTCATCGGGGCGGCCGGCAATCGCGTTGTTGATCAGGCGCGCATAAAGCAGCGGCAATTGATCGGGATCTTCGCCGAAGCCGCGCACCCGTTCGCGCAGGCGCGCGTCGCAGAGATAGGCGAGATTGGTATCGTCGAGTTGCACATAGCGGCAGCCGGCGGCGGCCAAATCCATAATTTCGGCGCGCCAGATGGCCGAAACATCATCAAAAAATTCTTCCATGTCGGGATAGGCGCCGGCGTCGACGCCTCCGCGCCCGCCCCGGAAATGCAACATGCTCGGCGATGGAATGCAGACCTTAGCGGTCCGGCTGGTGGCGTCTTTCAGGAATTCAAATGATTTCCGCTGAATGCCGCCGGCCGGCAATTGCAATTTTTTCGTGGTTATCGGGGTCGGCGGTTGCCAATCGCGCACGATGCCGCCCTTGGGCACATCCAACTGCGCGGCCGATGCCGAGACGGATGTCAGCTCCGCCATTTTGACGCCGTCGATGGCGGTCAAAAAATCGCCCGACCAGGAGGTGCGCCGGAAATCGCCGTCGGTAACGGCTTGCATGCCCGCTGCTTCCTGGGATTTGACCACTTCGGTGATCAACCGGTCCTCCACTTCGCGAAGCGCCGCCCGATCCAAATCGCCTTCTCTGTGCTTCTCGCGCGCATCCATCAGCTCTTTCGGGCGCAGAAAACTGCCCACTTGATCGGCGCGAAATGGTCCCTTGGTCATGAAAATCTCCTCGGGTGTTGGCTGGTTTTTTATTTGGCCAAGCCGTGCTAGGCGCCAACCGCTGGCACGGTTAATATGTAATCCGATGACCGCAATAATAGGTTGTGAACTTTACATGTAAAGTTACTTTGACGAATTATGCCCTGGTACATTAAGCTCGCATATAACGGACGGCATTTAAAGGCGATGGCCCGGCAGGCAAGTGAGATGTTTCATGGATTATTTCGATAAACCACAGGTGGAAGGCGGGCAGTTTCCGGTCGCCCAGTTCCTTTCCAATGCTTCTAACCTGATATTGCGCAGCGCTCTGCGCGCCTATCCGGTCCTCACCGGGCTGAAGGTTGTCGAGGCCAGGACCCTGCACGAAATCGGCCTGCACGGCCCGGTCATGGCGCGCGATATCGCCAAATCGGCATGCCTGCACGAAACCCAGGTCAGCCTGGCGGTCAAGAAATTGGTCGGCAAAAAACTGATCCGCTTCATGCGCGATTCGGCTGACCGGCGGCGCAAGCTCCTGACCCTGACTTTGGCCGGGCGGCCAAAGTTCAAATCCATCGCCGAAATTCTGGAACAGCGCCGCCGCCAAATCCTCAAGGGAATGTCGCAAAAAGAGCAGGCGCAATTCTTTGCCCTGCTGAACAAGATAACCCAAAACGCCGAAGCAATGCTGATCGAGGACCGCGACGAGGAAATCCAGCCGAAAGCGGTGCAAGGGCTCGCCGGATAAATTTTTAATCTAGTCGCCGCGGTCGGATAGGATGGCGCCCTTGGAGAGCGGTTCCCCAATACCTGTCGTTCGAGGAAGCCGCCACCCTGCCGTGCGCGGCGGTGACCGCCTGGAACGCCCTTTACCGGTCGCAGCCCTTGATCGCCGGCCAATGGGTTTTGCTGATCGGCACCGGCGGCGTGTCCATATTCGCCTTGCAGCTTGCCAAGTCGGCGGGCGCGCGGGTCATTATCTTATCGTCCAGCGATGCCAAACTGGACCGGGCGCGCGGCCTGGGCGCCGACGCCGCCATCAACTATAAGACCACGCCCGACTGGAGCGATGCGGTGCGCGCCGCGTCGGCAGACGGCGTTCATCATGTGGTCGAGGTGGGCGGCGGCACGCTGCCCCAATTCATCGCCGCCCTGGCCCTCGGCGGCCAGATCCATCAGATCGGCTTCGTCGCCGGGCGCGAGGCGCCGTTCAACGCGCCCGCCTTCGTCGGCAACTTCGCGCGCCTGAACAGCGTTCTGGTGGGCAGCCGCGCTTCCTTTGAAGACATGAACGCCGTCATGGAAGGCGCCAATATCAAACCGGTGGTGGACAAAAGCTTCGCCTTCGATAATGCCCAGGCGGCGTTTGAGTATCAAAAATCACCGGACCTGTTCGGCAATGTGGTGATCACGGTTTAAGCGCCGCGCTGCCCTGCCCTGTTCCTTATTCCAGGTCGGGTACTCCTTATCGCAATGGTACGCGCCACCGGTAGTTTCTGGCGTTGTTCCGGTCCCCAATTTCGTTCACCATGGGCGCCAACAAAAAGCAGCAGGGATTGGGTTCCGATGGGGGAAACCAAAAAGTTTGATTACATCATCACCGGCGCCGGCTCGGCAGGCTGCGTACTGGCCAACCGCCTGTCCGAGGATTCTTCCAACCGGGTCTGCCTGATCGAAGCCGGGCCCAAGGACCACAGTCCGCTCATCCATATTCCGGCGGCGTTGGTGACGCTGGTGCATCACCGGGTCCTGAATTGGCGCTATGCCACCACCGATCAGAAAGACGCCGGCAACCGCCCCATTTATATTCCGAGGGGTCGCACCCTCGGCGGCTCGTCTTCGATCAACGGCATGGTCTATATGCGCGGCCATCCCCTGGACTATGACGAATGGGCGAACCTCGGCAATAAGGGCTGGTCCTACGCCGAGGTGCTGCCCTATTTCCGGAGATCGGAGAATAACGAAAGCAAGGGAAAATCCGAATTTCACGGCCAGGGCGGGCCGTTGAATGTCAGCGATCACGTGCGCATCAATCCGATCACAACCGCGCTTCTGGATG
The DNA here is from genome assembly GCA_046582475.1 of Rhodospirillales bacterium. Classification (GTDB taxonomy): domain Bacteria; phylum Pseudomonadota; class Alphaproteobacteria; order Rhodospirillales; family UBA2165. The sequence continues at coordinate 8,452 of JAYGEH010000528.1, forward strand.
CGGCCAAATCCCTGCAACTCCCCTTGCGCGACGATTTCAACGGCGAAGACCAGGAAGGCTGGGGCACCAGGCAAGTCACCATCAAAGATGGCCGCCGCCATTCCACGGCGGCGGCGTTTTTGAAACCGGTGAGGAACCGCGCCAATCTGGAGGTGATTACCGGCGCCATGGCCAAGCGCATCATATCCGATGACGGCCGCGCCCGCTGGCTGGAATTGGTGGCCGGGCCGCGCACTTACAAAATCGAGGCGCAAAAGGAAATCATCGTCTCGGCGGGTGCCATCGGATCGCCGGCGCTGCTGTTGCGCTCCGGCATCGGCCCGGGGGCTGAACTGGCCGGCCTCGGCATCGAAACGGTGCTCGATCTTCCCGGCGTCGGCAAGAATTTGCAGGACCATATCGCCGCCGGTATCCAGGTCAGGAGCCCGAATGCGGTCTCCTATGGCATTTCGTGGCGCGCCGCGCCGCGCCTGGCGGCGGCGGCCGTGGAATACCTGTTGCGGCGGCGCGGTTTTCTCGCCGGCTCGATGATCGAAGGCGGCGGTTTCATGCGTACCGTGGCGGGATTGGACCGCTCCGATATTCAATGCACCTTCCTGCCCGGCGTGCGCAACGCCAGGGGCGGCGTCCTCGGCGCCGGGCACGGTTTTACCATGACCGTGGTGCTGCTGCGGCCGAAAAGCCATGGCGAGATACGCATCAAGGACGGCGAGGCGGCGACACCGCCGATCATCGATCCGCGGTTTTTTTCGGAAGCAGAGGATATGGAGGTCTTGCTGCGCGGCTTCAAGATCGGCCGGCGCATCATGGACGCGCCGGCCTTCGATCCTTACCGGAAAATCGAAACCCGGCCCGGTAAGGAGGTGCAATCGGACGAGGACTTAATCGAATATATCCGTAACTTCGCTGCCACCATCTTTCATCCGGTGGGCACCTGCAAAATGGGCGCCGGTAATGGCGATGGCGCCGTCGTCGATGACCAGCTCCGGGTCCATGGATTAAGGGGTTTGCGCGTTGTCGATGCGTCGGTCATGCCGACGATCACTGGCGGCAATACCAACGCGCCGACCATCATGATCGCCGAAAAAGCGTCCGATATGATCCTCGGGCGGCCGGCCCCGGCGGCGGCCAACGTGGTCATCGAAAACGGCCGCGCCCGCATCACCGTTTGAGAAAACTTGCCGTGAATTACACTCTGTTGTACGGCTGGCACATATTGTTTACAGCGAATGCATATCGGCCATGACGCCGAAATATTCTTTTCCAGGAATTTCATAAAACATGGCGGCAAGGTTGTCGGCAAAGCCCATATGCCGCTTTCCGCCACCGACATTTTGGTCTATGTGGAAACGGCCCTGCAGGCAAAGCCCGATGCACTTTACAGGTTCATGCTGGCGGGCGCGCCCTCGAAAACGATCCGGCACTCAAGCCGGTGCGCAAATTGTCGATCTTGATATCATCCTCGGCCATGCAAAACAGATGGCGGGACGAGGGATCGCGAATATCCAGATCCTTGATTTCGGTCTCCGGCGGCGGGCCCTGGAAATAGGTGTCGTCGGCGAAGTTTTCACCCTTCGGGCAGGGGGCGTTCATATCGATCCAGCTTGCGGTGCCTTCCTCCGGCCCCAGCCAGGCTTGCCCCGTGCCCACCGGGATCAGCCCGCAGGCGCCCGGCCGCAGCCGGGTGGCGCGGCCTTCCAGGATCAGCACGGGATGGCCTTGCAATACGTAAAATCTTTTCTCGAAGGATTGGATGTGGCTGTCCAGATGGCCGCCCCCATCCATCTCGCACAATCCCCAACCGGTATGAACGGCGCCCACCGAACGCTCGGATAGGGCGAAGCGCCGGTAGCAGGAACTCTGCCCGGGAAATGCGGCAGTGGGCTGGATGTCCGCTGCGCGAATGAAATGATGCATGGCCTCTAGAGCATTTTTAGTGAACCCGGAGTCATTGAGTAGTTTTTTGTTAATGCCGTTGTGATTCAGTCTTCTTGTTGATTAACAAGGAGGCGGATATGTCACACAGTTTCAGCGGCGACCTTCGCTGGCGGGTCATTCGGGTG
>JAYGEH010000079.1:0-15599 GCA_046582475.1 Rhodospirillales bacterium
TCGCCGAAAAATATATCGAGGCTTTCGATGATGTGGTCTTGCTCGGCGTCGGCGGCTCCAGCCTCGGCGCGCGCACCATTTGCGGGCTTGCCGCACCGCCGACTGCAGGCGAGCGGCCGCGTTTGCATTTCATCGACAATATCGATCCCGACAGTTTTATGCGCCTGTTCCAAACCATCGATCCGGACCGCACCGGCTTCGTTGTCACCTCCAAATCCGGCGCCACCGCCGAAACCATGAGCCAATTTCTGATCGCCCTGGACAGCATGCGCGATGGCATCGCCGGCGCCAATATAGGCGATCATTTCACCGCCATAACCGAGTCCGGCGCGCGCCCCCTGCGCGGCCTCGCCGAAAAGTTTTCGATCCCGATCCTCGATCATGACCCCAACACCGGCGGGCGCTATTCGGCGCTCAGCGTGGTCGGACTGCTGCCGGCCCTGATCGCCGGGCTCGACGCCGAGGCCTTGCGCCAGGGCGCCGCCGACGCCCTGCAACCATTGCTGGATGGCGCGCCGCCGGAAGATTTCGCCCCGGCCATCGGCGCCGCCATCAATGTCGGCCTCGCCCGGGGCGCCGGCGTCACCGCCACGGTGATGATGCCTTATCTCGACCGGATGGCAGATTTTAGCGCTTGGTACCGGCAGCTTTGGGCGGAGAGTTTGGGCAAGAACGGCCTCGGCACGACGCCCATCCGCGCTCTCGGCACCGTCGATCAGCACAGCCAGTTGCAGCTTTATCTGGATGGGCCCGCCGATAAGCTGTTCACCTTGATCTTTGCGCCGGCCAAGGGCTTGGGCGGCGTTATCGACCCGGAGCTGGCCTTGGCAGCCGGGCTCGACTATCTCGCCGGCCACCGCATGGGCGATCTGTTGGACGCCTCGCAGCGGGCCACCGCCGCCGCATTGACGCAAAACAAAAGACCGGTCAGGATCATCACCATCGATATTTTGGACGAGACCGTCATGGGCGCGCTGATGATGCATTTCATGGCCGAGACCGTGATCGCGGCGCGTCTTTTGGGCGTCAATGCCTTCGATCAGCCGGCGGTGGAGGCGGGCAAGCTCCTGGCGCGGCGCAGCCTCGAGGAGGACCAGCCATGACCATCCGGATTTTGCCGCCCACCACCGTCAACCGCATCGCCGCCGGCGAAGTGGTCGAACGCCCGGCATCGGTGGTCAAGGAACTGGTGGAGAACTCGATCGATGCCGGCGCCCGGCGCATCGATGTGATCATCCGGGACGGCGGGCGCAGCTTTTTGTCGGTCGCCGACGATGGCGCGGGGATGCAGCCCGATGAATTGAGCCTTGCCCTCGAGCGCCACGCCACCTCGAAATTGGCGGGCGATGATTTGCAGCAAATCCAGACCTTGGGTTTCCGCGGCGAGGCGCTGCCGTCGATCGGCTCGGTCAGCCGCATGGCGGTGATCTCGCGCCCCGCCGGCGCCGATACGGCCTTCGCAATCACCGTCGAGGGCGGCGCCAAGTCGGAGCCGGCGCCGGCCGCGCGCTCGCCCGGCACCACCACCGAAGTGCGCGACCTGTTTTTCGCGACACCGGCGCGGCTCAAATTTCTGAAGGCCGAAAGCACCGAGCGCGGCCACGCCCTGGACGCGGTCAAGCGCTTGGCCATGGCCCATCCACAGATCGCCTTTTCCCTCGGCGACGGCAGCCGCAGCCTCTTGAACCTGGCGCCCGCCCAGGGCGATTTCCTCGCCGCGCGCCTGGACCGGGTCGGCGCCATCATGGGCAACAAATTCGCCGAAAACGCCTTGCCGGTCGAAGCGACACGCGAAGGCATCAGCCTTACCGGCCATATCGGCCTGCCGACCCTCAACCGGGGCAACGCCGCCCTGCAATTTCTGTTCGTCAATGGCCGCCCGGTGCGCGACAAGCTGCTGTTCGGCGCGGTGCGCGGCGCTTACCGGGATTTTCTCGCCCACGACCGGCACCCGCTGCTGGCCCTGTTCCTGGATGTTCCGCCCGATCAGGTGGATATCAATGTGCATCCGGCCAAAACCGAGGTGCGTTTTCAAAGTCCCGGCCTGGTGCGCGGCCTCATCGTCAGCGCCCTCAAACACGCCCTCGCCGACGCCGGCCACCGGGCCTCGACCACCGTCAGCCACCAAGCCATGGGCGCCTTCCGTCCGATGGGTCATAACCAGGGAAACAGCGGCGTGGCCGGGAATTACGGCTACCGGCCACCATCCTCCGGCCTCTCCGAAGACGCCACACCCTATCACGCCCCGCTTACCGGTCTCGATGGGGCGCCGTCGGCACGGTCGGAAACGGAATTTGCCGGGCCCGGCGACGATGCCGCCGGGCGGTCCAATTGGCCCCTCGGCGTCGCCCGCGCGCAGCTACACGAAACCTATATCATCGCCCAGACCGAAGACGGCATCGTCATCGTCGATCAGCACGCCGCCCACGAACGTCTGGTCTACGAAGACATGAAGGCGGCGCTGGCCTCGTCGGGGGTCAAACGCCAGGGCCTCCTGATCCCCGAAGTGGTCGAGATGAGCGAGGCCGAAGCGACGCGCGTCGTCGCCCATGCGGACGAGCTGGCCGAGATGGGACTGGTCGTGGAAGCCTTCGGCCCCGGCGCCGTGGTGGTGCGCGAAATGCCGGCGCTGCTGGGCGAGGTCGATGCGGGCGCCCTGGTTCGCGATCTCGCCGACGATCTGGCCGAGCTCGGCGAAGCCCTATCCTTGAAAGACAAATTGGCCGACATCTCTTCGACCATGGCCTGCCACGGCAGCGTTTGCGCCGGGCGGCGCCTCAACGCCGAGGAAATGAACGCGCTCCTGCGGCGCATGGAAATCACTCCCCACGCCGGCCAATGCAATCACGGCCGCCCCACCTATGTGGAGCTCAAGCTGGCCGATATCGAAAAGCTGTTCGGCCGCCGCTAAAGTATTTCCGGAGCGCCGTTGCGGTAATCATCGGCGCAGGTGGCCTTGATGCCCGCAACCCAGTCACCCCAGGGCTGCCCGTCACCCATCATGTGACGGCGCAAGCGCTGGGTATCGGAAATTTCGCGCTTTAGGCCATGACCCTTGGAAGCGTTTTCGGATACGCCGAAACCGGCCGGGCCGAGATGATAAAAGCTGGAGATAATGCGGGCCTCGGCGGCATCCACCCGGACCGACCAGAACAACTTGCCGGCTTTCAGGTAAACGCTGGCGGCGATGACGTCTTCACCGGCATGGCGGCTTTCAATCCTGGCCCGCGGATACCCGGCGCGGGTGAAATGTTGGCGCAGCGCGTGCTCGACGTCGAAGCGGCTTAATTCCTCTTTATTTTGCGGGAATTGAATGTCCGTGGTGCAAACGGCGGCCAACCGGTGAACGGTCCTGGTTTCAGCGGCGCTCACCGAAGCGGCTCCGAAGAGCAGGATAAAGTTTAAGGCCGTAAGAGCAACAAGGGAAAGCATAAGATATTTTTTCATTTTTGAACTCTGCATTTGGTCTTGTTAGAGGGTAGGAACTAATATGTATCGATAACGGACCAGCGCAAGTGTTTCCGTCGCCGAAATCGGTCATGGCAGCCATGCAAAATCCGGGCGGGCGCTAAGGGCGATATCGCACAAAGCTGATCTTGGTGGATCCGAATAAGCGTTCTTCGACCATTTCATAAGCGCCGGACGGCTCGATATTTTCGCCCCGGCCGGTTTCAATCACCAAGATGGCGCCATCCGCCAGCCAGCCCGGCCCGGCCAGCGCCTCCAGCGCCGCCTTGACCAGTCCGCCGCCATAGGGCGGATCGAGAAAGGCAAGCCCGAAGGAGGCGGCGCCCACCGGCGGCGGACCCAGTTTCCAGATATCGGCGCGCATCACGATTGCATCCTTCTCAACTAACGCTTCGGCGTTGGCGCGAATGAGATCGAGCGCGGCGCTGGCATTGTCGATGAAGCAGACCGAAGCCGCGCCGCGCGATAAGGCTTCGAAGCCAAGGGCGCCGGTGCCGGCAAAGAGATCGAGTACCTGGGCGCCGTCCAATTCCAGACCGGTCCCGTGGATAAGGATATTGAATATGGCTTCGCGAATACGGTCCGAGGTCGGCCGCGTCGCCGCGCCAACGGGCGCGATCAGGCGGCGGCCCCTATTTCTTCCGCCGACTATGCGCACCGGGGGCAGCCTTGTCCCAGCCCAACTGCTCGGCCAGGGTCTTTTGCGGGACCTCGTCCACCTGGCCCGGCCCCAGCGCGCCCAACTGAAACGGCCCGTAGGCGACGCGGATCAGCCGGTTAACCTTTAGCTCTAGATGCTCCATGATCTTCCTGATCTCGCGGTTCTTGCCTTCCACCAAAGCCATGGTCAGCCAGGCATTGGCGCCCTGTTTGCGATCCAGGGCGGCGCGGATGCCAGCATATTTGATGCCCTCAATTTCAACGCCGCCGGCCAGAGCGGCCAGCTTTGCCTCATCGACCTGGCCATGCACGCGCACCCGGTAGCGCCGCGTCCAGCCGGTGGCCGGCAGCTCCAGCTTGCGCGCCAACTCGCCGTCGTTGGTGAGCAGAAGCAATCCTTCCGAATTGATGTCGAGGCGCCCGATGGAAATGACCCGCGGCATGTTTTTGGGCAATTGTTCGAACAAGGTGGGGCGCCCTTCGGGATCCCTGTGGGTGGTCAATAGCCCGAGCGGTTTGTTCACCCGCCACATACGCGCCGGCTCGTTCTCGGGGATGCCGACGCCGTCGACGGTGATGCGATTGTTCCTGGTCACCAGGAAGGCCGGCGTGGTCAGCACCTTGCCATCGACGGCAACCCGGTGCGCGGCGATCCAGCGCTCCGCTTCGCGCCTGGAGCATAGCCCGGCGCGCGCCATCACCTTGGCGATGCGCTCGCCCTTCGGGGCGCCATTTTGCCCCTCGCCAGGGTTGGGTTTAGTTACGGGCGGCACCGACAAAGGCCGCGAATATGCGGATATCGCCCGCATCGATTTCAAACTCGGGATGCCACTGCACACCGAGGCAGAAGCGCTGGCGCGGCGCCTCGATACCCTCGATGACGCCGTCGGAGCTGCGCGCATTGACCACCATGGAGCCGGACACCTCCTTGACCGCCTGATGGTGGGCCGAGTTGACGTTCATTTCATCGGCGCCGACGATGCGGTGCAAATGGGTGCCGGGCGCGATGGCGACCGTGTGCCCCGGCTGGTCCCTGGGATTGGGCTGCTCGTGTTCCAGGGCACCGTCCACCTCGTCCGGGATATGCTGGATCAGCGTGCCGCCAAGAACCACCGCCAATAATTGCTGGCCGCCGCAGATCCCGAGCACCGGCATGTCCCGCTCCAACGCCGCCCTTGTGACGGCGATTTCAAATTGGGTGCGGTCGGCTTTCAGGGTCACGGAATCGTGGGCGTGGTCGTCGCCGTACAGGGCCGGGTTCACATCGAAATTGCCGCCGGTCACCACCAAGCCGTCGACGCAGCCCAGCAATTCCCCCGCCAAATCCATCTCGTGGGGCAGGATCAGCGGCAGGCCGCCGGCCTTGGCCACCGCCGAAGCGTAGTTGTGGCGCAACGCATACCACGGATATTTGGAATATCCGCCCGCCGCTTCGGCATCGGCGGTGATGCCGATCAGGGGCTTGTTCAGGGTGCGCGGGGCGTGGCTGCTCATGGCCGCACTCTAGGACGCCGCCCCGAGCCGCGCAACGCCCGCCCTTGACCATCCCCACCCGGTTCCGCCAGTTTGGCGGCATGACCGGAACCGATATTGATCCGATGCGGCGCGCCCTCACCGAGGCCGAAGCCGCGGCCAAGCGCGCCGAAGTGCCGGTGGGCGCGGTGTTGGTAGAGGCCGCGTCGGGCCAGGTGCTGGCCGCGGACGGCAACCGGAACGTCGAATGGAACGATCCGACGGCGCACGCCGAAATGCTGGTGATCCGCGCGGCGGCTGAAAAACTGGGCGCCCCCAGGCTCGCCGGTTGCGATCTTTATGTGAGCCTGGAGCCCTGCCCCATGTGCGCCGCCGCCATATCCCTGGCCCGCATCCGGCGTCTGTATTTCGGCGCCTATGACGCCAAGGGCGGCGGCGTCGAACACGGCCCGCGCATTTTCAGCCAAGCCAGCTGCCACCACGCGCCCGAAGTTTACGGCGGCATCGAGGAAGCGGCCGCCGGCGAACTGTTGAAAGACTTTTTCGCGGCGCGGCGCTAAACTGGCGGCCGCAACCTGGAGGCGCAAATAGCCAAATCCAAACCTCTCCGGGAGCACATGACCCGGACCTATGTGGACGGCGCCTGGCACGACGGCAGCCCGCCTGTGCTGGCGCCGGACAGCCAGGCCATGTGGCTGTCCTCCATCGTCTTCGACGGCGCCCGCGCCATGGGCGGGCATGTGCCGGACCTGGACCGCCATTGCCGGCGCCTCAACCGCTCGGCGGAAATCCTGAACCTCAAGCCGACCATGACGGCGGAAGAAATCGAGGCGCTGGCGCGGGACGGCATCGAAGCCTTTCCTGCCGGCGCCGATCTTTATATCTGCCCCATGTATTACGCCGAGGATGGTTTCATCACGCCGGTCGCCGAGAGCACGAAATTCGTCATGTCTATCTACGAGTCTATCTACGAGGCGCCGCTGCCGCCGGCCACCGGCTTCGCCGCCTGCCTCTCCAGCTTCCGCCGTCCGGCGCGCGACCAGGCGCCCACCGAGGCCAAGGCGTCCTGCCTATACCCCAACGTGGCGCGCGCCGTTCAAGAAGCCAGGGACAACGGTTTCGATACCGCCGTGGTTCTCGACCCGTCCGGCAACGTCGCCGAGTTCGCCTATACCAACCTCTTTTTCAGCACCGGCGGGAAGCTGGTCACGCCGGCGCCCAACGGCACGTTCTTGAACGGCATCACGCGCCAAAGGGTGATCCAGCTGCTCCGCGCCGACGGCTCCGAGGTTGAGGAGCGCACCGTCGATTATGCCGAACTGGCCGAGGCCGACGAGCTGTTTTCCACCGCCAACTATTCCAAGATCATGCCCTGCATCCGCCTCGACGACCGGGAATTGACGCCGGGCCCGTTGTTCGAGCGGGCGCGGGCGCTTTATATGGATTATGCGGAATCCTGTTGACGTGCTCATTACCCCCCAAACCGCCGGCCGGTTCCGTCCACCCAATAAAAGAGCCCGGATTCCACGTCCCATACCGGGCCCTCGCCGAGATAGTTTTCACAAGCGACGATTTGTTCGATGCGGTAGGACATGGCGCCCTGTCAGCCGGCCCCCAAATTTTCGCCGGCCAACACCCGGCCGAGAAGCGCGCGGGTCTCATCGAGCCCGTAAAGGGCGACGAAGGAGCCCATGCGCGGACCCGTGGATTGACCCAGAAGCGTCTCGTAAAGCGCCGTGAACCAACTTTTCAAATCCTCGCCGTAATGTCGCTTGCCGATCTCATAGATTTGGCTCTGAATATCCTCGGCGGCGGCATCGCCCGGCAGCTTGGCGAGGGCGGCGTCGAGCGCTTCCAAAGCCGCCCTCTCGGCGTCGTCAGGGGTCCGGTAGGCCTTGCCCGGCTTCACGAAATCCCGGAAATATTCGATCGCGTATTCGGTCAGCCGGTCCAGGGTCGGCGCGTTTTCCGGCGTCGCGCCAGGCCGGTAGCGGCTGATAAAATGCCAAAGGACGGATTTGTCCTCGGTGTTGCAGACCCCTACCAGGTTAAGAAGGATGTTGTAAGACAAATGCGCCTCCTCAAAGGGCGGCGTGCCGCCATGGATGTGCCAGGCCGGATTCTCCAATTGTTTTTGTCCTTCCTGCTCCGGGTATTTGGCCAGATGCTGGAGGTAATCGTCCACGTTGCGGGGAATCACATCGAAATAGAGGCGCTTGGCCTGGGTCGGCTTTTGGTACATGAACTGGGTCAAGGATTCGGGCGGCGCGTAGGTCAGCCATTCCTCCATGGAAAGCCCGTTGCCGCGCGACTTCGAAATCTTTTCGCCGTTTTCGTCCAAAAACAATTCGTAAGTGAAACCGGCCGGCGGATTGCCGCCCATCAGGCGCGCGATCTTCGACGACAGGCGCACCGATTCGATCAGATCCTTGCCCGACATTTCATAATCGACGCCGAGGGCCAACCAGCGCATGGCCCAATCCGCCTTCCACTGCATCTTGCAATGGCCGCCGGTGACCGGAACCTCGACTTTTTTGCCGTCGGTGTTTTCATAGACCAATGTGCCGGCGGCAACATCGGTCTCGATCACCGGCACCTGCAACACGATCCCGGTGTCGGGGCAGATCGGCAGGAACGGTGAGTAGGTCTTGCGCCGTTCTTCGCCCAAGGTCGGCAGGATGACGCCGCGCACCCGCTCATGGTTTGCCAGCATCGCCAACAGGGTCTCGTCGAATTCGCCGGATTTGTAAGCCTCGGTGGCGCTTTTGAATTCGTACTCGAAGCCGAATTCGTCGAGGAAGCTTTGCAGCCGCGCATTGTTGTGGGCGCCGAAGCTGTCGTAGGTGCCGAACGGGTCGGGTACTTGCGTCAAGGGAATGCCCAGATGCTGCTCCAGCATGTCCTTTTCGGGCACGTTGCCGGGCACGCTCCGGAGCCCGTCCATATCGTCGGAAAAGGCGACCAATCGGGTTTCCATGCCGGTCATCACCTCGAAGGCGCGGCGCACCATGGTGGTCCGCGCCACCTCGGCGAAGGTGCCGATATGGGGCAGGCCCGATGGGCCGTAGCCGGTTTCGAACAATACGTAGCCCTTGCCCGGCAGCTTGCCGCCCAGGCGCTTGTCCAATTGGCGGGCTTCGGCGAACGGCCAGGCGTTGGCGGCGCGGGCGTGGTCTTGAACTTCGGTCATAAATATGGGCCTTCAGTATTCAGTTTGGTCTCTGACCGGAATCAGAACGCGACATGCAACATGCCCAAACTTCATTAACATTGTTGTCATTTATGCACATTTGTTGACATTTCCTGTCATTTCCCAGCGATCCCGGCCAGCAATGGCATGGTAACGCTGATCGTTATATATAGAACGTACCGGAGCCGATTCAAGGCATGCCGCCGTGCTTCCTTTTGATGGCGCGGCCCCGCCGGCGGCGATAGTATGACCCCCATGGACAGCTCCAAAGCCCGCCCAGCCATTCGCCTGCCCGACGCGCCGGTGCTCATCGCCGATTATCGCGGCGCCATGCTGCTGGAGAGCGACGGCAGCTTCGAGACCCTCGACCACCGGGGCGCGGCCAAACGCGCCAATGAGCGCCCGCCGATCCTCTGCCATATCAAATCCGCCGCCCGGCATATGAAAATCCGCCCCTTTCCGGCCTTCGACCTGTTGGAACTCTTCGCCTTCGTCCGCCCCGCCCAGTTTTGCGTGCCGACACCGGGGGGCCTGGCCGTTGCCCTGGGGCTCAGCCACGGCAAGGCGCCGGAAGAGGTGGCCCTCGGACTGGTGGAAGCGGCGCGGGTGCTTCTGACAGAGCTGGCCGGCGCCAAGGAGCCGGCCGGCGCCATCGCCTGGTCGATGGCCGCCGACGCCTGGCCCTGGGGCCAATATGTGCTGGCCGCCATCGATGGTGATGCGCCCCGGCGCCGCCCGAACAATCCGGCCGAAGGATTGCGCGTCTGGACGCGGCTCAAGGAATGGACCGAAAGCGCGCCGCCGCCGGCACCGGGGCACGAGCCGGTGGCGGAGGCCGAGGTACTGGAACGGCTGCGCATGCTTTTGGGCGACGGCGCCGAGGACCGGCCCGAGCAGGTCGAATACGCCCTCGCCGCCGCCCATGCGTTTCAGCCGACCGAGGCCGGCGGCGCCCCCAACGCCGCCATCACCGAGGCCGGCACCGGCGTCGGCAAGACCCTCGGCTACCTGGCGCCGGCCAGTGTCTGGGCGGACAAGAACGAGGCCGCCGTCTGGGTCTCCACCTATACCCGCAATCTGCAGCGCCAGTTGGACGGCGAATTGGACCGACTATACCCGGACCCATCGGAGAAAGCCTTGCGCGCAGTGGTCCGCAAGGGCCGCGAGAATTATGTCTGCCTGTTGAACCTGGAAGAAGCGGTGAACGCGCCGGGCGGCGAGGACCGCATCGCCCTCGGCCTGACCGCGCGCTGGGTGGCGGCGAGCCGCGACGGCGACATGATCGGCGGCGATTTCCCGGCCTGGCTGGCCGATCTTTTGGGCCGCCGGCGGACCATCGATCTCACCGACACCCGCGGCGAATGTATCTATTCGGGCTGCGCCCATTACGGCAAATGCTTTATCGAGAAATCCGTGCGCCGGGCGCGGCGCGCCCGCATCGTCATCGCCAACCACGCCCTAGTGCTGATCCAGGCGGCGCTCGGCGGCGATGATGCCTGGCGCCCGACCCGCTACGTGTTCGACGAGGACCATCATCTGTTCGACGCCGCCGACAGCGCCTTTTCGGCGCATCTGACAGGGCTCGAGCTGGCCGAGTTGCGGCGCTGGCTGATCGGCGCCGATAGCACCCGCGCCTCGTCCCGCGCCCGCGGCCTGCGCGCCCGCACCGAGGGGCTGCTCGGCGAAAGCGGCGCCGCGGCGGAAGCCCTGGATGCATTGCTTCAGGCCGCCCATGGCTTGCCCAACACGGGCTGGATGCAGCGCCTGACCGACGGCGGACCGCACGGCGCGGGCGAAAGCTTTCTCACCTTGGTGCGCTCCCAGGTTTATGCCCGCGACGCCAACGCGTCCTCGTCCTATGGCCTGGAATGCGATGTGGCGCCCGGCGTCGAAGGGCTGGGCGAGGCCGGGCGCATCCTGGCCGGGCATCTGGAAGCCATCATCAAACCCGCCCAGCGGCTGAACCAGGCCCTGCATAAGCGCCTCGACGACGAAGCCGAAGAGCTTGATACGCCGACCCGGTCGCGCATCGAAGCCGTCATCCGCAGTCTGGAGCGGCGCGCCATCGGACATGCCGGCGCCTGGCGCGCCATGCTCGGCGCCCTCGAGGACGCGACGCCGGAAGAGTTTGTGGATTTCTTCAGCATCGACCGAATCGAAGGCCGGGATTTCGACGCCGGTATGCACCGCCATTGGATCGATCCCATGCTGCCCTTCGCCGAACAGGTGGGCAATTCGGCGCACGGATTGCTAATCACATCGGCGACCCTCTCGGATCAGACCGGGGAGGCCGCCCCGCAAGAGCAAGACCCGCTTTTGCAGAGCGTCGCCCACCGCACCGGCGCCCGGCATCTGGAAGGCGAGCCCCAATTCGCCGCCGTCTCCTCGCCCTTCGACTATGCCGCCCAGACGAAGGTGTTTATTGTTTCGGATATCGAAAAAAACAATATCGAACAGCTGGCCGCCGCCAACCGGGAACTGATGCTGGCGTCGGGCGGCGGCGCCTTGGGTCTGTTTACCTCCATCCAGCGCCTGCGCGGCGTCCACGAAAAACTATCGCAATCGGAAAAATTCGCGCATATGGCCCTGTTCGCCCAGCATGTGGACGGGCTCGATACCGGCACATTGGTGGATATATTCCGGGCCGAGGAAGACGCCTGCCTGTTGGGCACCGACGCGGTCCGGGACGGCGTCGATGTGCCCGGCCGCGCCCTGCGCCTGATCGTTTTCGACCGAGTGCCCTGGCCGCGCCCCACCTTGCTGCACCGGGCGCGCAAAGCATCCTACGAAGGCGGCCGCTACGACGACATGATCACCCGGCTGCGCTTGAAACAGGCCTTCGGCCGGCTGGTCCGCCAGATCAGCGATAAGGGCGTTTTCGCGCTTCTCGACCGGGCGACGCCGAGCCGGCTGCTCACGGCCTTTCCCGATGGCGTCGAGATTACCCGGTGCGGCTTGAAAGACGCCGTGGCGGCGACCCGGATTTTTCTGGCGGAACGCTAAAAACACTTGTAGTAGATTGATATTGCAGCATTCAAACCGGATTGATTATTCCGCCCACGCCAAATGAACCATGCCAATTGACATCTGCCTGATCCGGCCGCCCATCGTCGTTCCAGCGAAGAACATCACCACCATGTTCACGCCGCCCCTGGGGCTCGCCTATTTGGCCGGCGCCTTGCGCGGCGCCGGGTTCGCCGTGCAGTTGATCGATGCGGTCGGCGAATCCCTGGATACGCGGCACCCGGCACCCAACGATTGCTATTACTATGGCTTGTCGCCGGCGGAAACCGTGGATCGCATCGATCCCGATTGCAAGATCGTCGGGGTCGCGTTCGGTTTCTCGTTCGAGTGGCCCGCCTGCCGGGATTTGGTGGCCGCCATCCGGGAACGGTATCCCGAAAAGTTGCTGATCGGCGGCGGCGAGCACATTACCGCCTTGCCCGAACAAAGCCTATCGGAGAGCGCCCTCGACATCTGCGTCCTCGGCGAGGGCGAGGAAACGGCCGTGGAAATCGCGGCGGCGTATCTGGCCGGCGACCTCAAACCCGAAGCCATCGACGGCATTGCCTATAAGGACCCCTCCGGCACGGCGGTGATCAATGCGCGCCGGGCGCGGCGCCGCGATATCGATGCTTTCCCCTGGCCGGCCTGGGATCTGATGCCCATCGAAAACTATCTGGAGCGGGGCTATGGCTTCGGCGTCAACCGGGGCCGCAGCCTGCCGGTGATGGCCAGCCGGGGCTGCCCCTATCAATGCACCTTCTGCTCCAACCCGTCCATGTGGACAACCCGCTGGATCCCCCGCGATCCCGATCTGTTGCTGGACGAGATGCAGGACTATCAGGTCCGCTACGGCGTCGAAAATTTCGATTTCTACGATCTGACGGCGATTGTCAAAAAAAAATGGATCCTGGAATTTTGCCGCAAGATCGAGGAACGGGGCATGACATTCACCTGGCAATTGCCCAGCGGCACCCGTTCCGAGGCCATCGACGCCGAGGTGGCGGCGCTCCTGTACCGGTCCGGCTGCCGCAACATGTCTTATTCGCCGGAAAGCGGTGCACCGGCGGTGCTGGCCCGCATCAAAAAGAAGATCACCACCGATGCGGTGATCAACTCGATCCGCGCCAGCTTCACCGAAGGCATGAACGTCAAATGCAACATCATCCTCGGCTTCCCCGGCGAAACATTGGAAGAAGTGCTGCAAAGCTACCGGTTCATTATCCGCATGGCCCTGGCCGGCGCCTTCGATATCAGCATCTGGGCGTTTTCCCCCTATCCGGGATCGGAATTGTTCGACGACATTTCCAAGGCCCGCGAAATGACCCTCGACGATGCCTATTTCGACAGCCTCCGCTCCTACGCCGATACCTCGAAGACCGTATCCTATTCAGAGCATTTTACCGACCAGCGGCTGAAGCGCTTGCGCTTAATCGGAACGCTTCTCTTTTACGCCGCCGCTTGGGCCCGCCGCCCCTACCGACCGTTCGTATCGCTTCTCAACGTCGCCCGCGGCCGCCAGGAATCGCGCAGCGAAATGGGGCTGGTCAATGTACTCCGGCGCAACCGGCTGACCGGCGACGCGGGGGAGTAGGCGCATAACAATCCTTCGAGACGCGCTCCTTTCGGAGCGCTCCTTAGGATGAGGTTTTAGATTAATCTCATCCCTCATCCTAAGGAGCGAGCGTCTCGAAGGACCAGGCAGGCTGGGCCGTTGATAAAAAAAGGCCGCGCCCGGAGGTGCGACCCTTCTTTATAACAACTTGGCCGGCGTGGCTTACATCATGCCGCCCATGCCGCCCATGTCCGGCGGCGCCATCGGCATTGCCGGCTTGTCGTCGGGCTTCTCGGCGACCATGGCTTCCGTGGTGATCAGAAGCCCGGCGATCGAAGCCGCGTCCTGCAACGCGGTGCGCACGACCTTGACCGGATCGACGATGCCCGCCTTGACCAAATCCTTATAGGTCTCGGTCTGAGCATCGAAGCCGAAATTAGCGTCCTTCTGCTCGAGCAGCTTGCCGGCGACGACGGCGCCGTCGACGCCTGCGTTTTCGGCAATTTGACGGGTCGGCGCCTGTAGCGCGCGGCGGATGATATCGATGCCGACCTTTTGATCGTCGTTTTCACATTCGACTTTGCCCAACATGCGGGTGGCATAAAGCAGCGCCACGCCGCCGCCGGGAACGATGCCTTCCTCGACCGCGGCGCGGGTCGAGTTGAGCGCGTCCTCGACGCGGTCTTTGCGTTCCTTCACTTCAACCTCGGTGGCACCGCCGATATTGAGAACGGCAACGCCGCCGGCCAGCTTGGCCAAGCGTTCCTGAAGTTTCTCGCGGTCGTAGTCGGAGGTGGTTTCATCGATCTGGGCGCGGATCTGGTTACAGCGGCCTTCGATGTCCTTCTTATTGCCGGCGCCCTCGACGATGGTCGTTTCTTCCTTGGTGATGGTGATGCGCTTGGCCGATCCCATCATGTCGAGAGAGACATTTTCAAGCTTGATGCCGAGATCTTCGGAGATCACCTGGCCCGACGTGAGGATGGCGATATCCTCGAGCATGGCTTTGCGGCGATCACCGAAGCCCGGCGCCTTCACGGCCGCGACTTTAAGGCCGCCGCGCAGTTTGTTGACCACCAAAGTGGCGAGCGCTTCGCCTTCGATATCTTCGGCGATGATCAGAAGCGGCCGGGAAGACTGAACAACGGCTTCCAGCACCGGCAGCATCGGCTGCAAGGATGACAGTTTCTTTTCGTGGATCAGGATGTAAGGGTTTTCCAGATCGCAGATCATCTTTTCGGCGTTGGTGACGAAGTAGGGCGAGGTGTAACCGCGGTCGAACTGCATGCCTTCGACCACGTCGAGCTCGGAATGCAGGCTCTTGGCTTCCTCGACGGTGATGACGCCCTCGTTGCCGACCTTGGACATGGCGTCGGCGATCATATCGCCGATGGCGGCTTCACCGTTGGCCGAAATTGTGCCGACCTGGGCGATTTCCTTGGAGGTGGACACTTTCTTCGAGCGCTTTTTCAGCTCTGCGACCACCGCCGTGACGGCCAAATCGACGCCGCGGCGCAGATCCATCGGGTTCATGCCGGCGGCCACCGCCTTGGTGCCCTCGCGCACGATGGACGCGGCCAAAATGGTCGCCGTGGTGGTGCCGTCGCCGGCTTCGTCGTTGGTCTTCGATGCCACTTCGCGCACCATCTGGGCGCCCATGTTCTCGAACTTGTCGGACAATTCGATTTCCTTGGCGACCGCGACGCCGTCCTTGGTGATGCGCGGCGCGCCGAACGATTTATCGAGAATCACATTGCGGCCCTTGGGGCCGAGCGTGATTTTCACCGCGTTGGTGAGTATATCAATGCCGGCCAGCATGCGCTGGCGGGCATCGGTATCAAATTTGATTTCCTTAGCAGCCATGATTGAAATCTCCTATAGCTGAATTACGATATTGCGAATGTGGCGAAGGGCCGGATTTAAGCGGCTTTTCTCTTCGCTTTCGCTTTGGCTTCGATGATTCCGAGAACATCCGATTCGCGGAGGATAATCAGATCCTCGTCTTCAATCGTGACCTCGGTGCCGCCAAATTTGCCGAACAGGATGCGGTCACCGGCGCTCACGTCCAGCGGTGTGATGGTGCCGTCTTCGCCGCGGATACCAGAACCAACGGCGACAATTTCGCCTTCGGACGGTTTTTCCTTGGCGGTATCGGGAATGATGATCCCGCCCGCGGTTTTCTCTTCTTCTTCGAGCCGCCGCACCAGAATGCGGTCATGCAAAGGCCTAAAACCCATTAGCTTCCTCCAA
>JAYGEH010000080.1:0-4401 GCA_046582475.1 Rhodospirillales bacterium
GGCGCTGCCGCGCAATTGTTCGACCGCTTCGGCCAACAGGAATATTCCATACATGCCCGGATGCACGCAGGACAATCCGCCGCCGTTGGTGTTGACCGCAAGTCCGCCGCCGGGGGCGATATGACCGCCCTCGACAAATGCGCCGCCCTCGCCCTTTTTGCAGAACCCCAAATCTTCCAGGAACAGCAGCGTGTTGATGGTGAAAGCGTCATAAAGCTCGAGTACGTCCATATCGGATGGACCCAGCCCCGCCATTGCAAAGGCGCGGGGCCCCGAGCGGGCGGCGCCGGTGACCGTCAAATCCTGCATCTGGGCGATCTGGTCGTGGCTGGCATCGGCGGCGACGCCGAGCACATAGGCCGGCTTGTTCGGAAAATCCTTGGCCCGGTCGGTGCGGGTCATGATCAGCGCCCCGGCGCCATCGGTGATCAGGCAGCAATCGGCGACGGTGAGCGGATCGGACACCATGCGCGCCGCCAAAACGTCGTCGATGGATAAGGCACCCCGCATCATGGCCTTGGGATTCTTGGCGGCCCAGGCGCGCGCCGCCACCGCGATCTCGGCCAACTGCTCGCGGCGGGTGCCGTATTGATGCATGTGGCGGGCGGCGGCCAGCGCATAGCCGTTGACCAGGCGCAGGTCATAAACCGCCTCATAGGGCGTCGGCACCAAACCGCCGGGCCGGCGGCCGGCGGAACGGGCGTTGCTGCCATAGGTGATCAGCGCCACGTCGCAAAGTCCGGCGTCCAGGGCCAGCGCCGCCCAGCCGACAAAATTGACAAACGACGAGCCGCCGAGCGCGGTGCCCTCGAGCACCTTCGGATGCAGGCCCAGATATTCCGAAACCGTGGCCGCCGCCAGCCCGGCCGGGCTGAGCACCGCGAACATCCCATCGATATCATTTTTCTCCAAATTGGCGTCGGCCAAGGCCCGCTCCACGGCTTGCGCCATCAACTCGAAATGGCCCCAGCCGGGAACCTCGCCGAATTCCGACAGGCCGACGCCGACGATCGCTGTTTTGCCGCGCATCGGCTAGCCGTCCCCGGAACTTGCGGGATTGAAGACGATGTAGGGCCCGGCCTCGCCGCCGTCATTGATGGCGTGCCGCAAGGCCATGCCGATGGTGACCTGATCGGGATCGATGCCCTCGACCCTCGAGGTCATGCGCGGCCCTTCCTCCAGCTCGACGATGCAGACATTGTAATCACCGCCCCGGTCGGGCCGCCGCCGCGCCACCGTGGTGGAATAGACTTGCGCCCGCCCGCTGGCATTCCGCCAGGTAAGCGCCGATGATCCGCAATGGGGACAAAGATGGCGCGGATAGAACAAATATTTATCGCAAGCGGAACAGTGCTGGATTTTGAACTCGCCGTTTTCCAGATAGGTGCGGTATATCTGGTCCGGGCCCGCCGGCATCGCTGTTTTCTCGTCGCTCATGGTGTGGCGCCCTCTTAAATTACATCAGACGTCATGAAATTGTTTAGATGTCCGGTACTTCGATATCGTTCTGTGCACAGGCGGCCACCACGGTATTTCGCAAAAGACAGGCGATGGTCATGGGACCGACGCCGCCCGGCACCGGGGTGATGGCGCCGGCGACGGTGACGGCCTCGGCGAAGTCCACATCGCCGGCCAGCTTGCTCTTGCCGTCGCCGTCCGGCGGCAATCGGTTGATGCCCACATCGATGACCGTGGCGCCCGGCTTGATCCAATCGCCCTTGACCAAATTGGCGCGACCGACGGCGGCGACCAGGATATCGGCCCGCCGGCACTCCTCGGCCAGATCCCGGGTGCGGGAATGGGCGATGGTGACGGTGCAATGTTCCGCTAACAAAAGCGCCGCCATGGGCTTGCCGACGATATTGGAGCGGCCCAGCACCAGGGCGCGCTTGCCCGACAGATCAGGCCCAAGTTGATCCTGGATCAGCATCAGGCAGCCCAACGGCGTGCAGGGCACCAGGCCGGGGACGCCGGTGGCCAGCTTGCCGGCGTTGAAGACATGAAATCCATCCACGTCCTTGGCCGGATCGATTTCCGCCAGCGCCACCTGTTCGTCGATATGACTCGGCAACGGCAACTGCACCAAGATACCGTTCACGGCGGGATCGCTGTTGAGCCCGTCGATCAGGGTCAGAAGCTCTTTCTGGGTGGTTTCGTCGAGCAGTTTGTGCTCGAACGATTTCATGCCGGCTTCGTGGCACATCTTGTTCTTGTTGCGCACGTAAATCTCGGATGCCGCATCGTTGCCTACCAGCACCACCGCCAGGCCGGGCGAAATATTGTGGGTGTCTTTCAATTCCCGCACCTGCTCGGCGATGCGCCCGTGCAGGTCCTCGGCAAATGCCTTGCCGTCTATGCGTTTCGCTACGGCCATCAAGCCGTCTCCTCCTCAACCGATATTTCTTATCGGTGCGCGCTCAAATTTTCGAGCCACGCTTGCAGCCGTTCCGATAATTGTATTGGATCGCCGGAGACAAAAACGGTTTTACGGCGGCCGGTCAATCCCCGGATGATGGAAATGTGCGATTTCGGCAGTGTCCATTGACGCGCCAGAATTTTGATCAAGGCCCGGTTGGCCTGGCCTTTTTCCGGCACCGCCGTCACCGATACCTTGATGCGTGTGCCGCCATCGGCTTCGGCCAGGATTCCGGTTACCCGGTCCCGGGACGCCTTTGGCGTCAGGCGGATTGCCACCAATAAACCATTCCTGTTTGCAGCGAGAGGCGAGGCGTTTTCAAATCTAACCGGCATATTCGCGAATGAGACTGCGCAGGAAGAATATTGCCAGGATCAGCACGATGGGCGAAAGATCGATGCCGCTGATGGAGGGGATAAAGCGCCGGATCGGGCGCATCGCCGGCTCGGTTATCCGGTAAAGAAAATCTGATACCAGATAGACGAACCGATTTGAGTTGTTGATGACGCCGCCATAGCTTAGCCAGCTCATCACCGCGGCGATGATGATGCACCACATGTATAGACCAAGGATTGTATCGGCGAGACTCAAAATGGATTGCATGGGAATTTCCGGGCGCTTTTGTCGGCGTGAAGCTCCGAGACCCTAACCGGCGCGGTATGCCAAGACAAGTGAATTGCCCGTTACTGGCGCCGTCCGGGGCATTGGCCAAGGCACCTTGACAGCCAAGAGGCGGAACCACATTATCCGGCTCCTTTTTTCCCCGGCGCGCCGCCGAAGCCCGCCGGCCTGGCAACACGATCAGGCAAATCGGGGCCGTAGCTCAGTTGGGAGAGCGCTACGTTCGCAACGTAGAGGTCAGGGGTTCGATTCCCCTCGGCTCCACCATTTTTTGTAAGCAATATCAATGCCTTACAGAGTATGGGCTCTCGAACGCAATACACCAAAAAGCGATCTGTCACACCTGTGTCACAGTGACGGAGAACTTTTATGGCTACCATACGAAAACGCGGAAAAACTTGGCAGGTTCAAATACGTCAAACCGGATGCCCCCCAATTACCAGAACGTTCAAACGCAAGCCATTGGCAGATGCGTGGGCTCGTCAGAGGGAAGCAGAGATAGACCGCAACGGATTGATCTTCAACGAACCGAGCAAAGAGAACACCACGGTTGGTGAGTTGCTGATCCGCTACAGGGATGAGGTCTTACCGTCGAAGCGAGGCCAAATTCCAGAAAGCTACGTACTTCGAATTTTCCTGCGCCACAAGATTTCACAATATTCCTTGAAACACATAACGCCTGATATAATTCGTGAGTACCGGGATGAGCGGCTAACCCAAGTCACGCCTTCCACGGTTCATCGCCAGCTGGGTATTCTCCAACATGCTTTTGCGGTGGCCATCAAGGAATGGGGTTATTCGCTTACACAAAACCCGGTTGCGGCGATAACCAAGCCCGCATTGAGCAATTCCAGAAACCGGAGACTACAGGACGGTGAGTTTGAGCGACTGATAGAAGGGTGTGGCAAAAGCCGAGTGTGGTGGCTCCAACCGATAATCATATTGGCCATTGAAACCGGAATGCGTAGGGGGGAGCTGCTCAACATCCACAGCCAAGATGTAGAATTGGAAGCAAGGACGCTGCACATCCCCATCACCAAGAATGGTCACCCTCGTACAATACCTTTGACGGAAGCAGCTTGTTCTGTTCTGGGATCATGCATGTCGGACAATGACCGTATCTTCCCTCCATCTGCTAATGAAGCTGGTTGTCGTTCGCTACAAGGGGCGAAAGGTACGGCTGTATTTCCGAGGGGATGCCGCCTTCGCCTCCCCGGACATCCACGAGTTTCTGGAAGCCGAGGGCTTCCTCTACGCCATCCGCCTCAAGGCGAACGCTGTTCTTCAGGAGAGTATCGCCCATCTACTGACCCGCCCCGTTGGTCGTCCACCGAACCATGTGCGACGCTATTACGCCAGCTTCA
>JAYGEH010000093.1:0-14850 GCA_046582475.1 Rhodospirillales bacterium
GGTGGCCGACGTTGAAAAAGATCTGATCATTGAGACCCTGGATCATTGCCTGGGAAATCGCACCCATGCCGCCAAGATCCTGGGCATTTCGATCCGTACGCTTCGTAATAAGCTCAGGCAGTATAGCGACGATGGTATCGCCGTTCCCATGCCAAACGAAGGCATTCAACGCCCCAGCGCCTGAATGAAAATGCGCCCGAAATATGCAGTTAGCTCAAGACCGTAGCAAACATGGCTGAAGCGACAACGGAACTGGAAACCGCGCCAACGGCAGGTGTGCCCGCGCCGGCTGGCGGTGTGCCCGCGGAAGTTATGGGCGGCGAGCCGGGCCAAGGCGCGGCCCTGGATACCGTATTCCAAAGCGCGCCGCCGACCGCAGCCGAGGCCGCTATCGGCGAAATCGGCAGGGATCTGCTCGACCGAATAGCGGGCTTTAAGGGACGGGGCGATATCGCCCTGGCCCTTGGCATCATCGCTATCCTGGTGGTGCTGATCCTGCCCGTTCCGACGTGGGTGCTGGATGTCCTTTTGTCGTTCTCCATCATGTTCTCCGTGTTGATCCTGATGACGGTGATATTCCTGGAGAAACCGTTGGAATTTAGCGCATTTCCGACAATTTTGTTGCTGGCGACCTTAATGCGGCTGTCGCTGAATCTGGCCTCGACTCGGCTGATATTGGCCAACGGCCATAAGGGCGTCGGTGCCGCCGGACAGGTTATCGAAGCCTTTGCCAGCTTTGTCATGGGCGGCAACTTCGTTATCGGTATTATCATTTTCGCGATACTTGTTATCGTCAATTTCGTGGTCATTACCAAAGGTTCGACCCGCATCGCCGAGGTCGCCGCGCGTTTCACCTTGGACGCCATGCCGGGTAAGCAAATGGCCATCGACGCCGACCTTTCATCCGGTTTGATTGATGAAGCCGACGCCAAGACGCGGCGCAAAGAACTGGAAGATGAAAGCAACTTCTTTGGCGCCATGGACGGCGCCGCCAAGTTCGTGCGGGGCGATGCAATCGCCGGGCTGTTGATTACATTTATCAATGTGATCGGCGGCATCATTATCGGCGTCGCGCAGCGCGATATGACGTTTATCGATGCCGCCGATTCGTTTACCCGCCTGACCGTCGGCGACGGGTTGGTTTCGCAAATTCCGGCCCTGATCGTGTCCACCGCGGCCGGCATGCTGGTCACTAAGGGCGCCACCCCCGGTCCAATGGAAAAGGCCATATTCGGTCAGTTAGGGGGCAAATCCAAAACCCTGGGCATGGTTTCGTTTCTTCTTATTGCTCTGGCCGTACTGCCCGGTATTCCGGCCGTGCCGTTCTTGGTGCTGGCGGGTGCGACGGGATCAATCGGGTTTTTTGCCAGCCGCCGCGAGGCGAGAAAGACGGCCGAGGTCAAGGAACGCGAAGCCGCCGATGAGGCCGAATCGATTCCGCTAGCCGAAGAGCCGATATCGCAGCTTTTGAAGATCGATCTGCTTCGCCTAGAGCTTGGCTACGGTCTGTTGTCGTTGATTAATGAGGGGCCGGAGGGTCAACGCCTGACCGACCAGATTAAGGCTCTACGCCGCCAATTGGCGGTGGAAATGGGTTTCGTCATGCCGGCGGTGCGCATCCAGGACAACATGCAGCTATCGGCCAACAATTATGTCATCCGCGCCAAGGAAATCGATGCCGGAAATGGCGATTTGCGTCCGACCATGTTGCTGGTTATGGATCCGCGCGGCGAAGATATCACGATTTCAGGCGAAGCCACCACGGAGCCGACATTTGGTCTGCCGGCAACCTGGATCGAGGAAACGGCCCGCGAAGAAGCCTTGTTCCGCGGCTACACAGTGGTCGACGCGGCAACCGTGATCACCACCCATTTGACCGAAATTATCAAAGACAACATGGCCGATCTTTTGTCCTACGCCGAAACACAAAAGCTCATGGATGAGTTGGACAAGGACCATCAAAAGCTCATTAGCGATATTACGCCCGGACAGATATCCATGGGCGGTATTCAACGGGTGCTGCAAAACCTTCTGCAGGAACGCATCTCGATCCGCGATCTGGCGACCATACTTGAGGGTGTATCCGAGGCATGCGCCCAATCGCGCAATGTTATGATGATTACCGAGCACGTGCGCACGCGGTTGGCGCGCCAAATCAGTGATGCCAACACCACCTCCGAGGGGACCATAGAATTGGTCAGCCTATCACCCGAATGGGAGCAGACGTTTGCCGAATCGATCATTGGCACCGGTGATGAACGACAGCTTTCCATGTCGCCAAGCAATTTGCAGGAATTTATAACGGGGGTGCGGCAAACCTTCGAGCGGCACGCCATGATGGGCGAAATGCCGGTCTTGCTGACGAGCCCGAATATCCGGCCATTTGTCCGATCGATTGTTGAAAGGTTCCGTCCCGCGACGGCCGTCATGTCGCAAAACGAAATTCATCCGCGCGCAAAAATCAAGACGGTTGGGCAAATCTAGTGCCGGCGCCATAAGTCCCCTTGACCTTCGCCGCCAGTTGCGCGGGAATACCACCAGTTCAGCTTTTTAAGGCAGATCGAGAGTGACCAATGGCCATTGCTCCCACCGAAGCTTCCCAGGCAGCCTTAAATGCCAAGATTCCCAAGATGATCGCTGTCGCCTCCGGCAAAGGCGGCGTGGGTAAAACCTGGTTTGCCATAACTTTGTCGCATGCCTTCGCAAAAGCCGGACGCAAGACGCTGCTTTTCGATGGCGATCTCGGCCTTGCCAATGTGGATATACAATTGGGTTTGATGCCGAAACATGACCTTGGCGCCGTCGTCTCGGGCCGGATGCCGCTCAATCAGGCGACCACAACATATGAAGAAGGTGGTTTTGATATTGTCGCGGGGCGCTCCGGTTCCGGCAATCTGGCCAATGTATCGGCCAAAAGCCTCAATACATTGGCCGAAGAATTGATTTTGCTATCGCAAGCCTATGATCAAGTGATATTGGATTTGGGAGCCGGCGTCGAGAGAACCGTTCGCAATTTAACCAACAGCGTCGATACCATCCTCGTCATCACCACGGACGAGCCGACGGCAATGACCGATGCCTATGCCTTTATCAAGATTTCGCATATGGAACGCCCGAACCTGGATATACGTGTTGTTATAAACCTGGCAAATTCCATCCGTGAAGGTGAACGCACATACAATACTATCTTGAAAGCCTGTCAGGGATTTTTGAAATTTTCGCCACCACTGGCGGGCGTGATCCGGCGCGATAACAAGGTACGCGAATCCATCCGGAAACAGACTTCTATTCTCGTCCGTTACCCGAACACCGAGGCTGCGAACGATGTAGAAAGCATTGTAAAAAAGCTCTTAGCTTAGCCGATGCCAACCGTTGCGCCACCGCCCCCGATGCCCCAGCCCATACCGGTTTCCGGATCGGCTGCGATAGCGGTTTCGCCCAATCCGCCAGCCGCATTGTCCCTGCTTCCCAAAGGAACCATTCTTGCCGCGCAAGTGATCAGTCAATTACCGCAAGGGCTCGCCCAGATACAAACGAGCCAGGGCAACTTCGATATCAGAACCGCCTTGGCCCTGGCCGATGGCGCTAAACTCGACTTGCAATTGCTGCGCACCGGTCAGCAAGCCCAATTTCAAATACGAACCATTGATGGCAACGCTGTGGCAAACGGGCGCGGCGGGCAGCCGGCGGCGTCAAAAGCGCGCGGTGTGGCGACGCCGGTCATCGGTTCCGCACCGGGCACAACGGTCGCAGGCGGTCAGGCCATTGCCGGCGGCGCAAGCGAGCGGATTGCCGTACCAAATACCGGACCTGGGCCGGTTAAATTGCGTGCCGGTTCCAACATCCGCGTCCAATACTTGGACCTGGCGGGAAAGCCAAAGCCGGCCGCCGCCGATGCGGCACGGTCCGGTTTGGGGAGACTCTCGCCGCACATAGATCGATCGGCATCGGGTCAATCCCGTTCCAAGGGCGGCGCGGCGCCCCTCGAGCCTGGCCAAAGCGCAGCTGGCAATAGCCGGCAGACAGCCGAAAGATTTCATGGAACACAGAATATGCCGGTTGCCGGGCAGAAGCCGGGCATGATCGTCCGTGCCAGGATATTGACGATCGCCAGGCCGGGAGAACCGGTGCAATCGGTTTCGCCGGGAGCGTCACAAGCCGGAATCTCCGGAACCGTGGTTGGCTCCAATTTGGCGGGTACGCCTCTGGTACAAACGCCGGGCGGCACTTTATCGCTGAACGGCGCAGCGCCGCTTCCCGCCGGCACAAAACTCTTGCTCGATCTCAAAACCACCGCCGTATCGGGCAAACCGATCGTACCGCAATTTATTTTATCTAATGTGACGTCATCCCGTGAATGGCCCAGCCTGGAAATGGCCTTGAGCCAATTGCGCCTGTCGGCACCGGACCTGACGCAATCGTTCAGTCAGAGCAGGCTTCCCCAAGCGAACAACCGCCTCGCCGCCAACATTCTCTTATACCTGAGCGCCGTTCGCGGCGGTGACGTTCGTCATTGGTTAGGGGAATTGGCGCGTAATTTGGAGCAAACACAGCCGAATTTAGCCGGGCGCCTCAGAGAAGACTTCGCCCAAGTGGCCCGCTTATTTAACGACGGCCCGCAGAGCGACTGGCGGACATTGATTATCCCATTTATGAATGGCCAGGGTCTTGATGCGGTGCAAATGCATATGCGCGGACAATCAGCGGGCGCCGATGGTGAAGACGCAGAAGATGCCTCCCGATTTTTGGTTGATATTGCGTTGAGCCGCCTCGGCCGCATACAGATGGATGGGCTGGTAAAATCCCAAGGCAAAAAATTCGATCTGATCTTCCGAACCGAAAAGCCGCTGCCCGCCTATATGCGCAAGGATATCAGCCGGATATTTCACGATTTTGCGGAATTGGGGGGCATAACCGGCGGACTGACATTTCAGGCCAGTGCGCGCTTTATCAACGTACCCATCGATTACATTGATGGTCAATTGAGATCCGGCCTGGTGGTCTAGAGAAGCAATCATGGATGCCGTAATACGCCGCAGCCATATCAAAACCACGCCCAATCCAGATGAGCGTCTCGATTACGTGGTTACATTAACCGGCACGCTTGGCTTCGTGGCAGGGCCAGGGTCATGCAAAATCAGTATGCGCTACATCCCCGATAAACTTATAATCTCCCATGGCTCGTTCGCCGTATACCTGAGTGCCCTCGGCGGCATGGAATGGGCCAATCTGGAAGAAGCCGCAACCGCGATACTTGAGGATATGGGCAACGAGGTGGTAGCCCGCTGGATACAGATCATGGCATCCTTGAGCGAGGACGGAACACCGTCAGCGCTCAGCCATCAGATCGTTTTGGAGGATAAGCAGCCACAATGGGAAAACGTGTCGCTCCTGGCTCGCCTCAAGGCGATTTAGATGTGGGCGGTTCCGGAGAGATAGGATCTTCTCCAGCCATGCCCGATCCGCATGGCGCATGCGACATGCGACACCCGGAAACATCATATACATCATTGTCATTTATATACATTCATAGACAATTACGGACATCCAATCTGGACCGGCCAGGACCCGAAGCGTCAAAACCGGCGCTGGGTCATGCAGGAGCCGCATGGGTAGAGGGAAGATTTGGAAAGAGGGCACCAGCCACGGCCCGCGCCTCAGGGGCACGCGGTCAGGTCTTCCTATTCACAGTGTTAAAGAGCAGGAAGCTGATATAGTCTGCGTCGAGACCGTGTCAAGGGATTGCCGTAATCTCAATATTCCGCCCAATGGGCAATTTATAGGCTGACAAATATACCTGGTTCGAATGCGGTAACTGGCACATCGGGTCTGAACTATGTCACCTCACATGAAACAGTCGGACGCCTTCCGCCGGGTTGAAGCGCTCCATTCATCAGATTAGATCGGAAATAATACGACTACTTCAACTTATTTTGGCGCCGATGGCTTTCCTGTCCAAGTTCGTCAAGCACCCGTTGCTCCTCGCGGGCACGTTCGTCGTCTTCGATTTCGTCGCGCGCTTCCTTGGCAATCTCAAAAACTTTCAATTCCTTGAATTCCTCGCGCATTTCTTCCTGGGCGACGGCGATTTTCTCTTCAAATTCGACCGTCGCCTCCTGAATTTGCTGGCGCCGGGTTATAGCCGCCGCCGCATAAGGCCCGTATAAATACCCGGCCTCTTCGGGCGATTCCTGCGCCGCTTTCTGCTCCGAAACGATCTCCACCTCTAATTTTTCAGCCCGGTGTTCTAACTCCCGAACTTCATCCAGAAGCGCGCCCAGATCCCGCCGTTTTTCGTCGACGATATATTTGTGCAGCCGGATAACCGCTTTCAAATCCCTGGCCATCGGTCAGGTTTTCGGCAGGTAGTTCATATCGAGTGCGTCGGCGAGGGCGCGGTAACACTCCTCCAAGCCGCTTTGTTCGCCCTTGGTTTGACGCAGGAAGTCCTCGATGGCGGGATTGTAATGGATGGCCTCGTCAACGTGATGGTCCGAACCTTGCCGGTAGGCGCCGAGACGGATCAGTTCGGCCATGTCTTCATAGACCGAAACAAGTTGGCGGGCACGATTGATAATGTCGTTTTGGGCCTGGGTGTTGCAATCGGGCATTGTCCTCGAAACGCTGCGCAGGATGTTGACGGCCGGGAAGCGGCCACGTTCGGCGATCGCCCGGTCGAGCACAACGTGGCCGTCTAGAATACCTCGGACCGCATCGGCCACCGGCTCGTTATGATCATCGCCCTCGACCAGAACCGTAAACAACCCGGTGATGCTACCCTGCCCGGCAACGCCTGGGCCTGCCCGTTCAAGCAGCCGTGGCAGTTCGGCGAACACAGTCGGTGTATATCCGCGCGTCGCCGGCGGCTCGCCAGCGGACAAGCTGATTTCCCGTTGCGCCATGGCAAATCGGGTCACGCTGTCCATCAGGCATAGAACGTCCCGGTTCGTATCCCGGAAATATTCTGAAACGGCCATGGTCATGTAGGCCGCCTGGCGTCTGACCAGCGCCGGTTCATCGGATGTGGCAACGACCACGACACTGCGCCTGAGACCTTCCTCGCCAAGATCATCCTCAATGAACTCCCTGGCTTCGCGGCCGCGTTCGCCGATCAGTCCGATGACGCTGACATCGGCGTCCGTGTGGCGCGCCATCATCGACAGCATTGTGGATTTGCCGATACCTGATCCGGAGAAAATACCCATGCGCTGACCCTTGCAGACGGTCAAAAAGGCGTTCATCACGCGCACGCCGAGATCGATCTTCCCGCCGACGCGCGTGCGCTTGTGGGCGGGCGGCGGATTGTTTTGAATAGTATAACGCGCCGGCCCAATGGGTAACGGCCCTTTGTCGTCCAGAGGCCGACCGAAGGCGTCGATCACGCGGCCGAGCCAACCGGCATCCGGATATATTACCGGCTCGGAAGTGCCAATCTCGACATTGCATCCAAGTCCGATACCTTCCAGTGTTCCGAAAGGCATCACAAGCGCGCTGGTCTCGGAAAACCCTACCACCTCGCAGACAACCTTGCGGCCGGTGCGCGCCTCAATGGAGCAATGATCACCAATCGACAAGCGTCCCTCGACGCCATTGATTTCCACCAACATGCCGAGGATGGACGTCACCCGCCCATAAACATGGCGGTCCGGCAATCGATTGATTTCATTGAGAATATTTTCGACGATGTTGGACATTGTCGTTGCTTGGCCACAACCCATTATCTTGTTACTTTGTTATCACCAATTTTCGCCGCCACGGTTTAAGGATTGGTTACTGGCGCCTAACATTCTTTAGAATAATCATAGCAAACCGGGCAACCGCCGGAGGGGATTATTTGTTCGGAACAGCCGTCACCGGGAATTCTCTTCGCAGGCTGAGCGAATCAGCCTGCGGCGTTGTGCAAATCCGCCACGCTACAATGCAAATTTAATTCGCGGATTTGCTCTCTAAGCTATTGATATTTCAGGATTGAATGCGCACCTTGAAGATTGAATTGGAAAACTTGCAACAACCCGCCTAGGCTTTTATGTTAACCATTCGTTAGCTTGGGCCTAAGTCTAGAGAAAGGTAAGCCATGCGTGTCCTTCTCGTGGAAGACGATCCCACCATGTCTCAGAGTATAGATATGATGTTGTCATCGGCCAATATGGTGGTCGATGTTACCGACCTTGGCGAAGACGGGTTGGAAATCGGCAAGTTGTATGATTACGACATTATTATTCTCGATCTCATGCTGCCTGATATCGATGGTTACGAAGTTTTAAGGCGGCTTCGCAATTCGAAGGTGGATACGCCTGTCCTGATCCTATCGGGTCTGACCGAATCCGAAAACAAGGTTAAGGGACTCGGCTCCGGCGCCGATGACTATCTGACCAAGCCGTTTAATAAGGACGAGTTGATTGCGCGCATTCTCGCAATTGTGCGCCGTTCCAAGGGACACTCAGACTCGATCATTCGTTGCGGCAAACTGGCCGTGAATTTGGATGCCCATACCGTCGAAGTGGATGACAAGCCAGTCCATTTGACCGGTAAGGAGTATGGAATTCTTGAACTCCTGAGCCTTCGCAAGAGCACGACCCTGACCAAAGAAATGTTCTTGAATCATCTCTACAACGGTATTGACGAGCCGGAGCTGAAAATTATCGATGTGTTCGTCTGCAAGCTTCGGAAAAAACTGGCCAAGGCTTGCGAAGATGAAATTTACATCCATACGGTTTGGGGCCGGGGCTACGTTTTGAGAGAACCCGAGGAAGAAGCCGGGAAATCGAAAAATCCGGCGCGCGAAAAGGCGAGCGCCTAGCCCTATTCTATTCATGTTTCCTGTGAATTGAATTTTGCCTGGATGGCGGCGAGAACCGGTGTGTCAGCCGGCCGGGTTGGTTGCGCGCGCTGTCAGGATGCAAAGGCGGCCACGGCGGGGTGCTCCAAAAACGCCGATTGACTGGCCTCTTTGCCGGCAACTTCATAGACGCCGCGCAATTTCGGTATCGGCTGGAACATTTCCGATATTCCTAGAACGGTCTCGGCACCACCGAGAAACAACAAGCCATCGGGCGGCAAGCATTCGGCAATTCGAGACAATATCTGGGCCTTTGTTTCCTGATCAAAATTAATCAGAACATTGCGGCAAAATACGATGTCAAACTGGCCTAGCTGGGAATAACTTTGGAGAAGATTGAATTCACGGTAATCGACCATCGACCGCAGCGCGCTTTTCACCCGCCAAAATTCTTCCTCTTTGTCAAAATATTTTACGAGATTCTGAACAGGCAATCCCCGCTGAACTTCGAACTGGGTGTAAAGACCATTTTTAGCATTATTCAATATTTCAGTGGAAATATCCGTCCCCAATATTTTAATATTCTAACCGGTAAGCTTGGCTCCGAGATCGCTGAGAATCATCGCCAGCGAATAGGGCTCTTGCCCACTAGAAGCGGCCGCGCACCAAATTTTGATTTTACGTGTCTCTTGGCGCGTATCCAGAAAGTAAGGCAGCGTTGCATCACGAAAGATTTCGAACGGTTTAATATCCCTGAAAAAGAACGATTCGTTCGTCGTCATGGCCTCAATAATCGTCTTGACGACATCAGGACTCGCGCCACTTTGCGCGCGACGGACCAATTCCTCAATGCCATCCAACGAAATCTTGCGCGCCACGGGAATTAACCGGCTTTCAAGCAAATAGGATTTTTCCTCTGTGAGTACGAGGCCCGATTCGCGCTTCAGCATTTCCTGTAGAAATTTGAAATCGCCCGGGGACATTACATGCCTTTATTCATAAACTCTGCGACGTAGGGCGCAAGTTCATCGATTGGCAGCACAGCCGTGCACAAACCCGCTGAAGCAACCGCGCCTGGCATACCCCAAACCACACTTGTTTTTTCATCCTGGGCGATGATCGTTCCGCCGGCGGCGACGATATCTTGTCCACCCTTCATGCCGTCATATCCCATGCCGGTTAAAATAACGACGAGCACGTTGGATCCGTAAAGTTGCGCTACTCTCCTCAACATCGGGTTTACGGCCGGCCGGCAGTAATTCTCCGGAGGTCCCTGGTTGAGGGTAATTTTCATTTTGGCATCCGTTTCATGAACCTGCATATGATAGTCGCCCGGGGCCACAAAAATGTGCCCCGACCGGAGAAGCTCACCATCCTGGGCCTCGTCCGCCGGCAAACCAACTGATTTGGTCAAATGCTGGGCCAGGATTTTGGTAAAATTCGGCGGCATATGTTGTGTTACCAGCGCCGGCACCGGCAGTTTTCCGTTCAGGCCCTTGAAAAATGAAAAAAGCGCTTGCGGACCGCCCGTGGAGGAACCGACAACGAGAATATGCGGTTTCGACCTAACTGTTACTGGCGGGCGCAGTTTAATTTCAGCGCTCGAAATTATTTTCGGATGGGCTGCCGATGCCGGTTTGGAAGTGCGGTTGAGCTTGCCCGGCGCAAGATTTTTGATTTTCTCGAGCAGTTCATGCTGGAAATCTTTACCGCCGGTCATTTCGCGCGATGATGACGGTTTGGTAATTTAGTCGGCTGCGCCATTCTCAAGCGCCCGCAGGCTGATTTCGGCATTTTTCATGGCCAAGGTGGAAGCCATGATCACTTTGATTTCGGGATTTTTAGCCAAAATCTTTGGCAAGGCGGTCAAACCGTCCATCACCGGCATTTCGATATCCAGCACAACGATATCAATATCGCCCTTGTCGACACGTTTGACCGCCAGCAATCCATTCGCCACCGTGTCGACAAGGGCGATATTCGGATCGTTTGAAATCATCTTGGAAATCAGGCCGCGAACAACTGCCGAGTCGTCAACGATCAGGACATTGATAATGGGATTATTACTATTCAATTTATCTTACCCGGCACACTCAATTGCATCGGCGAAACAAGCCAATGTGCGAAAATAAACTTGAACGCCGTTATAGGAGACCGACTTGAGCAAATTTGGTCTGTATTATTTCGCCGTCAAACGGCTTCATAATGTATTCGTTTGCACCCGCTTCCATAGCTTCCTGAATATGGTTGACGTCGTTTTCTGTCGTACAGAACACGACCACCGGACCATCGCCACCCGGTAACTGACGTAAATTTTTCAAGAAATCTATCCTGTTCATCACCGGCATGTTCCAATCGAGGAGAACGGCATCGGGCATTTGATTTTCGCATACAGCCAATGCCACCTGACCGTCTTCGGCTTCGACGGTTTCAAAATCCAACTCTTGCAGGATCTTTTTGGCGACCATTCGGATGACCTTCGAATCATCTACGATTAAACAGGATTTCATGGCTTTTTATTTGACCTTTTCAGCTTCAATTCAGATCAAGCCGCCCCTGACGAGGGGTAAGTGCGGCGCACTAAAAGAGGCAATTGGCTCTAATTTCTACTAAAATTTGCTGATCTGCGTCGATCATGAATCGTCCGCAGACCGAATCACTTGGGATAAGGATTCAACCAGCGCGTCGCGGTCATATTTCGACACATAATCGCTAAATCCGACTTCGCGCCCAAGATCAAAATCCTGCTCCGATGCATGCGATGAAAGTGCGACCAGCGGTGTATCCTGCCAGGAGCCATCGCCGCGCACGGTGCGCGCGAATTCAAATCCGTCCATATCGGGCATTTCGATATCGCTGACGATTATATCGAATTTGTCACCGCGTTCTCTAAGATCGAGCGCTTCTTGAGCCCGTTCAACCGTTACCACATCGTATCCGGCGACGGAGAGAAGTGGCGTCATCATGTTACGGAAGAAAGAGCTGTCATCCACCAACAACAATTTACGCCGCTCGCCCAACGCGGCGCTGCTTGCGCTGGAGTTCGCGTTGAACCAATCTTAAAACCCTATGGTCAGATAATAACCGGCATCGATGATATCCGTCGCCTTGCCGTTGATCACCGCGCTACCGACCAGGCCGTCAGAGCTTGAACGCAGTTCCACTTTCACTTCATCTTCGACAATATCAATAATTTCTTCGACGACCAGACCCATGGAACGATCTTTGTCGGTGAAGACGAGAATCGACTGCATGCCCTCCGACTTCCATTCGTAGTCTTCGTTGTATGGGATCAGCGGCATCAGTTGTCCGCGGTACTGAACCACGCGTTGAGCATTGGAATACTCGACGGTCGAAAGATCGATTTCCTCCAACCTTGCGACCAAGGCCAGCGGCACGGCTTTCAGCGATTCACCGCCCGATTTGAACACCAACATGGCCTGGCGATCACTGTTCGCCGCTGTCTCGGCAACCACCGAACTTTCGGCCTTGGCGGCGCCCATCGTCATTTCACCGGTCGCCGATGCAATACCGCTGGGGTCCAAAATCATTATGACGCTCCCATCTCCAAGGATTGTATTCCCTGAAAACAAATTGATGTCCCGCAATATCGGTGCAACCGGTTTGACAACGATTTCCTCGGTATCAAACACGCGGTCCACGATGATGCCGAAGGTATAATTGCCGACCTGACTGACGATGATAAATGCCTCGTCATCGGGCCATGCTCCTTGGCGCCATCCAAATTGAGCAGCGACGATAGCTGCACCAAAGGCAACAATCGGTTACGAAGGCGCAATACGGGCGCATTATTGATCATCTCGATGGCATTCTCGGAATGCGCCGAGGCACGGACCAATTCCAATACGCTGATTTGTGGAATGGCGAACCTTTGATTGGTGCATTCGACAATAAGCGCCGATACGATGGCCAAGGTCAGAGGGATTTTTATGGTGAATGTGGAGCCCTTGCCCACGATCGAAGTCAATTCAATCGTGCCGCCGATTTATTCAATGTTTGTGCGCACAACATCCAGGTCAACGCCGCGCCCCGATACGCTGGTCACTTTTTCAGCGGTCGAGAATCCAGCATTGAAGATAAATTGTTGAATTTGCTGATCTTGCATATTCTCCAATTCTTCACTGGTGGCCAATCCAATTTCAAGAATTCTGGCCTTGATGCGATCCATATTCAGTCCGCGGCCATCATCGGCAATTTCAATGACAATGTGCCCGCCCTCATGGAAGGCTTGCAAAAGGACGACCCCGGTTTCGGGTTTCCCTGCCTCCTGACGCTCGTCCGGCGTTTCCAATCCGTGATCAGCCGAATTGCGGACCATGTGGGTCAAAGGATCCTTAATCAGTTCCAGCACCTGGCGATCAAGTTCGGTTTCGGCGCCAACCATTTGAAGATCGATTTTCTTATTGGCTTCCAGCGCCAGATCGCGAACGATGCGCGGCAATTTGGCCCAAGCGTTACCGATGGGCTGCATCCGGGTCTTCATCACACCTTCTTGAAGATCGGACGTAATATGGCTGAGGCGCTGAAATGGCACATTGAACTCGCTGTCTTCGCGGCCCCGGACCATTTGATTGAGCGCGTTTCGGGTCAGAACCAATTCGCTGACCAGGGTCATGAGATTTTCCAAAAGATCGACGTTCACCCGGATCGTCTGCTGGGCGATTGCCGATTCCTTGGTGCCGTTTTCAGCCGCCGGAGACGGCGCCGTATTTTTCACTTCGGCCGGCACGGACGCATTTGCCTCGGTGCCAGAACCGGATTCTTCACCACGCTCGGTACCCATTTCAGCCGCCAAATCCGCCTCGGATGAGGCTTTGGCACCGCTTGCTTCGGCGGCCATTACCTCCTCAAGCAGCTCTGCGGCCACTGGAAAACCTTGTTCATTCAACACCGGACCGCTGGGCACGGCCTCCGGCGCCTCCTCGGCCTCGGGTTCCACCGTGGCAGTGGGTGCCTCACCATCGGCCATGGCGCGAAGCTTGCCTATCAGACCGCTGTCATCGCCTTCCAGTTCCGAACCGGCCTCTTCCAATCCACCAAGCAGATCGCGGATCGTATCGATGGTTTGCAGGACAAGCGTTACCGCATCCGGGGTTACTTCAAGTTCGCCGTCGCGAAACTTTCCAAGAACGTCCTCGCCCGCATGCGCCACCGCTTCGAGCCTGGGCAGGCCAAGAAATCCGCTGGTACCCTTGATCGTATGAACGAGCCGAAAAATATTCGATAGTATCTCGTTGTTGCTCGAAGCCTGCTCAAATTTGACCAACTCAACATCGGGTACAGCAAGGTTTTCCGAGGTTTCTGTCAAAAACTCCGTTAATAGATCGTCCATGATCCAGGCTCCAATTCAAAGGTCTCAAGAGTGACCGACAATTATTCTCGTGCTGTCCCTACAAATGGGAACTGATTCAGGAAAACAGAACCCCTTGAGGCTACTTTTTTTTCGATTGGGTTTATTTGCGCGAAAGGGCTCGAATTCCGCCTATTCCGTAACGTTAAACTTCACAGAATTTGGGGACTCGTCAGAGAATTTCAAGACCAATTGGTTTGCTTGAGAAATCTGGCAACAATAATACGCGACAACATTGCGAACCGTAATATCGTCAATCGCAATGTTCTGGTTAAATCCAGCCCGCGTTTCAGCATGCAACGCACACCGTTCACCTGACAAATTAATATCCAGTTTCACACCATCGGTAGACGTTTCGAAATTGATTTCCAGCGCCGCAGTCCGGCGGGCGCACTCACCCGCAAGCAAAACGAGACCGAGAATCAATTTTCCTTGGTATTTTTCGATGCGGTCATTGTCCTCCGGCTTTTGGCGCCAAGCTAGTTCCAACTTGTTGTCGATGGAATGGCTGGCGATCATCTGCCGCACCAAACCGAATTCTGTCGTAGCGTCTTCACCTCCACCCCACCCGCCAAACGCAAGCCGGAAATATTCGAGCCGATGGGCGACCTGCCGCGACGAGTCGCCGATCAGTGACATGGCTTCGTCACGCATGCCGGAATCTAAATCGGTTAACAACTCCATACCGTTGTTGATCGCG
>JAYGEH010000125.1:0-7420 GCA_046582475.1 Rhodospirillales bacterium
CGGATTTGAACCGGGATACGCTCTTGCCGGCGGCGGCAAAGCCCCTTGGACTGTCGGCCAAAACCGGGTCCGGTATCGACGCACTGCTGGCGCGGCTGGAGGCCAAGGTTGGCGCCCAATGCGCCGGCAACGGCAGCGCGGCGTTGACCCGCCTGCGCCACCGCCTGGCCCTGGAGGAATGCCGCGAGGCTTTGCAACGGTTCCAATGCGCCGGAATGGTGGAACTGGCCGCCGAAGACTTGCGCCTGGCGGCCCGCGCCATGGGCCGGATCACCGGGCGCGTCGATGTGGAGGATATTCTCGACCGCATTTTCTCGGAATTTTGTATCGGAAAATGAATTTGATAAAGTATACCAAACATATATCAAGTTATGGTATAACTGGAAAAATATACTACAATATATTGATTTCATTACGATAACGAATTGGATTTGCGTCCGCCCCGGGAATTGACGGCCAGGGTCGGCGGCCCTAAAGTCCGCCCCATGAAATTCCAGAGCAATACGGGTAATGATGTGGTGGTGGTCGGTGGCGGCCATGCGGGCTGCGAGGCGGCGTCGGCGTCGGCCCGGTTCGGCGCCCGCACCCTGTTGGTGACCCATAATCCCGATACCATTGGTGAGATGTCCTGCAATCCGGCTATCGGCGGGCTGGCCAAGGGGCAGTTGGTGCGCGAGATCGATGCCCTCGACGGCCTCATGGGCCGGGTCATCGACCAGGCCGGCATCCAGTTTCGAATGTTGAACAAAAGCAAGGGTCCGGCGGTGCGTGGACCCCGCGCCCAGGCCGACCGCGCGCTTTACCGGTCGGCCATGCAGCGGATGCTGGCCGAACAGGCGAACCTGGAAATTCAGCCAGGTACGGTCGAGGATTTGCAATTGGATAATCTTGGCCGCGTTGCCGGTGTGGTGCTGGGTGATGGCCGTGTTATCGAGACTGGCCGGGTGGTGGTGACCACGGGCACCTTCCTGCGCGGTAAAATTCACATTGGTTCCGAGCAGATAGCCGCCGGACGGGTGTCCGAAAAACCGGCTGTCGGGCTGGCCTATACATTGAAGCGACTGGGATTGGGCATGGGCCGTCTGAAGACCGGTACGCCGCCCCGCCTGGACGGCAGGAGCATCCATTGGGCCGATTTGCAACGACAGGTTGGCGATCAGCCGCCGCGGCCATTTTCCTTTATGAGCCGCCCCATAACCACCCCGCAGATCGATTGCCATATTACCGAAACGACGCCGGCCAGCCATGATCTGATCCGCGCTAACCTGGCCCGTTCGCCCATGTATTCGGGCCAGATCGAAAGCACCGGGCCCCGCTACTGTCCGTCCATCGAAGACAAGGTGGTCCGTTTTGCCGACCGCTCCCGCCATCAAATATTTTTGGAGCCGGAAGGCCTCAACGACGATACCGTCTATCCCAACGGCATTTCCACCAGTCTGCCTAAAGAGGTTCAGCTCGAACTCCTAAAGACCATTCCGGGTCTGCAAGATGCGCGCATGATCCAGCCTGGCTATGCCATCGAATATGATTTTGTCGATCCCCGCGAGCTGAGCGCCAGCCTGGAACTTAGAAAAGCCCCGGGCCTCTACCTGGCCGGTCAGATCAATGGCACCACCGGCTATGAAGAGGCCGGGGCGCAAGGGCTGGTGGCCGGCTTGAATGCGGCCCGCGCCGCCGCCGGTTCCGATGCCATCGTCTTCGACCGGGCCGATGCTTATATCGGCGTTATGATCGATGATCTGGTCACCCTCGGTACCCAGGAACCGTACCGCATGTTTACCTCACGGGCGGAATACCGGCTGCATCTGCGCGCCGACAATGCGGATCTCCGCCTTAC
Organism: Rhodospirillales bacterium; assembly: GCA_046582475.1. Classification (GTDB taxonomy): domain Bacteria; phylum Pseudomonadota; class Alphaproteobacteria; order Rhodospirillales; family UBA2165. The sequence goes on from JAYGEH010000125.1 coordinate 1,838, forward strand.
CCCCCTGGCGATAAATGCCAGCTGTGTGGGATCGGCGCGCCGCAAGGCTTTTACGGCAAAACGGGAGGCTTTGGAGCAAGCCCGGAGGTTGGCCAGATCTCTCACGGCAACGCCCAATTCCTTGCAAAAACGGGGTCTGTCGGTCAATCAGGATGGGGTCTATCGGAATGTGCTGGACCTGCTGGCGCGGCCGGATATCACCCTGGAGCGTCTGTCCGTGCTGTGGCCCGAGCTGGCCCATATGGACCCGGAGATCGCCGAGCAAATCGAAATCGAAGGTCGGTATTCTGGTTATATGGAACGCCAGGAACAGGATATTCGGAACTTTCGCCGGGATGAAAATCTCCGTCTGCCAGCGTCCCTGGACTATGATATCGTGGGCGGTCTTTCCAACGAAATCCGCCATAAACTGGATCAGGCCCGGCCCGCATCCTTGGGCGCGGCGGCACGCATATCCGGCGTGACTCCGGCGGCATTGACGGCGCTCCTGGGGCATGTACGAAAATACGCCAATTCGTCTATCTGAGTTCCGGTAAAAATTCGAAAAGTGTTTCACGTGAAACACCGGTTCAGTATAATCAGTCATGACCGGCACGGATCCTGATCCTCAGACCCTATCCAGGCTCGGCGATGTTTCACGTGAAACACTGGATCGGCTAAAACGCCATGTGGCCCATCTGACCCAATGGCAATCCAAATTGAATTTGATCGGTTCATCGGAAATCGATAATATTTGGGACCGCCACATTCTCGATTGCGCGCAATTGATGCCGTTTATCAAACCGGTCCATGGGCCCAAGATCGATCTTGGCAGCGGTGCTGGATTTCCTGGAATGGTACTGGCAATATTGGGTGTTCCGGATATTACATTGGTCGAATCGAATATCCGTAAATGCGTTTTTCTCCGACAGGCGGCACGATTGACCGAAACGCCCGTCGATATTTTTGAGGGGCGGTTGGAAGACTACCGGCCCCCGGTCCCGGCCCGGGCGATAACCGCTAGGGCGTTGGCGCCGTTGGATAAATTGCTGGATATGGCGCACCCGTTGCTGGCGGCGGATGGTGTCTGCCTGTTTTTGAAAGGCCGCAATTTCAAACAGGAATTGACCGACTCCCGCAAACGATGGCATATAAATGCTGAAATTCTTCCGTCCGAGAGCGATTCGTCGGGCCGTATCGTGATTATCAAGGGGCTTGAGCCGATCCATGCAAATCCATGAGCAAATCGAATCCCAAATCGCCAAGCGACGATTGGCGCGCATAATCGCCATCGCCAACCAGAAGGGCGGGGTCGGAAAAACCACCACGGCGATCAATCTGGCAACCGCCATGGCGGCCGTGCATAAGCAAGTTCTGGTCGTGGATCTGGACCCGCAAGGCAATGCCAGCACCGGTTTCGGGCTGAACCGCAATGACCGGGCGATCAATTCCTACCATGTTTTGATCGGCGATGCGCCCCTGCCATCCGCCATCCGCAAGACCACCATACCGGGGCTTTCGGTGGTGCCGTCGGGGGTCGATCTGTCCGGCGCCGAGATCGAATTGATCGACATGGAGGACCGCTATAACCGGCTGAAATTGGCCCTGGATTCCCATACGGAGCAGTTTGACTTTGTGCTGATCGATTGTCCGCCGGCGCTGGGATTGCTGACCATGAACGCCCTGATTGCCGCCGCCGCGGTATTGGTGCCTCTGCAATGCGAATTTTTCGCTCTTGAGGGTATCAGCCATCTGGTGCATACCATCGAGCGTATCAAGAAGTCGTTCAATCCGTCCCTGGAGATTCAGGGTATTGTTTTGACAATGTATGACCAGCGCAACAACCTATCCGGCGCCGTGGCCAACGACGTGCGCGCCTATTTCGGCGACATTGTCTATAACACCGTGATCCCGCGCAACGTCCGCGTATCCGAGGCGCCGTCCCACGGCAAACCGGTGCTGCTCTACGATACAAATTGCGCCGGCGCCCAGGCCTATATCCACCTGGCCAGCGAGGTCCTGAAACGCGAGCACCGGATAACCGGTTGATGGCGGAAGACGGCAAAGGCAAAACCCTGGGACGCGGCCTGGACGCCCTGTTCGACAATGGCGACGAAAACGCCGCGTCTGCGTCGGCGAGCGATGGCTTGCCAACCACCATCGCCATCGAGGCTCTCTATCCGGGCCGCAATCAACCGCGCCAGAATTTCGCCGCCGCGGAGATCGAAGAGCTGGCCGAGTCCATTCGAAACCTTGGAATTATTCAACCATTAATTGTACGTCCCGATGCCGAGAGAGACGGCGGATACGAGATCATCGCCGGCGAGCGGCGCTGGCGCGCGGCGCAATTGGCACAACTGCACGCCGTGCCGGTCATCGTCCGCGACTTCACCGATTCCGAATCTTTGGAAGTCGCCCTGGTCGAAAATTTGCAGCGGGAAAATCTGTCTCCCCTGGAAGAAGCCGAGGGCTATCGCCGCCTGATCGACGAATACGATCACACCCAGGACGCACTCGGCCAGATGCTTGGCAAAAGCCGCAGCCACGTGGCCAATACCCTGCGCCTTCTGCAATTGCCCGACGCCGTCAAGGCTATGATGAACGACCGCCAGATCAGCGCCGGTCATGGCCGCGCGCTCCTCGGCGCCGATGATCCGCTGGCCACGGCCAAGGCGGTGGTGCGCCGCGGCCTCAATGTCAGGCAAACCGAACGGCTGGTGGCGAAGGCCTCCGGCGCACCGTCAAATTCCGGTCAAAACTTTGGGAAAACCAAGGAAAAAGACGCCGATACCCTGGCCTTGCAAAATGATTTATCGGCCTTTCTCGGCCTCAAGGTGGATATCGATTTCTTTGATCCGGGCGGCCGCCTGACCATCACCTACCAGACCTTGGAGCAGCTCGACGACGTTCTCCACCGGTTGACCGAGGGCGCCCACGCCGGCGCTCATTCCGGCATCGGTGCGCCCGAGGTGGCGCCGGAACTGCTGGCCGAAGACGAAGCCGAATTGACCGCCGCGGCGATTGCCGAGATCGACCATCTGGGCGAGAACGGCGGCGACGAAATCGCCCTCTTGACCGACGATGCCGACGCGGCCATTGCCGAATTGGAAAAAGGCGCGGCCTGGGACGAGGACGATGGCGAAGTGAAGTTCGATCTGGAATCAGGCTTGGCCATGGCCGACGACGAGTTGGCCCAACTGGTTTCCGATACCCCGGTTCTCGAGGACGGCGACCAAGGCGCGGCCGGCGAAGACCCCGCATCCGACGACTAGTTTCAAGTTAAATCCTATTATTAATGGTAATAAAAAAGCACGGATTTTGCCCGCTATTTGCGGCAGGCAATCAGGTTTATGCCGCGCATATCCATGACCACCTGCCCCTCTTGATTGATCACCTCGATCAGTGAGTGGACAATGCCGCGGTCCGGTTTGGAACTGGAACGCCGTGTTTCGACGATCGAAACCTGGACTTTCAAGAGATCGCCGGCGCGCACCGGCGCCCGCCAGCGCAGCGCATCGACGCCGGGCGATCCGAGGCTGGAAGCATTGGACAAAAAATTGCGCACCAGAAACGGCATCATCAAGCTGGCTGTGTACCAGCCGCTGGCGATGAGCCCCTTGAACGGCCCTTGGGCGGCATTTTCTGCGTCGGTATGAATGTCCTTGGGATCACAGTGGCGGGAAAAGGCTAGCATTTCGTCGCCATCGACGCGCACTTCGCCGAGCACATGCACGGTTCCGGCCTGGTAATCCTCGAAATACCGATCCCGGTCCGGCGCCGTAAAGGATTTTTCAGAGCCGTTGTCGGTCATCGGCCGGTTTTTTCCCCGTTATTAGGCCACTAGTGGGCGCGGGCGGCCATGGCCAGCCGTATCAGCGCCCGGTGGCACACCGCCTCATCGGGCAGGCCGGTGGATTTACAGTCGCGCTCGGCTTCACCCAGCAAGGCCATGGCGGATCGGGTCCGGCCCAAGGTCCATAATCCCAGTTGCCGGCGAAACCGGCCGGCAAACAAATACAGAATCGGCGGGCGCAACTGTTTCATCGCCTGTTCCGGAGACTTTCCCTGGCCCATTGCCCCGGCGGCCAAATGCAATTTCTGAAAATGGCGAAGTACGGCGCGCAGGATGGAGACCGGCGATTGGCTTTCACGGAAGGCCCGCGCCAGCAGCCGCTCCAACTGATCGCCGTCACCGCCGGCCGTCGCATAGGCAATCTCTTCCAGCGACAAGGCACCGTTGTCGCCGACGATCTGGACCACATCTTCCAGCGACACCGATGTCTTTTCGCCGGCATACAGAGCCAGTTTTTCCAGCTCCCGGCGGGAAACCATATGGTCCGATCCAAGCTGCTTGAGCAGATGGTTTTTGGCATCCGGCTGGGCGCTGATGCCATGGGCGCCCAGCACCGTGTCGATCAGGCTGTCGATAGCCCGCTCATCATCGGCGTAGCAGGCGATGGCCACGGCCTCTTTGTCGGCCTCGAACAATTTACGCACCGGGGCGCGCGGGGCGAGCTCGCCAGCCTCGACAATCAGCATCGAGGAGCCGGTATAGTTTTCCAGAACCGCTGCCAGCGGTTCCGATATATCGGTTCCGTCGATGCGCAACAAGACCAGCCGCCGGCCGCCGGTCATCGATTGCGCCGCAACTTCGTCGGCGAGCCGCGCCGGATCGCCGCGCACATCGGCGGACTGCAATTCGGTCACCCGAAACGGATCGCCCAAATCGTCGACCACGCGATGCGCCAATGTCTCGACCCGTTCGCGCACCAAGCCCCGGTCGTTTCCATAAATCAGGATGGCGTGCCGGTCCGGTCCCGGCGACTTTAAAAATCCCGCCACCTCGCGGGCCGCCAATTTCACTTTACGCCGGACCCAGTCGGCTGCAGAAAAATCGCCAACTGGTTGGCAATTTCAATGCTCAGCTCGCGGACGGCACGGTCGCGCGCGTTGCGCTCGGCAACCAATGTGGCAAATTCGGAAGTCAGAATATTATAGCTGGTCACGCTGGACGATTGCCCCGACAGCAGCGTGGCGGCCTGGCCGCGCCGGGTCAGGCCGAACTTGGCTGTGAAAGACAAATTGGCCCGGGTCGCGATCTCGGTCTTCTGGACCGCCAATGTTTGCTTGCTTTCCTTCAAGTCGATCGACAACGAATATTCCGGCTTTGCCGGGCGGCCATCGGGATTAATGATGTCGATCAGATGATTGCGCAGTTGCTGTCCGATGCGGTCCTTGATCGGCTGAATGGCGACCATCGAGAGATCGTGCTTGACCTTGGCGCCCGAGGTGCCGCTGTAAACCGGCGTAAATCCGCAGCCGCTCAAGACGCCGAGGGCGGCAACCAAAAGACCAATTTTGAAAATCCGGATCATATCATACGACCACATTAAGGATGCGGTTGGGAACATAAATTATCTTTCGGATATCGCGCCCTTTTATGGCGTTATTGACCGTATCCAAACCAAAAGCAATGGCCTCTACGGCTTGCTGATCAGAATCCTTGGGCAATTCGAAGGAGCCCCGCAATTTTCCATTGACCTGAACGGCCACGGTCACCTGATCTTCCATGAGCATGGCCGCATCGTGCTCGGGCCAGGGTGT
>JAYGEH010000151.1:0-29650 GCA_046582475.1 Rhodospirillales bacterium
TCGCCGGCGCCGATTGCGGCTTCTCAAGCCAGGCCAACTACCATACCGAGGTGCATCCCACCGTCATCTGGGCCAAGTTCGAGGCGATGACCGAAGGCGCCCGCATTGCGTCCGATAAGCTCTGGTAGTAATACCAACCTGCACGAATAAGCACCCCTTGTGATCTTCTTTCCCGTTTCCTCGGTAGGAGGGGAGGCGCGGGCGATGGCGTCCCATCGGCAAGCCTTCCCGACACCCCGAGGGGGCGGGAAAGGCGACCGGTCGGGCGGCTTTGCGCGGCCCCCGGATGTCGTCGCGCACGGCTTATGATGCAAAGGCATCACGGCGCGGCACGCTCCTAACCGGAAACCGCGCAAAGCCGTCACAAGGGATGTTTATTGGTGCAGGTTGGTATTAATCCAACTGGAATCCGGTCAGCAGGAAGGATTCCATGGGGCTGACAACGCCCGCCGGCGGATGCCGCCCGCCCGCTTCCAGCTCCTCTTCGGTCCGCTTGCGGATAACGAATTCGATGCCGCATTCGCCGATCGGGGTCATGGTCTGATCGAAGCGGGGCAGGGTATGGCGGAAGCCCTCGTCGAGAAGATTGAGGCGCACCAGTTCGGCCGCTGGTCCCAGCGCCTGGATCAATTCCAATAGATTGATCGAATGATCGGACCAGGACTTCGATTTCATGATGGTGAAACTGTGCTTGTGATCGCCGTTCCAGGTGCTCGGGAAGCGGCCCTGCTCGTACAAATCCTCGTCGGGCACGGTGACGATCAAATGGCCGCCCTCCTTGACGCTGCGGAACCAGTTGCCAAGCGCTTCCGCCGGATCGGCCATATGTTCCAGGCAATGGCTGGAATGGACGAATTCCATGGACCCGTCCTCGATGCCTTTCAGATGCTGGGCGTCGCCGTCTTCCTTGTCATAAGTGCGCACCCCGCGCAGGCGCGGAAACAGCTCAATATAAAGCCCCAGGGGATCGGGCACGCCGCCGATATCGAGACCGCTGCCGACGAAAAAACGGTTGGCGAAATTGGGATCGCGCAGCCGCCGCATGATCGATTTTGAACATTCCTTCATCGCTGTGTCTCCTGGTTGCCGCGATGATGCGGGGCTAGTGGCCTGTGTCATCTAATTTGCACCCCTACGACGGCATTGCAAGGTTTCCGGCGAGGAGCGCGCCCGGCCGTGGTGCCAATCCACCACAAGGGGTGCGCGACGACGACCGGGAGCCTTGCAACGCCGCCCTCTGGGTCACTTTTTCCGTCCCCCGGCGGCGGCGAATGCGGCCCCCGCGTTTATGATAGGAGGGACACCGGAGGTGTCCGCCCGGGGTGTCGAAAGGGCTTGCCGATGGGCCCGCATCGCCGGCACCCTTTCTCCACCTCAGGAAACGGGAAAAGTGATCGTAGGGGTACAAATTAGATGACACAGGCCACTAGGGCGGGTTCAGACCTCGTCCGGTTCCAGCGCCGTGATGATTTCGCCATGTTTGGTGCAGGACGGCGCCACCAGCTCGATGATCTGCCCGGCGACAAACTCCGGCGTTTTCAAGCTGTCCGGGTCTTCGCCGGGAACTGCCTCGGCGCGCATCAGGGTGCGGGTCTTGCCCGGATCGAACAGATTGACGCGGATCGGGGTGTTTTTGGTTTCTTCGGCATAGATGCCGACGGTCATTTCCAGCGCTGCCTTGGAGACCGCATAGACGCTCCAATAGGCTCTGGGCGCGCGCGCGGCGGCCGAGGAGAAATAGAGGGCGCGGCCCGCATCCGATTGCCGGAGCAGCGGATCGAAGCTGCGAATCATGCGCCAGTTGGCCGACACGTTGACGGTCATTACCTGTTCCCAGACCTTCGGCTCCAGATGGGTGATCGGACCCATTGTGCCCAAGAGGCCAGCATTGCCGATAACGATGTCGAGCCTCCCAAAGCGTTCAAATAGGGCCGCGCCGAGTTTGTCGATGTTGTCCATTTCGGTTAAATCCATGGGCGTCAGGGTGGCGCTGCCGCCGGCGGCGCGGATTGCGTCGTCCACCTCTTCCAGCCCGCCCTGGGTGCGGGCGATCAAGATCACATGGGCGCCCTCGGCGGCGATGCGTTTGGCCATGGCCGCGCCGATGCCCCTGGAAGCACCGGTGATCAACGCGATTCGGTCCGATAAAATGCCTTTTGCGCCTGCCCCGGCGGGGCTGTCCGCGTGCCCGGCCATGGTCAATCGTTTTCCGTCAGGAGCGACAGTTGCGCCGGGATCGGGCCGCCGTTCTGGTCGGTCAGCTCGATCGGATAGTCGCCCGAGAAACAGGCGTCGCAATAGGGCCGGGATTCGCCGTTGCGCGCCGTTTCGCCGACCGCCCGGTACAATCCATCCATGGAAATGAAGGCCAGGGAATCGGCGCCGATATGCTTGGCCATGGCGGCCACATCCATATTCGAGGCCAGAAGATCTTCGCGCTTCGGCGTGTCGATGCCGTAGAAACAGGAATTGGTGGTTGGCGGGCTGGAAATACGCATATGCACTTCGGTGGCGCCGGCGCCGCGCACCATTTCGACGATTTTTTCCGACGTGGTGCCGCGCACGATGGAATCGTCCACCAGAATGACCTTCTTGCCCTCCAGGCGGCCGCGGTTGGCGTTGTGCTTGAGCTTGACGCCCAGGTGGCGGATCTGGTCCGCCGGCTCGATAAAGGTGCGCCCCACATAGTGATTGCGGATGATGCCCAACTCGAACGGCACGTCCACCTCGCTGGCGTAGCCGATGGCGGCGGGAACCCCGGAATCGGGAACCGGCACGATCACATCCGCCTCCACATGGGTTTCGCGCGCCAGCTCGGCGCCGATCTTGATGCGCACGTCATAGACATTGCGGTTCTCGACCATGCTGTCGGGGCGGGCGAAATAGATATATTCGAATATGCAGAAGCGTTGCGGCTGCTTGGTAAAGGGTTTGATGGAGCGCACGCCGCCGCCATCGATAACGATGATCTCGCCGGGTTCCACATTGCGCACGAAATCGGCGCCGATGATATCGAGGGCGCAGGTTTCCGAGGCGAGGATATAGGCGTCGTCGATGCGGCCGAGAATCAGCGGCCGGACGCCGATCGGATCGCGCACGCCGATCAGTCCTTCGTTGGTCAGCGCCACCAGCGAATAGGCGCCCTCCACCTGGCGCAACGCATCGACCATGCGGTCGACAACGGTGGAATATTCGGAAATGGCGATCAGGTGGACGATAATTTCCGTGTCCATGGTCGATTGAAAGATACAGCCGCGCTGGACCAACTGCTTGCGCAAGGTGTAGGCGTTGGTCAAGTTGCCGTTATGGCCGATGGCCAGGCCGCCAAAATCGAAATCGGCGAACAGGGGCTGCACGTTGCGCAAAACCGTTTCGCCGGAGGTCGAATAGCGGTTGTGGCCGATGGCCATGGCGCCTTGCAGCCGTTCGATCACCGCCTGCGAGGAGAAATTGTCGCCGACCAGGCCGAGCGAGCGGTGGTTATGGAAATGGGTGCCGTCGCAGGTGACAATGCCGGCGGCTTCCTGGCCCCGGTGCTGCAGGGCATGCAGGCCCAGCGCCGTGTGCGCCGCCGCGTCTTTGTGGCCGAACACGCCGAACACGCCGCATTCATCGTGGAAATGGTCGTCGCCGGGGGAAGGGTGTATTTCGAACATATTGTAACCGGTGCTCACTGGGTATTTTGAATGATACGGTTGAGATCGCGCCGTGCCCGTTTATCGTAGCCGGGCTGTTGGCCCCTGGTTTCGCCGTCGCTGGCCGGGCGCACCAGTTTTTGAAAGCGCTGCAAATCCCGGGCCTTGTCGGAGACATCGTTGGCGGCGGCCTTGCCCATCAGCTTGAATTCTTCCGGCAGGATTTCGTTCAACGATTGCGCCGCCGACTTGATCAGCGGAATCGAGCGCGCGTCGCGAACCCAATCGGGCTGTTTCGAAGGCGGCCAGACCTGTTCCATGGCGATATAAGCGACCGCCAATATGAGGGCGATGGTGCCGAGGCCGGACACCATGCCCAGCGACCGGTCGAGGGCGTTCAGGCGGGAGTAGCGGACCCAGCCGCCCAACAGCGATGAGACCAGGAACAAGACCACCAGCGTGACCACAAACAGGATCGCGCCGCCGGCCAGATCGGCAAACAGCTCATTGTCGATATATTGGCGCGCATAGGGCCGTGCCACGGGAAAGGCAAATATGGTGGCGACGGCGGCGCCCAGCCAGGAAAGGACAAACAGCCCGCCGCGCACGAAGCCGACCGCCAGGCCGATCAATGCGCCCACGAACAGCACCGCGATCACGCCGATATCCAATCCATTGATGGGAAGATTTTCCATTTTATCCACTCGCCGTCCGGACCGGGTGATTCTGCCCCTGCGGCGGCAATAAGTCCATCAGCTCGTTCAAATGGGCAATCTCGGTGACCGGCAGGGTATCGCCGGCGTTGGCGGAATTTCTGCGCGCGTTTCTGGTTTTGGGAACAATGGCCCGGGAGAAGCCCAATTTTTTTGCCTCGCGCAGGCGCACGTCCGCCTGGCCCACGGGCCGCACCTCTCCCGATAATCCGATCTCGCCGAAGACCACCGTATCGGCCGGCACCAGCAAACCCAAGAGCGACGACACCAGCGCCGCGGCGACCGCCAGATCGGCCGCCGGCTCGGTGATACGCAAGCCCCCGGCCACGTTCAGATAGACATCGTTGACCCCTGCGCCGATTCCGCAGCGGGTTTCGAGAACCGCCAGCACCATATTAAGCCGGCCCGAATCCCAACCGACGACGGCGCGCCTTGGGGTGCCGAACGTGGTCGGCGCGCACAAAGCCTGGATCTCGACCAGCATCGGCCGGGTACCCTCGATGCCGGCGAAGACCGAGGCGCCGGAAACCTCGGTATCGCGCTCGGCGAGAAACAGGGCGGAGGGGTTGGCCACCTCGATCAGGCCCTTGTCGGTCATTTCGAAGACGCCGATTTCGTCGGCCGGGCCGAATCGGTTCTTTACGGCGCGCAGGATGCGGAACTGGTGGCCGCGCTCGCCTTCGAAATAGAGCACCGTATCGACCATATGTTCGAGCACCTTGGGCCCGGCAATCATGCCATCCTTGGTGACGTGGCCGACCAGGAACAAGGCGAAGTTCGAACGTTTCGCCAGGCGGATCAGTTCCTGCGCCGAGGCGCGCACCTGGGCGACGGTGCCGGGCGCCGAATCCAGGCTGTCGACAAACATGGTCTGCACCGAATCGGCGATCACCACCTGAACGTCGCCGCCGTTTTCCAGGGAGGTGATGATATCGCGGACATTGGTGGCCGAGGCCAGCTCCACCGGCGTATGGGCAAGGTCCAGCCGTTCCGCCCGGAGGCGCACCTGATCTATCGCTTCCTCGCCCGATATGTAGAGGCAGCGCCCGGCTCCTGGCGCCGCCGCCAGGGCCGCGCACACCTGCAAAAGCAGCGTCGACTTGCCGATGCCCGGATCGCCGCCGACCAGAAGCGCCGAGCCGGCGACCAGGCCGCCGCCGCACACCCGGTCAAACTCGGCGATGTTCGAGGCCTTGCGCGGCGGCACGCCCGATTTCCCCTTGAGGCCGACGAATTCGACATTGCGCCCGCGCCCGGGCTTAAGCCCCTTGGGTGTGCTTTCCCGCGGCGCTTCCTCGATAATCGTATTCCAGGCGCCGCAGTCGTCGCAGCGGCCGCTCCACTTGGCGTGGTTGGCGCCGCATTCCTGGCAGCTATAGGTGGCGGTGGCACGGGCCATCCGGTATCGGCCTCTAAGTTTAATCGTCAGTCACGGACGGCCATCTGGATCGGCCCATCGGTGCGTCCGTTGATGAATTGTTGCACATATTCGTTATCGCAATTGTCAATTTCGTCGGTGGGCCCGGCCCAGATGATCTTACCGTTATAAATCATGGCGATGCGATCACCAATTTTACGGGCCGATAGCATGTCGTGGGTGATGGTCAATGTGGTGGCGCCCACTTCCGCGGTGCAATGGACAATCAAATCGTTGATGATATCGCCCATCAGGGGATCGAGCCCGGTGGTCGGCTCGTCGAAAAACAGAATTTCAGGGTCGGCGGCAATGGCACGGGCCAGCCCGACGCGCTTTTTCATGCCGCCCGACAATTGCGACGGATACAACGAGGCAATCTCCGGTTTGAGGCCGACCATGGCGATTTTCTGCATGGCGATTTCGCGCGCCTCCTGGCGCGCCACTTTGCGCGCGGTCAGCCCGAAGGCGATGTTTTCCCACACCGATTGGCTGTCGAACAAGGCGGCGCCCTGGAACAGCATGCCGAGTTTGGTGTTGATGCGGTCGCGCTCAGCGGTGCCGATGCCGACCACATTGTCGCCGTCGATGGTGATGGCGCCGCTTTCCGGCGTCAACACGCCGAGCAGGCATTTGAGCATCACAGATTTGCCGACGCCGGAGCCGCCGATCACGACCAGGGATTCGCCGGTTTTGACCTCCAGGTTGAAACCGTCCAGGACCACCTTCTCGCCGAAGGCCTTCCGGACATTGGTCATGCGAATTTCGGTTTCGGTTTCAGCCATCTGCGGCAAAAAACAACTGGGTTAAAATATAATCGAAACAGAGGATCAGGATCGATGCCGAAACCACGGCATTGGTGGTCGCCTGGCCGACGCCCTGGGCGCCACCCTTGGAATAATAGCCGTGGTAACAGCCCATCAGGGTGATGATGAAGCCAAACACGCTGGCCTTGATGAGCCCCGATATGACATCGAACGCCTGCATAAAATCGTAGGTGTTCTGCAGATAGTTGGAGGGGTTGAAGCCGAGCGCGAAGACCCCCACCAGGTAGCCGCCGAAGATGCCGATGATGTCGGCGATGAAGACCAGAATCGGCAGCATGGTTATGCCGGCGATGAAGCGCGGCGCGACCAGATATTTGAATGGATTGGTCGACAGCGTGGTCAGCGCATCCACCTGTTCGGTCACCCGCATGGTGCCGATCTCGGCGGCCATGGACGCGCCGATGCGCCCCGATACCATCAGCCCGGCCAGCACCGGACCCAATTCGCGCGTGATCGACAGCACCACAACATTGGCAACCGCGCCCTCGGCCGAGAAGCGGGCGAAGCCGGTGAAGCTTTGCAAAGCCAGCACCATGCCGGCGAAGACCGCGGTCAGGCCGACGACGGGCAGCGAGAAATAGCCGATCTCGATCATCTGCTTGAGGATAATGCGTGGATAAAATGGCGGCCTGACGGCGTGCATCAAGGCAGTGCCGGTGAACCACGATAACCTGCCGGCGGTGGCCAGGAAGCCCAACGTATAGCGGCCGACTGACCGCAGAAAATTCATCCGGAATTACCTTCTCCGCCGACATAACGCCGCCGGTAGCGCCGGCCCAGATTGGTCAGAATCTCATAGCCGATGGTGCCGGCCTGGGCTGCGAGCTGGTCCACCGAATTTAAGGGACCGACGAAATCGACCGGCTGGCCCAAGGCCAACAGGCGGCTGGGCACCTCCGTTACATCGAGAGTGGTCAAATCCATCGACACGCGCCCCACCACCGGTACTTCGTGGCTATCGATAAAGGCAGTTCCGGCATTGCTAAGGGCGCGGGGGTAACCGTCGCCGTATCCGATGGCGACGGTTGCGATCTTGGTCGGCCGGGTGGCCTGATGGCTGGCACCATAGCCAACGCTCCGAACAGTGTCAACGGAACGCACTTGCAGGATTTTGCCTTGAATTCGAATGACTTGCCGCATTGGGTTGGAGCCCAAAGGCGTTGGATTTACGCCGAAAAGGGCGGCTCCGGCGCGCGTCATGTCGAACTGATATTGGCGCCCGAGGAAGATGCCCGACGACGCCGCCAGGCTGCGCCGAATGGCGCCGATCTGGGTGCCGAGTTGGGCGCAGCCGCTCTCGAAGGCCGCCAGTTGCTCTGGGTTCATGGCATGATCCGGCTGCTCGGCGCAGGCCAGATGGCTCAAAACCAAATCCAGCGGGACCGACTTCATGAGGTCGGGTTCAGCCATCAGACGCGCCAATTCGTCCGGGTCCAGGCCGAGCCGGGTCATGCCGGTATCGATCTGGATATCGGCCGGGCCTGGCGCGCCGACGCGCACGCCTTGAGCGGACCAATTTTGCAGTTGATCGAGGCTGTTGAGGACAGGCACAAGCGTGTGTTCGGTGAAAGCCGCTTCCTCGCCCGGGAGCGGGCCGTTGAAGACATGGATATGGGCATCGCTTTGGATGGCGCGAAGCTCCATGCCCTCGGCGGCGGTGGCCACAAAAAATGTTTCGCAGCCGGCTCGGCGGAGGGCGCGAACGACCGGCGCCAGCCCCAATCCATAGGCGTCGGCCTTGACCACGGCGGCCAATTCGGCTTCGCCCAGATGGCCGCGCAGGGTCTGGTAGTTGGCCTGAACCGCGCCCAGATCGATGGTTAATTCGGCTCCTGAGGTTTCGGTCATGGCGCCTCGGGGAACGCTAAAATGAATCGGTATGCTGGGTGTCCAAATCGGCAAAGCGCGTATAGGTACCATCGAAATAAAGATCGACTTTGCCGGTCGGGCCGTGGCGTTGTTTGGCGATGATCAATTCCGCGTGGTTCTTCATTTTATCGGAGAGGGTTTGCCAGCGGTCATGGCGTTCGGCGAATTTGTCGGTTTGTTCATCCTGGCGCTGGACCGGCTCCTCACGCTCAAGATAATAGGCTTGGCGGTATATGAAACTGACCACGTCGGAATCCTGTTCAATGGTTCCCGATTCGCGTAAATCCGATAATTGCGGGTGTTTGTCTTCGCGTTGTTCGACCGCGCGGCTCAATTGCGAGAGCGCCAATACCGGAACCTCCAGCTCTTTCGCCAGGGTCTTGAGCCCGCGCGTAATTTCACCGATTTCCAGAACCCGGTTGTCGGTGCGGCTGTTGCCTTGCATGAGCTGCAAATAGTCCACGATCACCAGGCCGAGATTATGCTGGCTTTTCAGCCGGCGTGCCCGCGAGCGCAGCAAATTGACCGTGAGGGCCGGCGTGTCGTCGATGAAGATGGGTAAATTTCGAAGTCCGGCTGCACAGATGGCAAGTTTATCGAACTCGTCGTTGGTCAGCTCGCCGCGGCGCATTTTATCGGACGCGATATCGGTTTGCTCCGAGAGGATGCGCGCCGCCAATTGTTCCGCCGACATTTCCAGGGAGAAAAATCCGACGACGGCGCCGTTGATTGTCCGCGGTTTGCCGTTGGCATCGGTTTCCGCTTCATAATCGGAGGCCGCGTTGAACGCGATATTGGTGGCCAGCGCCGTCTTGCCCATGGACGGGCGGCCGGCGAGAATAACCAGATCGGAGGGATGCAGCCCGCCCAGCAACCGGTCGATATCGCGGAACCCGGTGCCGACACCGGCCAGGCTGCCATCGCGCTTGTGCGCGATTTCCGCCAGGTCGATGGCCTCCTTGATCGACGTATCGAAGGGTTGGAAGCCGCCTTCCAACTCGCCGGTCATGGCCAAATCGTACAGTTGCTGCTCGGCGCTGCCGATCTGCAGCATGGCCGCATCGTCCACTTCGGGGCTGAAGGCGCGGTTGACCACCTGCTCGCCGAAATCGATGAGCTGGCGCTTCAGATGCAGATCGTAAACGATCTGGCCATAGTCGCGGACGTTGATGATGCTGACCATGGAGGCGGCCAGTTCGGCCAGGTAATCGGAGCCGCCCACATCGGCGAGGCTGTCGTCCTGTTCGAAGAAATTCATCAAGGTGACGGGATCGGCGATCTGGTTGGCATCGAGGAGTTTGGAGATGGCTTCAAAAATGCGGCCATGGATCGGATCGCAGAAATGATCAGGCTGTAGAAAATCGGTGACCCGGTCGTAGGCGTTGTTGTTGGCCATCAAGGCACCGAGCAGCGCCTTCTCTGCCTCGTAGTTGTGGGGCGGCGAGCGGAAGGTTGGAAGCACCCGCTCCGCATCCTCATGGGTTGCCTGCAGGGGAGACGCATCTGGAGAAGATCGGGGAGACGATTGCTGTGCCGTAATTGCCATGCACGCAAATTACAGCCGGACGGCAAGCGGGGGAAGGCGGATTCGATCAACACCCTTGAGGATATCGGGGATAACTCAATTTTCCATTGACCGGCGCGCATTTGGCGGTACGCCCGGGAGCGCCAAGAGCGCTTGGGCGGGTCCGATTAGGCCGCGCGCATGCTGTCCGATTTCGGGTTTTTCAGTTCCGATTCGGTTTCGGCGATATAATTGCGGGTCAGCGGCACCGCATCACGGCGCCGCGCCAATTGGATTTGAAACACCGTCAGGCCGAGATAGCGGAACGATGCCTCGCTGCCGGCCAGATAATATTCCCACATGCGGCAGAAGGTTTCGTCATAGATATCCCGGATCTTGTCGCGGTTGGCCTGGAAGTTATGCTGCCAATGGCGCAAGGTTTCGGCGTAATGGGGGCCCAAAAATTCGATGTCGGTGACCACCAGGCCGGCACTTTCGATGGCTTGCGTGGTGTCCGAGAGGGCGGGCAGGGACCCGCCGGGAAAGATATATTTGCGTATCCAAACATCGGTCGAGGCTGGCCCGCCGGAGCGCCCGATCGTATGCAGGAGCGCCACGCCGTCTTCGGCCAGCAAGTCTTTGATTTTGCGGAAGTAGGCCTGGTAGTGATTGGCGCCCACATGTTCGAACATGCCGACCGAAACGATGCGGTCGAATTCGCCTTCTTGGGTGCGGTAGTCGCGGAGACGGAATTCGGCGATGCCGGCGAGGTTATCTTCGCGGGCCCGCTGGTTCGATATTTTGTGCTGCTCCGCCGACAAGGTAATGCCGGTCACGCGGGCGCCGAACCGGCGCGCCAGGTAAAGACCCAATCCGCCCCAGCCCGATCCGATATCGAGGACGCGGGTACCCTCGTTGAGCAGAAGTTTGGCGGCAATATGGTGCTTTTTGTCATCCTGCGCGGTTGCCAGGTCGCTCGCCAATGTATCGAAATAGGCGCAGGAATACTGCTGGTCCGGGTCCAGAAACAGCTCATACAGGCCGCCGGAAAAATCGTAATGATGGGTGACATTGCGCTGCGAACGGCGGGCCGGATTGAACTGCTGGATGCGGCGGAACAGCGTATCCATGGCCATGAAGAAACGGTTGATCCGGGGGAAACCGGCGTTGCTGACATTGCGCAACAGGAGCTCCAGGAAATCGTATATCCGGCCGCCATTTTCGACCGTCAGGGTGCCGTACATATAGCCTTCGCCGATGGCCATGGACGGCGAAATCGCCAGCTTGATGGCGAACCAACGGTCATGAACGCGAATCGAGACTTTGGGAGCGGTACCGTCGCCGAATACGTGGCACCGGCCACCGGGATCGGTGACTTCGAGTGTTCCTTTCGCGACGATTCTGCGAAATACAAAATCGATCGGTACCATGCCGCGCCACCTCCCTCAAAGTGGTCCTCTGCATTTTATGCGGGTATTATGCCTCCTCCTTGTCTCCCTCGTCCACTGGATATTGGTCCTGATCCGCATCCGCGCCGTCGCCAGCGTTCACATCTGCGTCAGCATCCGCATCGGATCCTGCATCCGCCTCTTCGGCCTGCCCGTCTTCGGCCTGCTCATCCTCCGTTGGCGCATCATCAGAGAGCGCTTCGGCCAGCAAGTCGGCGCTGCCGGCGCCTTGATCATCGGTCTTGATCACCGCTTCGCCAGTACGCTCCTGGATTTCGGCTTCCTCGGCGGAGCGGGCGACGTTGGCGGTCACGGTCACCTGCACTTCCGGATGCAGGCTGACGACGACGGCGTGCAGGCCGACCGTTTTGATCGGCCGCTCGAGGGTGATCTGGCGGCGCTCGATATTGAAGCCGGCCTCGGAAACGCCGGTGGCGATATCGCGGGCATTGACCGAACCATAGAGCTGGCCGGTATCACCGGCTTGGCGCACCATGGTGATGAAAATGCCCTCAATTTTACCCGACAGCTTCTCGGCTTCGGATTTACGCTCAAGATTGCTGGCTTCCAACTGGGTCCGCTGGCTCTCGAAATAAGCCATATTGTCGCCGGTTGCGGTGACCGCCTTTTTTTGAGGCAGCAGGTAATTACGGGCATATCCGGAGCGCACGGTCACCACGTCGCCCATCTGTCCCAGTTTTTCGATCCGCTCTAAAAGTATGACTTCCATTACTCTTCCTCCGTATCGGTCCCGGGCGGTTGCTTGGCAAAGCGTTCACGCAGCCGGACCCAGGGCTCTAAAAACCCCAGCCCGGCGACGAAAATTCCCGCCCAGGAAAACAAAATCAAAAAACCATATATGGCCGTCAGCGCCATACCCGGCGCCGAGACCCGGCGCGCCAAGGTATGGAATATGCCGAGCCCCACGAACAAAAAGGGCGCCGCGAAAATGATCGCCAGATTGCGGGTCAGATATTCGACCGACCCCGATGCCACAAGCGACGCGGCGGCGGCGGCGACGAACACCCAATAAAACCACTCCGGCAGGGTGATTTGCGCATAATTGACTCCGGACCGGAGGTTTTTTCCCGCCCGGTTCAAAATCGATTGCGCCAAGGCGGTGTTGATGACCACCATCACCAGCCATGAAAGCGCCGTTATGGCCGGGAACAAGGGCGTCAATCGTTCGGCGAACAAGGACCGTTCCGGCGCGCCGCCGGCCGCCAGTCTGGCGCCCAGCATGCGGTCGACGAACATCGTGACCCAGCCTTCAAAGCCACCTTCGGTATTGGCGGTTGCCAGCGCTGCCAGGATCAGCAAAAGACCGCCGCCGACGGCGATGCGCGCCAGGATATCGCCGGGCGAATAGGGGATCGATGGGCCGCCGGGCCCGGTCCGGTTGGCCAGGGCATAGCGGGTTACCAGCCAGGCCGGCAAGGCGATGGAGGCCGCGTAAACCGCGGCTTGGACTGCGCCGGTCAGATTGGCGACGACGATCGCGGCAAGGAGAATGGCGGCAGAAACGCTCACCAGGCCAAGGGACAGACCGATGAGCAATATCGGCAGCGGAGCGAAATAGGCGAACAACAGGGCGCCCAAGCTGCCGCTCAACAATCCGAGCGACAGGATGGCGCTTACCAGTCCGCCGGCCGCCGCGATGATCAATTGTTTATGCATGCTCGCCCCGCCCGGCCGTTCTGACGCGGGGTCCCAGGCCGCGGCCATCAATTGGTGACGTAAGGCAGCAACGCCAGATACCGGGCCCGTTTGATGGCCCTGGCGAGCAGGCGCTGCTTTTTGGCCGAAACCGCCGTGATCCGGCTTGGCACAATCTTACCGCGTTCCGAGACGTAGCGTGACAGAAGCTTGACGTCCTTGTAATCGATCTTGGGCGCGTTCTTGCCGGAGAACGGGCAACTTTTGCGGCGCCGGAAAAATGGCCGGCGTCCGCCGCCGCCGCCGCCACTCCGTGGCCGGCCGCCATTTTCGGATGATCTGTCTCTTGGTTCGCTCATTTCTCATCTCCCTCGGGCGGGGTGGCATCGGCGTCGGCTTCGGCACTGGCTTCGGCATCTGCGGCCGGTTTAGCCTCCTCCTCGGACCTGGCATCTGCGGCCGGTTTAGCCGCCTCCTCGGACTTGGCATCTGCGGCCGGTTCAGCCGCCTTCTCGGACTTGGCATCTGCCGCCGGTTCAACCGCCTTCTCGGCGCCGGCTTCCGGTGTGGCCTTGGCCTCGCCGCCGCTATTATCATCACGCCTGGGGGGGCGGTCGTCGTGGCGGGACCGGTCACCCTCGCCGTAGCGTCCGTCGCGGGACCGGCTCTGCATCTGCGCCGACGGGGCTTCTTCCAGCTCGTCAACCTTGATGGTCAGGATGCGCAGGATGTCCTCGTTGAGGCGCATCAGACGTTCCATTTCCTGCACCGCCGAAGACGGGCCATCGATGTTGAACATCACGTAGTGGCCCTTGCGGTTTTTCTTGATGCGGTAGGCGAGCGTCTTCAGCCCCCAAATTTCCCGCTTGGTGACTTCGCCGCCATTGTCGGCAATGACGCCGGCATATGTATCTGCAAGTGCGTCGGCTTGCTGCGCGGATATTTCCTGCCGCGCAATAAATACGCTTTCGTAATAAGCCATATGATCCCCTTCCGGCTTGTCTCAACCGGGCGCGGCGCTTATCGCCGGACCCGGCATAGCCAGACACCGTCTGGCAAGGAGTTTTCGGGCGCGCACTATACACAATACATTCTCATAGGCAAGGCGCCTCGGAGCCCGGGGCGTATTGGCTTCGGCGGCGCTTGACAGGCAATTACCCGCTTGCTTCAAAGGGCGGAAGATTTTCATCGGCAAAAAGGGTGCCCGGCATGGTGCGTGCGTTTGTATTTCCCGGCCAAGGGGCGCAGGCCGTGGGCATGGGCAAGGAATTGGCGGGCGCCTTTCTTGCCGCCAAGCACGTCTTCCAGGAGATCGATGACGCGCTCGAACAGCATCTTTCCAGGCTCATGTTCAAAGGCCCGGAAGAGGACCTGGTTTTGACCGAAAATGCCCAGCCGGCTTTGATGGCGGTGAGCATGGCGGTGCTCGGCGTGCTTACCGGCGAAAGCGATTTCGATCTGGCCGCCGCCGGAAAATTCGTCGCCGGCCATTCCCTCGGAGAATATACGGCGCTGACCGCGGCGGGTGCGTTTCGACTCGCCGATGCCGCCCGCATTCTTAAAACGCGCGGCCAAGCCATGCAGGCGGCGGTCCCGGTCGGCGAGGGCGCCATGGCGGCGCTGCTCGGCGTCGAGCTGGATCAAGCCCAGGAATTTGCAGCCGAAGGCGCCAAGGGCGGTGTTTGCACCGCCGGCAACGACAACGCGCCGGGCCAGGTGGTCATTTCCGGCGATACGGCAGCCGTCGAACGGACCTTGCAGATCGCCGTCGATAATGGCGCCAAACGCAGTATCATGCTTCAGGTCAGCGCGCCGTTTCATTGCGCCCTGATGGCGCCCGCCGCCGAGGTGATGGCCGAGGAGCTGGCGGCGGCCGAGATTAACCCGCCCGCCGTGCCGGTGATCGCCAACGTCACCGCCGCCGAGGTAATCGAGCCCGAGGAAATCCGCCGCCTGTTGATCGAGCAGGTCACATCGCTGGTGCGCTGGCGCGAATGCGTGCTTTATATGCGGGACAATGGCGTCGATACGGTGGTCGAGATTGGCGCCGGCAAGGTGCTGACCGGATTGAGCCGGCGCATCGACCGGGACCTGACCGGCATCTCGGTGCAGACCCCGGACGATCTCGAGGCTTTCGCCGCGACATTGTAGACGGAAGGAGAACTCCCGATGTTCGAATTATCCGGAAAACGCGCCCTGGTGACCGGCGCTTCCGGCGGTATCGGCGGCGCCATCGCCAAGGCTCTGCATAGCCAGGGGGCCCAGGTGACTCTTTCCGGAACGCGCCAAGATGCGCTGCATGCCCTGGCCCGGGAATTGGGTGACAATTGCCATGTGGCCGCCGCCAATCTGGCCGACGCCGATGCCGCCGGCACGTTAGCGGCGGCGGCATCGGCGGCCATGGGCGGGCTCGATATCTTGGTCAACAATGCCGGGCTGAACCGCGACAACCTCGCCGTGCGGATGAAGGATGATGAGTGGCAAGACGTGCTCGATGTCAATTTGGGGGCGGCTTTCCGGCTGTCGCGTGCCTGTCTCAGGGGCATGATGAAGCAGCGCTGGGGGCGGATCATATCGATCACTTCGGTGGTTGGCGTCACCGGCAATCCCGGCCAGGCCAATTACGCCGCGTCCAAGGCCGGCTTGATCGGCCTGTCGAAATCCCTGGCCGCCGAGATCGCGTCCCGGGGCATCACCGTCAATTGCGTGGCGCCGGGATTTATCGTCACCGCCATGACCGATGCCTTGAAGGACGGCCAGCGCGACGCGCTTTTGCAATCGGTGCCGGCCGGGCGCCTCGGCGCGGCCCAAGACGTGGCCGCCGGGGTGGTGTATCTGGCCAGCGACGAGGCCGCCTACGTCACCGGTCAAACGCTTCACATAAATGGTGGATTGGCCATGATCTAGTGCCAATTCCGGTCTTGTTCGGGCTTCAGAGAATTGGTCCGCCGGAATGCTGGTCAAGGATTTCAAAGTGTGTTACGAACGCCGCATTGCGCCCCGGATGGAACCGCACCGGCGATCGGATTTGGACACGGATTTGGTCGGGGCCAAGAGCGAAATTTGGATTTCTGTTGATAGATAGTCGAGGACTGAAAGTATGAGTGACACCGCGGAGCGCGTAAGGGGAATCATCGTCGAACATTTGGGTGTCGACGAGGAGAAGGTCACCGATACGGCCAGTTTTATTGACGATTTGGGCGCCGACAGCCTGGATACGGTCGAATTGGTCATGGCCTTCGAAGAAGAATTCGGGTGCGAGATTCCAGATGATGCCGCGGAAAAAATCCTCACGGTAAAGGATGCGGTGGATTTTCTGTCCTCGCAAACGCAGTAGCCAATTTGAGCGCCGCCTTCGAGCGGCAAGTTTCGGAATCGATTTCAACTGTAAAATCGTGTGAGCCATGAGGCGTGTGGTCATCACAGGTATTGGTCTTATAACACCGCTGGCATGCGGAACCGATATCACGTGGCAGCGACTGATCGACGGACACTCGGGCGTCGTTCCGATCAGTGATTTCGATGTTTCCGACATTTCGTCAAAAATAGCCGCGCGGGTGCCGCGTGAAGGTGAAAACGCGTTCATTCCGGATGACTGGATTAGTCCGAAAGAACAGCGTCGCATGGATACCTTTATCCAATATGGATTGGTCGCCGCCGAAATGGCGGTCAAGGACGCCGGCTGGACGCCCGATAATGAACAGGATTTGGAGCGCACCGGCGTCATGATCGGCGCCGGCATCGGCGGGCTGCCCGAGATCGAACGCAGCACGCTGGCCGTCAAGGGCTCCTCGGCGCGCCGTCTGAGCCCGTTTTTCATACCCGCCAGCCTGATCAATCTTATTGCCGGGCAGGTGGCCATAAAATTCGGTTTCAAAGGGCCCAATCACGCCGTGGTCACCGCCTGCTCGTCGGGCGCCCACGCCATCGGCGATGCCGCCCGGATGATCATATTCGAGGATGCCGACGTGATGGTCGCCGGCGGCGCCGAAGCCGCCATATGCCGGATCGGGGTTGCCGGTTTCGCCCAGGCGCGGGCCCTGTCGACCGGATTCAACGATACTCCGGAAAAAGCGTCCAGGCCCTGGGACAAGGACCGGGATGGCTTTGTCATTGGCGAAGGCGCCGGCATCGTGGTGCTGGAGGACTTGGACCATGCCCGCGCCCGCGGCGCCCAGATTTATAGTGAAATCGTCGGCTACGGCATGTCCGGCGATGCCCATCACATTACCGCGCCGGCCGCCGACGGCAATGGCGGCTTCCGTTCCATGGCGGCGGCGCTGAAGCGCGCCCGCCTCAACCCGGAAGACATCGATTACATCAACGCCCACGGCACCTCGACACCGCTCGGCGACAAGATCGAGTTGAACGCGGTAAAGCGTTTATTCGGCGATGCGGTGCATGACCTGGCGATGTCGTCAACCAAGTCCTCGATCGGGCATTTGCTGGGCGCCGCCGGCGCCGTCGAAGCCATCTTTTCCACCCTCGCCATAAAATACGGCATTATCCCGCCGACCATCAATCTCGACAACCCGTCCGAGGGTTGTGACATCAATCTCGTGGCGCACGCGGCGCAGGAGCGCAAGATCAAGACGGCGCTGTCCAATTCCTTCGGTTTCGGCGGCACCAACGCTTCGCTTGTAATCACCGGCCTCGATTAAAGGGCGATGGGCCGGCTCATCCGCTGGATCGCCGCCTTGGCCGTGCTGGCAATTATCGCCGCATCCGGCGGTGGATTTTTCGGCTATGAATTGTTCCGCCAATCGGGCCCGTCCGATGCGGACCGGACGCTGGTCATACCAAACGGTTATGGCATCGATGCGGTCGCCCGTCTGTTGCGGTTCGTCGGCATTATCAGGTACGAAACCGTTTTGCGCGTCGGCGCCCGCCTTTACGAGCCCGATATACCCCTGAAAGCGGGGGAATTCTCCTTTCCCAAGGGCGCCAGCGTGCGCGATATCCTGGGTATTCTCCGCCACGGCAAGACCGTGGTGCGGCGCCTGACCGTCGCCGAGGGGATGACCACCCATGATGTGCTGGCCCGTCTTGGTGCCACCGAGGGATTGAAGGGGGCACTCCCGCAAGGCCTTGGCGAGGGCGAGCTTCTGCCCGAGACCTATCATTTTTCCTACGGCGATGCGCGCCGCGATATCGTCCGGCGCATGCGCGCCGCGATGACCGGCGCGGTGCAAAGATTGTGGGCCGGGCGGGCGCCGGATTTGCCTTTGAACAGCCCTTCCGAAGCCCTGATTTTGGCATCGATCATTGAAAAAGAAACCGGCCTGGCCGAGGAACGCGCCCGCGTTGCCGGTGTCTTCATCAATCGCCTGCGCGCCGGCATGCGCCTGCAATCGGATCCAACGGTTGTCTATGCGCTGACCGGCGGCCAGGGCGCCCTGGGCCGGCGTTTGACGCGGGCCGATCTCAAGGATCCGAGCCCGTATAATACCTATGCCCACAAAGGACTGCCGCCGGGACCGATCGCCAATCCGGGTATTGCCGCCATCGCCGCGGCGCTCAACCCGGCGCGCTCGGGCGATCTTTATTTTGTCGCCGATGGCGGCGGCGGACATCTCTTCGCGCGCACCCTGGCCGCCCATAACCGGAACGTGCGGCGCTGGCGGCGGTTGCAAAGAGAGCGCCAGAAGAAGCCATAGGGCCGCGGTAGCAGACGAAAACTCATTCCTTTTCGGGCATCTTGGCGAACAGGCGGTCGGTCCAGCCGGGCGGCAGGCTGCCCAAAAGCCAGGCAATAAAGTAAATGGTGAGCGGGAAGGCGATGCGCGGCCGGTTTTTGGCGAGGCCGCGTTTGATGATAGCGGCCGCTTTATCGGCCTTCATGATCATCGGCATGGGGAAGCGATTACCCGCCGTGATCCGGCTTTCCACGAAGCCCGGGCAAATCACCGAGACGCCCACATTGTGGCGGCCCAATCGGCCGCGTAATCCCTCGCCGTAGGATTTGCACCAGGCCTTGCTGGCCGCGTAAGCGGGCGCGCCGGGCATGCCGTGGAAGGCCGCCATCGAACTCACGATGGCAATCTGGCCCTGGCGGCGCGCGGTCATTCGCCCGGCAATCGGCGCCACGGAATTCAAGGTGCCATCGATATTGGTTTCGGTAATTTGCCGGTCGGTGTCGCCGCCGCTGGTATTGGAGGATACGCCGGCATTGGCGATGATCAGCTCTAGGGCGCTGGCATCGTCGGCTTCGGTCATCCATGAGCTCATGGCTTTGCCATCGCGGACATCGATTACGGTGTCCGATACCTCGGCGCCGCGGTCTCTGCATGCCCCGGCAACCGCCGCCAGGCGACCCGCATCCCGGCCCGACAAGACCAAGTTTACGCCGGGCGCCGCGTAAATCAGCGCCAGCGCGCGCCCGAGCCCCGAGGAAGCGCCGGTAATCAGGATCGATGCATAGTCTTTTCTCGCCACATCCGGTCTCCCAAACGGGTGCCACGATTGGGGTTTACCGCTCTTTAACGGCGGCGGTCCATAGTGGCATCGGATATATTCGCATGGGCATCATCAATAGCATTGAATTACCGACGCGCGCGACCATTAGAGAAATGTTGGAGCGCGCCGGGGCGCATTTTGAGCTCGGCCGTCTGGATGCGGCGGAAAGCCTCTGCCGGGAAATCCTGACCGAGGCTCCGGAAAATACCGAAGCGCTGAAATATCTGGGATTGATCGCCTATAAAACCGGGCACGCCGCGGCCGCCGCCAAAATCCTTGGGCGCGCGGTTGGCCTGGATGGCGCAAATTCGGAGCTGATGTTTCATCTGGCAGGTTCCCAGTTTGCCAATGGCGAGCCTGCCTTGGCCGCCGACAGCTATCGCCGTGCCATCCAGCTTTCGCCGGCATTTTTTGCCGCAATCGTGAATCTATCCAACACCCTTTTGCACCTGGGCGAGTTGCCCGCCGCCGAGGCCGCCGCCACCGACGCCTTGGCGCTTGCGCCGGCCAATCCCGAAGCGCTTAGCAATCTCGGGCAAATCCAATTGCGGACCTCCCGGCTTACCCCGGCCATCGGCAATTTGTCCGGGGCCTTGGAACGGGCGCGGAATAAGCCGCAGGCGCTGACCAATCTGGGCGTCGCGTTGCAGGCCAGCGGTGACGTGGACGCCGCCATCGATTGCTTCTCCCGGGCCTTGCAAATTGATCCCAATTGCCAACTGGCGGAGCGCAATTTGCTGATCGCCATGTTCAATCAACCGCACCGGACCGAGACCGAGCGGTTCGCGGCCCACCAACGCCATGGCGCCAAATACCGGAAATTGCCGGCGCGCCGCATGCGCTTCAAAGGTACCAGCGCTGCACCGAAGCGCAAATTAAGGATCGGATATGTTTCGTCCGACTTTTACGATCATCCGGTGGGACGCAATCTGTTGCCGCTCATCAAAAATCATGACACCCAGGCGTTCGACATATTTCTCTATGCCGAAGAACAATCCGATGACGACGTCTCCGCTCAATTCCGTGCCGACGCCGATTATTGGATTTCCACGAGCGGGATCGCCGATGCTGGGCTGGCCCGGCGCATGCGAAGCGACGGTATCGATATCCTGGTGTTCCTCGCCGGCCACTTCAACCGCAACCGGCCAAGCGTGGCGGCGCACCGGGCGGCACCGCTGCAAATTAGCTTTCACGATGGCGCCACAAGCGGCTTGGATGAAATGGATTATTGGTTGACCGATGCGCTTTTGCATCCCGAGGATACCCAGGAATTATTCACCGAGCGGCTTTACCGGTTGCCGGAATTCTACCAGTTCACGCTGCCCGGCCATGGCCCCGAGCCGACGCCGCCGCCTTATGCCGAGAACAGTTTCGTCACGTTTGGATGTTTCAATAAGCCGGAAAAAATCAACGACAGGGTATTTGCCGTCTGGGCGGATATCCTGCGCCAGGTGCCGGGCGCGCGCCTGGCCTTGAAATACCGCAATATCTATCTGGATGCGGGCATTGCCGATGCTTGGCGCCGGCGCTTCGAAGGCGCCGGGCTGGACCCGGACCGGCTGATATTGTTGAACGGCGACGATGCCATAGGCGCGCATCTGAAATTTTATGGCGGTGTCGATATTGCGCTGGATCCGTTCCCCTATAATGGCGCGACGACAACCTTCGAAGCGTTGTTGGCCGGCGTGCCGGTGATTGCACTTTGGGGCACCGGATTTATCGGCCGGGTGGCGGCAACGCTGCTCACGCAGATCGGCGCTGGCGATTTGGCGGCCACCAGCACCGGCGCCTATGTGGAAATCGCCCGGCGCCTGGCCGGCGATGGGACCCGTCTGGCTTCGATGCGCCGCAGTCTTGGCGCCCAATTGAAGGGCTCCAATCTTTGCGATGGCGCCGCTTATGCCCGCAACGTCGAAGCTGCTTACCGGGATATGTGGCGGCAATGGTGCCAGGGGGAGCGCCGCCCGGCGACCGGTTAAACCGCCGATCCTTTTTTGAATGGCGCAAGCGCCAGGATTTTCCTAAACTGCGCGTCACGTTGCCCGCCCGGGTTTTGTCCGGACGATATTGATCCAAGGGGCCGCCAACCAAAATGTCTGAACTGAATTCCATGACCGGCTTCGCGCGCACCGAGGGCGCCAAGGGATCGCACAATTGGAGCTGGGAAGTGAAAAGCGTCAACGGCAAGGGCCTGGATATCCGCTGCCGCATGCCGCACGGCTTCGATGAATTGGAGCAGACCGCCCGGGCTTTGGTGTCGAAACGGTTCAAGCGCGGAAATTTTAACGTTGCGCTTTCGTTGAGCTTGGATCAGGACGGTGTTCGTTACCGCATAAACACCGAATTGCTGGAGCAATTGATCACCGCGGCAAAAGAATTCGAAGCCGCCGACAATGTGTTTGATCCGCCGCGTATCGATAATCTTCTTGCCATCCGCGGTGTTGTCGAACAAGTCGACGCGCTCGCCAGCGACGCCGAGATGGCCGAATTGAAAGAAACCATCCTCGGCAATTTGGGCGAAGCCATCGACGCCCTTGCCGGCATGCGCGCCGAAGAGGGCGGGCGCATGAAGACGGTGCTGGAAGGGCATCTGGAAAATATCGGCGCCCTTTGCGCCGCCGCCAAGGATACCGCCGAAGCCCAGCCCGAAACCATCAAGCAAAAGCTGTCCGAGCAAATCACCGAGCTTTTGCAGGCCGAGCCGTCGTTACCCGAGGACCGGCTTCTCCAGGAAACCGCGATACTGATTACCAAGTCCGATGTGCGCGAAGAGCTGGACCGGTTGCAAGCCCATTTGCAGGCGGCGGACGCACTTTTAAAAGACGGCGCCGCCGTCGGCCGCAAACTGGATTTTCTTTGTCAGGAATTCAACCGCGAGGCCAACACCATCTGTTCCAAGGCATCCGACGTTGCGCTGTCGCGCATCGGGCTCGAATTGAAAGCCGTGGTCGAACAATTCCGCGAGCAGGTGCAGAACATTGAATAAACGGACAGCGTCACCCTATTTCGGCCGCCGTGGCTTGATCTTTGTCCTGTCGTCGCCGTCCGGAGCCGGAAAGACGACCATATCAAGAAAGCTTTTGCGCCTGGATGACAATCTGGTCATGTCGGTCTCGACCACCACGCGGCCCAAGCGCGCCGGGGAGACCGAAGGGATCGATTACAAATTTGTCGATTTAGAGACATTCGAAAGCATGACCGAAGACGGCGCGTTTTTGGAGCACGCTGAGGTATTTGGGCACCAGTATGGAACACCGCGCGCGCCGGTGGAACGCGCGCTCCGCACTGGTACCGACGTTTTGTTTGATATCGATTGGCAGGGAACGCAGCAGCTTGCCACCGATAAAAACATGGGCGCCGATCTGGTCAGCGTTTTCATTTTGCCGCCAAGCACACAGGAACTGGAAAGCCGGTTGAATAGCCGGGCACGGGACCCAGATGAAGTTGTCCGCGAGCGCATGGCAAGGGCATCCGACGATATGAGCCATTTTCCTGAATACGGGTACATTATCGTCAACGACAGTATCGATCAAAGCGTTGCGCGTGTTCAGGCGATTCTCGACGCCGAAAGATCCCGCATGAGCCGCCAGGTGGATTTGCATGAATTTGTGCAAGGATTGCGCGGCGCCAGGTAATTCCACGGATCAGTGATCATGACCGATAGAGATCGCCCATGATCACTGATCCTTGGTATAACGGCCCGTTCAGCTCTCCCGGACCGATCCCAAGGCGCGCGCCAAGCGGCAAAAATCGGCGACGCTCAGTTCCTCGGCCCGCGCCGTCGGTGGGATTTCGAGGGCTTCGAAATCAAAATTCATGGCTTTCAACGATGCCCGCAGCATTTTGCGGCGTTGGTTGAACGCGGCTGCCGTTACCGCTTCGAGGTTTTGCCAACGGGCCGGCGCAAGGGGCTCGGGCCGCGGCTGCAGCACGACCACGCTGGAGACCACCTTGGGCGGCGGCGTAAAGGCGCGGGGGTCCACATTGAACGCAATTTCAACCCGGCATAGCCATTGGGTGATGACCGACAAACGCCCATAAGTTTTATTGCCGGGCGGGGCGGCCAGCCGGTCGGCGACTTCTTTTTGCACCATGATCACCAGACGCTCCACGCCACCGATGGCGTGCAGCCATTTGATGATAAGCGGCGCCGATATGTTGTAGGGCAGGTTGGCGACGATCATGCGCGGCGCCGGCACTTCGGCGGTGTCAAAGCTGAGCGCGTCGGCCTCCAGGACCCGAAGCCTTTGCGGGTAGGCGTCGGTCAGATGGCTGAGGGCGTCGACGCAGCGCCGGTCTTTTTCGATGGCGGTCACGCTTTTTGCGCCCTGGTCGAGCAGGGCGCGGGTCAGCCCGCCGGGTCCGGGGCCGATCTCGATAATATTCATGGCCTCAAGGTTGCCGGCCTGGCGGGCAATGCGGCCGGTCAGATTGCTATCCAGGAGAAAATGCTGGCCGAGGGATTTCTGCGCCTTCAAATCATAGCGCTGCATGATTTCGCGGAGCGGCGGCAGACCGGCATCGCTGACCGAATTCCGGGGCAAGGCCACGGCGGCTATTGGGCGCCGGCCCGTTGCCGGTTGGCCGAAATGGTGCGGGCCAGCGCTAAGGCGGCGACGAGGCTGCTTTCGCGGGCCGTACCGGTGCCGGCGATGTCGAGGGCGGTGCCGTGATCCGGTGAAGTGCGGATGAACGGCAAGCCCAAGGTAATATTGACGGCGCGGTCGAAATCGATGGTTTTGATGGGGATTAGCGCCTGGTCGTGATACATGCAAACGGCGGCGTCATACCCGGCGCGCGCTTTTTCGTGAAACAGGGTGTCGGCGGGATGCGGGCCAGTGACCAGGATGTCGCGCGCCTGCAGGGCCTCGATGGCGGGAAGGATGATCTCGGCCTCTTCCAGTCCCATGGCGCCGCCCTCGCCGGAATGGGGGTTGAGGGCCGCCACCGCGATGCGCGGATTGGGCACGGCAAAATCCCGGCAAAGAGAAAGATGGACCG
This sequence comes from Rhodospirillales bacterium, assembly GCA_046582475.1. Taxonomy (GTDB): domain Bacteria; phylum Pseudomonadota; class Alphaproteobacteria; order Rhodospirillales; family UBA2165. Next base: position 24,524 of record JAYGEH010000151.1, read on the forward strand.
TTGCAACGGTCTCGATGATCAGCTCCGGCGACAGCCGCTTGAGCGCATTTGCCAGACTGATATGGCGGGTAACGGTGGCCACGCGCAAGGCCTCGGTGGCCAGCATCATCACCGGCTCGCTCTGCAGACCGGCCAGCGCCGCCAAAAATTCGGTGTGCCCTGGATGGGCGAAGCCTGCGTTGTACAAGGCCTCTTTATGGATCGGATTGGTGACCATGGCGGCGGCGGTTCCATCCTCCACATGGCGAACCGCGATTTCGATGGAGGTTTGCACCGCGGCAATATTGGCGGCGTTCAATTGTCCCGATACAACCGGCGCCGACAGCGATACCGGCAATACCGGAAGCCGGTCCGGAAATATGGCGGCGGCTTCGGCTGGCTCGGATATGACGCCGGCGGCAATCGGCGTTCCCATGGCTTCCGACAGGGCGGTGATACGGTCGGGATCGTCGAGCAAATAAAAGGGCGTCAAATTGCGGCGATGGCGGTGCCAGGCTTTGATGCTCAATTCGCCTCCGATACCCGCTGGCTCACCCATGGTCAGGGCGATCGGCAAGGGCGCACCGGTCATTGCCGGATATCCACGAAGGCGGTGCGTCTTAAATCGCGCAGCAGGCGCCTTGCGATCAGACTGGCCCGCTGTTCCAGCAACATAATCTCAACCTGTTTGCGTATTTGGTCGTCGCCGAGATCGCCCCTGCGGCCGCACATCATCAGGACGACGATGCCGCCGCCGGCCTTGATCGGCGGGCTTGCCTGACCGGCCTTCAGGTTTTCAACGGTGCTGCGGATATCACCCGGCAAATTGGCCAGTTTGATATCGTTCAGCTTGCCCGAGCGCGTGTTTCCGAGCTCCTTGGCCAGCTTTTCCATGTCGCCGCAATTTTCCGCCGCATCGGCAATCGTTTTGGCCAATGCGAGCTGCGAGGCTTCGGTTTCCGAGGATGCGCGCTTGGGCAGTTCGAGAAATACTTGTTGCAAATCAACGCGGATGTCGGCTTGCGGCAGGCCGGCGGAGACGCGCCGGTCGCGCATCACCAGAATATAATATCCATCCGGACCCTTGATCGGTTTGGACACCGCACCGCGCGGCATCTTGACGACGACTTCGGACAATTCGGGATCCAGCTGGTCATCCCTGATCCAGCCCAGGCTGCCGCCGCCGGCGGCGGTTGCGCTTTGAGAAAAGGCGCGGGCGAGCGCCTCGAAGTTCGCGCCTTGGCCAATTTGCTTATAGAGCCGCTCGCCCAGCTGGCGGGTCTGGTCCACCGGTTTACCGGCTTCAAACGGAATGTAAATTTCGGAAACCAGGAATTCCGGTTTGCCTTTGTTCGCGGTCATTCGGCTGATCGCATTATCGATGGCTTCGGCGCTGATATTGACGCTGCCGCGAACCTGGCGGCGGACAATTTTCTGCCACGATATGGTTGCTTCTATTTGGGTGTTGAATGTGATGCGATCGATATTGTTGTTCTTCAAGAGATTATTCATGCCCCCCGGTTTCATCCGGTTGTTTTTCTCGATGATCCGCACCGCGCCAAGAAATTCCTTTTCGCCAACCGTCAATTTCAAGCGGCGCGCTTCCTGCAGCCTGAGCTTGTCGTCAATCAGCCCGCGCAAAACCTGGGCCTGGATACGCTTTCTGACCTGGGCCGTATTCGGCAGTTGCGACGACAGGATGATCAGATCAATCCTGGAGGAGAGATCGAAACCCGAAATTATTTCATCATTCACGATGGCGACGATGCGCTGGGACTCCTGCGCGCGGGCGTGGTGCCAGCCGGCCAAGGGGCCGAACAGGGCGGTCCCGGCGGCAGCCGCAAACACGGCCATCCTGACCCTGCGCCCGCTCCTGCTCCCAGGGCCCGATACTTTAAGTTTGGATCTCACTGATCGCTTCATGCCTTGCCCTGCCGCGTGGGGTTTAACTTCCGCTTTGACTGATGCCGGTTCGGACTTCTCCCAGCGTCTTGAACGTCAGCCGGAAAAAGATTGAATCGCTGGGTTTCAAATCTCGATCTTGGTAAAACTGGCGCTGTAACGATATGTCGAATATGAAGCACTCGCACTCATAGGTGAAATTGAGCCCGACCGAGCGCAAATCGCCATCGCCTTCGAGATTGTAGCGGGTCGAAAATGCCGCCCGCCACAACCGGTCCAGCCGCGCCGCGACTTGACCCGATAATTCTTCGCGGCCGCCAAATTCCGAACCTTCCTGGCGATCAAAAAATACGTAATTGGTTTGCAAATTCAGGGCCGGCGCTCCAGCCGTCAGGTTCAGTTCCGTGCGCCTGGGCGACAGATCATTTTTATCGATCCGGGTTTTATAGGCGAGCCGGAGGTTGCGACTGGGCTGCACGCGGACACGGGCCACGAGATCGGAGAAATGATCTTCCAATCCGGAGCCATCGGGAAAGGAATCATCCTTTCTGATCCGGTAGCGTTGCCCGATAAAGAACGATGTGCTGCCGCCTTTTGCGCCATGTACGCCCCAACGCAGCCCGTAGCTGATGCGCGTCGAGATTTCCACCCGGTCGAGACCGGTGAATTTATTCGGCCGGAAAAGATTGGTCTCGTCGAATTCCTGTTCGATGCTGTCCTCGTTGGGGATGGTGGAGGAATTGCCCATATTGGGGCTGGCGAACACGGCCACGGCGGGCTCCAATATTTCGGTAATGTTGGCGCCGTGCCGGCGCGTCAATGGCAGCCGCCAGCCGGCGGACAACAAAGGATAAATGCGGCCTTCGAAACCGGTGTCGAAGCCGCCGGTATCGCCCTCAATGGGATGGCTGGTATAGTGATATAAATCACCGCGCAACGTGGCCGAAAGTTCGATCACATCGCCAAACATTCCATAGAGCGGCTTGCCGATGCCGCCGCGTAACGAAAGCCGGCGGGTATCGGTTCCGTCGGTACGGGTCAGCACCAACAGGCTGGCGTCGAGCGAGGTGGTTTCACCAAACTTACCCGGCCCGCCAACATGGTTCAACTCGAGCATGGGAAATACAATTGGCGTCGTCCCGGGATCATTGGATGCGCGCAGACCCTGAAACAAATACGCGTCTGCCGACGCATAGTCGCGGCCCCGGAAGGCTTCGGCGAACAATCTGGTATTCAACGAGCTTTCCGACCCGATCCGATAGCGCCTGAGAAATGTGTCGTCGGTACTGCGCTTGATATCGGCGCCCCAACGCCAGGTATCGTTGACGTCGTGGCGGAGGAACGCATCCACGTGGCCGCGAATTTCGTTCTCGGAATCGTAGGTGATGCTGCCGCGTGCCTCGAACAACCGGTCGCGGTGAAGTTCCCGGTATTCGCCTTCCAAAAGCAACCCCTCCTTGGTCATTAATGTGGGTGTTATGGTCGCATCCCGGTTGGGAGCTATGGCGACAAAATAGGGCGTCGATATAGACGTTCCGAGAGACGTGGAGCCGCCAACACGAGGCGTGAGGAACCCGGTCTTACGCTTGACCGTCGGGTCCGGGTGCGAAAAGTACGGGGTATACATAACCGGAATACCGGCGATTTCCATCCAGGCGTCGGTATATTCGATGACCCTTTTTTCCTGATCATGGACAACCCGCGCCGCCTTGATTTGCCACAAGGGGGGATCGCCGGTCGCCGACGCGCATTTGTCGCAAGGCGAATAGACAGCATTGCGCATCTCGGTCCTTAGACCGGCGGAGCGGCGCGCGCCCGATGCCGCGATGCGCGCATTATCAGACAAACGGATGCGGATGCCGCGAATGATGCCATCCTTGAAATCGCCCGTTAGTTCCATAAACTCGGCGAACAACACAACGCCGTCCGGCTCCATCAGCGTCACGTGGCCCGATGCCGATACGATATTCTCGCGTTCGTTATAGGAAATCGTGTCCGCCAGCAGGGTCCGGTCGTTTCGCGTGATTTCCACATTACCCCTCGCCGTGACGATGCCAAGCTCCCGGTCGTGGGTCAACTCGTCGGCGGTGAACAACAGCGGCGCCAATTTATCGGTATCCTGCGCCGCCGACGCGCCGGCCGCGATGACCAAAAGTGCCGTCAGCAGCGCCGCCTTGGCCAGGTCCAGAATTTTCAGGAAATGCGTCATCCGTCCTCCAGATGAAACACCATGGCCAGCCCAAGCAGGGTCGAGACGCCGGACGGCGTCCAGGCGGCCAGCACCACCGGGATGCTTTCCCTGGTTCCAAGGGCAAACACGATATCGGAGAAAAAGAACAGCAAGAAGCCCGTCAATATGCCGCCGGCGACAACATAGGTGACGTTGACGACCCGGGAATGGCGAAGGGTGAAGGTTGCTGCAATTAAAATCATGGCGCAAAGGAGTAAGGGTGCTGCGAGCAAAGTGTGCCAATAAAGCCTATGGCGGATGGCGCTGAAGCCGGCGCGCTCCAGATTGTTTATAAAACCGGGCAAATCCCAAAAAGACAAGGTTTCCGGCGGTGCAAAACTATCATTGATGTTATCGACCGTGATATCGGTGGCAAACCAGGCCTCATCCTTGCGGCTCGGAAGCTCTTTTTCCCGGTCGTGAATGACAACCTCATATAGGTGCCAGAACTTATCCTCCAACTCCGCGGATTTGGCATCGATCCGCTGGCGGAATTTGTCGGCCCCTTTGTAAACGAATATGGTCACTTCGTTGAGTTTGATGTCGGCGCCGTCGATGCCGATGGATGCCGCATGGATGACCGATTGGTTTTTATCATCGGCTTGGCGCAGCCAAAGTCCGTTGGCGGAGACGCTCAAGAGGTTGCTCTGGCCTTTCAAATAGGTTGCGTTCAGCCGGTCGAAGTTCGACAGCAACGCCGAGGCGAGCGGATTGAGCGCCGCGATCTTGATGGTCCCAAGCAGGAACGCCGTGACCAAAACCGGAAGCAGAAACTGCCACGCCGACACGCCCGCCGCGCGCGCGACAACCAGCTCGGAGTTGCGTGTCAGCCGCCAGAACGCGGCCATGGCGCCGAATAGTACGGCGAACGGGAAAGCCTGCTGGCCCATGAAAGGCAGTTTCATCAAGCCCATTTGCAGCACCAGCCCGGCGCCGACATCTTCGTGACTGGAGGCCCGGCGCAGCAGCTCGACAATGTCCAACAGAAATATCAGGCCGAGGAATATGGCAAATAC
>JAYGEH010000360.1:0-25023 GCA_046582475.1 Rhodospirillales bacterium
ATGAGCGAAGATCATCACCATTGTAATCACTTCGTAGGAAAATACCTCGGGCCATGGAAAACTCCTCTGTTTCCCATGTTGAATCACGGCCAAGCTAACAGAACACTAACGAGTCAATCTTTTTGCAAGTTGGTATAAGCCAACGCTTCGTTTTGCAAAATCGGCTCGCGCGCTGCCTCATCGAAAGGACCATGCCCAAGACCGGCACGTAACTTGATACCGAACACCTTCAGCAAGCCCCGCACCTCGTTCTCCAGATCCACACATTTACTCAATAGCGCCTTGCGGCTGGCCAGCAGGGTGCGCGTGTAATGGCTCTCAAGGCTCTTCACATAGACTTCCCGGTACCAGCCGCAACGCAGAATTTGCGCGATACCACGGGCATCGTTGCGATCCGTCTTGTTGCGCATCGCGCCAAGCGCCGACTTCACGTGGCGCGCTTCCATCACAACCGTGTGATAACCGGCATCACGCAATCCGTAGGTCAACCACTGGGTCAGCGTGCCGGCCTCTAGACCGACAATTGAAATCTCTTCGCCAAAGTCCTGTAAAAAGGCAATCAGGTCATCGACCTCAGAGGCAATCATCCGTTCCGCCAGAACAGCGCCATCCTCATCGACGATGCAAACCGCCGTCTTGTGCAATCCAACATCCAGTGCCGCGTAGTAGGTCATAATCATCTCCCTCTGGGTGAACCTCAGAAAATTGAGGATTAAGGGAGCTTAACCAACAAGGTGGTCTAAGCCCGATTACGAATGCTTTCGGGGGCAAAGCAGACGTCATTCTGGCGAGCGCGGAGGTCTGCTTAAAGCCAAGACCGGACATTCACTACAGTGGCGGGCGAGCCAACGGCACATCGAGATGCCGGCGGAGGAACCCGTCTATACGACACCTCGAAAACGTGACCTAAACGGATCACTCGGGTTTACATTCACGATCTGCTTCTCCAAGACACGACTTGCTCGGTGGATGAAACTCAACGTGATTTATGGCATATCTGTTACGACCGTCCTTCCTGCGGGAGATGCGAGAAGTGCTTCGGCCATGCCTAACGCGACGATTCGATGTCCTTCTTTATTCAAATGCCAAATGTCTATAGCAAAAGCCCGCGGTGGCCGTTGCTGTTCGAGGAACGCCTCCAAGAAATTTATCACGGATACACCATTTTCCGTAAGCCACGTCCTCAGTTCCTCGTGCATCTGTGCCAGCGGATAATTCTCGAAAGTATGCTGCGTGAAGATTGGGATAAGCGCGACACGGAAGTTAATCCCCATCTCTTTCAGTATCGCTTTGGTCCGGAGAATGTCTTGATAAACGACACGTTTGTTTTTTTGAAAGTGATAAGAATGATACTCAAATTTTGACCGATAGTATATTTCGATTTCCCTCAGAAAAAAACTTTTAGGCTTCTTAAAGTACATAATCTTTGGCGACGCCTGTTCGAAATCGAAATCATTCATACTCATTACGTATATGACTTCATCAAGCATATATCGAATTGCTTTTGTCCTTAGCAACTCAAGAACTTGAATAGCGTTATACGCATCGACGGCAAAACTTAACACTTCGACTTTTGGTCTCTGTTCTGTGTGCTGGGCCGCGTTCTCGAATTGCCTCACGAAAATGTTTTCTTCGTCGACGCCAATTCCCAAGGTTACGGAATCCCCGACAAAAGCGACACGTCGGACGCCATCAATTTTTACCAACTCGTGCTCTCGATCCCTGAAACCGTGCGAGTTCGTTCGTATCGTCGCCCCCCATTTCTTGGCTTCTCCCTGAGGTCGATACTCCCACATCAGCGTTTCGTTATCGGATGGAATGGTAAGGCCGCCGTACCATTCTCTGCTTTGATGGTACGTTGATTTCCACTGTTCATACTGAATGCTTTTGTAGACCTCATAGGTGCCCACCAATAGAGCCGCTGAAGCCACGGCGCTCACGGCGACCAACAAAAGTTTTTTGCTCAGGTTTGATGCCATGTTGCTTGGCTGAAGACCAATTTTGCCGACAAGATCCAGGGCGACTTCCTGCCCGGGGCCGAGTGCGGACAGCTTATATCCGAAATTTCCCGGATAGAACTTAAAAATGGTGGAAAACTCAAGCACATTACCAATGTCAGCTCTGGGTCAACAGGAGACGTTCAGCGTATCTGGCGGTTTCGTCCAGCGTATCTGGCGGTTTCGTCCGCTTTCGGGTTAACAGAGGACATCAGACTGCCAACCGGCGGCTTTGTGCAGCCCCGGGTTTTCCGAAAACCGTTGCGTCAGCTCTGATCCCACTCCACCGGCGCGGCATCGGGAGATTCGGGTTCGTAGTACCATTTGAGACCCAACTCCTCTTCCGAGAGTACTTCGGTCTTGAAGCTCCTCCAGGCCTGGATCTCGAAGTAGTCGAGCACGCCACCGAGGGCGCGCAGCCGATGCGGCACGCCCGGCGGGAAATACACCAGCGTGCCCGGTTCCAGCTCCTGGGAGGTATCGCCGACTTCGACCTGGCCGCGGCCCTTGAAGGTCATGTAGCAATGGGCGGCGCCGTCCGGGTTGGCGTCGGTGCCCACATGCTGATGATAGGGCGACGAGCCGCCCTCGTGATAACGCATCTCGCCCGCCTGGATGGCATTGGTCGGCGTGAGCCGGCTGCCGTCCAACAAGCGGACCGTGCTTTCGGCGCAGAAGCGGCGAACGCGGCCGCCGCTGGCGTCGGTTAGCGGGCGCAGGGTTTCGCGATTGAAGAAATATCCCGGCCCCCCGGGCAACCCTTCTTCGACGCCGGCGGGAGGCTTGGGAGTCACCATGTGCAGCAACTCCAGATCCGACCCGGCCGCCTCGAAACCCGCCGTTTCGCCGGGAACCAGCAGCGCGCCGGCGCCTTCCACGGCCGCGTGGGTCTCGCCGTTGAAGGTGATAACGCCGCCTTCGGGCGCCGCCATGACGTAAACCAGGTGGTAATCGGCGCTGCCCTCGGGAACGAACCGCTTACCGTCCGACACGGTCCGCCGGTAGACGTCAAGGTTTTTCGATCCGCACAGGGCCCCGCCGCAGATCGTCCTTTCCAGCCCGGTTTCGACCGTCTTGGCTTCGGCGGTGTTCGAATTGATGATTGAAACGTCGCTGATTGTCGGCATCGGTTATTCCTCCTCGAGAAGTGATCGTTCCAGTGTCGGGGCTGTACGGCTAACCCGCAAGGTAAATTTGATAGCGAAGTGCAAGGGTCCGGCAAACTTGCTAACGTCCGGCCTTGGCTGCAAGCGGAGGTCCAGTTAAAAATGCTATGGGGCACCGATGGACCAAAACAATTAAAGACTTAAATGACATGACGGGTGATCTGGTAATTCGGGGCGGGCATATACTCGATGGTTCCGGTGCCCCCGGCTTTGAAGCCGATATTGCAGTCCGTGATGGCCGTATCGCCGAAATCGGAAAAGATATCTCCGCCGGCAACGCAGAGGTAATCAATGCATCGGGCAAGGCTGTTGCACCCGGCTTTATCGATATAAAAACCCACTCCGATTGGACGTTGCCGCTGATGCCGCAAGCGGAAAGCAAAATTCGCCAAGGCGTAACCACCGAGGTCATTGGCCATTGCGGATATTCTTGTGCGCCAGCCCTGCCAGATAAAGTCGACGCGCTGACTGACTATCTTGGTCCAAGCGCACCGTGGTTGAATTTCACTGCCACGAATTTTGCGAATTATATCGATAATTATCCCCGCCTTTCGGTAAACACTATTCACCTGGTTGGTCACAATACCTTGCGTCTTATGGCGATGGGAATGGAAGACCGCCCGCCGACGCAAACAGAACTAGGCCATATGCGCACGCTCCTCGGCGAAGCACTTGGGGCCGGCGCAGCTGGCATGTCATCGGGTCTTTTTACGGCGCCGGGATCCTATTCAGACCTGGACGAAATGGTTGCCCTTGGCAAAACACTGGCCGATGCCGGCGCCCTATATTTTACCCACTTAAGAGACGAAGGAAACGCTGTCTTTGATGCTTTGCACGAAGCCATGGAGTTTGCCGAACGAGTCAATGTGCACGTGCAGATTGTCCATATGAAATTGTCAGGCACGGACAATTGGGGCGGCGCGACCAAAGCCATGACCTTGCTTGACCAAGCCCGGAAATCGGCGGTGAAAATCGATTGCGATATCTATCCGTATACCGCGGCCAGTAACCCCTTGAAGAACCTGTTCCCGCCGTGGCTTCAGGAATCCGGCGTCGAGGCGATGATTTTCCGGCTTCAGAATGCCGATATCCGGCGGCGCATACGCCAGGACATCGACGCCGGCGGTTTGAATAATTTTGGCCGAATTCCGGATTGGCAGGCGGTCCGCATATCGATTTCACCAAATATGCCGGAGCACGCAGGCCGCACTATCGGCGATCTAGCCGAACAACGAGGCATCGATGGACTGGATATGGCGCTGGATTACATTATCGAAGATCACGGTCAGACCCGCGTATTGGTCCATTCGATTTCGGAAGACGACGTTCGGGAGTTTGTAGGGTCGCCAGACGTGATGATTGGATCGGATGGTAATTCCGTTGCCCCCCATGGCATCACCGGACAAGGCAAACCTCACCCCCGGTTCTACGGCACCTTTCCGCGGGTTCTAGGAAAATATTCGCGCGATGAGGAGCTTTTGCCGCTGCATCGGGCGATATGGAAAATGACCGGGGCGCCGGCCAAAGCGCTCGGACTTCGTAATCGTGGACTGCTGCGCAAAGGTTTTGCCGCGGATATCGTTATGTTCGATCCGGTTACGGTTGCCGAATGCGCCAGCTACGAGGATCCCCATCAGTTTGCAACAGGCATCACGCAGGTCATTGTCAATGGAGAAACAATTTTCCGGGACGGCGAACATGCGGGCATCCTGTCCGGACAGACTTTGCGGCGTCAGAATGATTTTGTTTTGTGATTTCCATTTCCTTCGACATTTTCGCCCGCCGGGCTTTTGTGGCTTCCTGGATGCCCCGATTGAGCCTCCGATCAAGTTGGAGGAGGGGCATGACGGGTGGGGGATATTCTCCGCATCATCACCCGGCTCTCGAAACATTATTGGCCATCGATCCAGGGCCGGTGAACGATACCGGTAGAGACCGTTAGGAATTTCGATCATGGCGCACAATAATCAGCCGGCATCCACCGAAGCCTTGTTCCGGGAATTCACCCTCGGCGGCCTCCGCTTGGCGAACCGCATCGTCATGGTGCCGATGACGCGCAACTTTTCGCCGGGCGGCGTGCCCGGCGCCGATGTGGCCGATTACTACCGGCGCCGGGCCGAGGCCGGGGTCGGGCTGATCATGACCGAGGGCACCTATATCGCGCACCCGTCGTCGGGCCGCGCCATGGCGGTGCCTCGATTTCAAGGCGGCGCCACAATCGACGGCTGGACGCGCGTCGCCGAAGCAGTGCACCAAGCCGGCGGGCGCATCTTTCCGCAGATTTGGCATGGGGGTTTGTCCGGCCGGCCGCCCGGCCCCGGCGTCGATGCGGATGTCCGGTTGCGCGGTCCTTCCGGGCTCTGGGCGGACGGCACCAAGGATGACGGCAGGCCGCTCACCGTGACCGAAATCGAAGACCTGGTCGAAGCCTACGGAACCAGCGCGGCGCTGGCCAGGGAGCGCGGTTTCGACGGCATCGAAATTCACGCCGCCCACGGCTATTGCATCGACCAGTTTTTCTGGGCGCACACCAACCGCCGGGACGACGCTTACGGCGGCGGCATTACCGAACGCAGCCGCTTTGGCGCCCAAGTGATCGCCGAATGCCGGCGCGCCACGGCGCCCGATTTTCCCATTTGCGTCCGCATCTCCCAATGGAAGTTGGGCGACATGGCCGCCAGGCTGGTGCACAGCCCCGACCAACTGGCCCAATTTCTGGCGCCCTTGTCGGAAGCCGGCGCCGACATGTTCCATTGCTCCACCTTGAAATTCTGGGAGCCGGAATTCGAAGGCAGCGATCTCAACCTTGCCGGCTGGGCCCGCAAACTCACCGGCAAACCGGCGATCACCGTCGGCTCGGTCAACGGCAATACGGATACGGAACCCCGGGCGGTTAACAACAACGCCGCCGATGTGGCCGCCATGGTGGCGCGCGATGAGTTCGATCTGGTCGCCGTCGGCCGCGCGCTTATTGCAAACCCGGGATGGGCCGAGATCACCAAGCGCGGTGCCTTCGACGAGTTGGTGCCGTTCGATAACGAGACGGTCGGCGAAATCCTTTATTGAATTCGGCTATGCTTTGCGCGTCCGGGGCGCGCCAACTTCATCCATCAAAAACCCATCCCTGATCGGATTGAAAAACCAGATAATTTGGGCGATAGTCTTCGTCAATTGTGGAGACCAATAATGGCCGAAGAGAAAGAAATCATCATCTCTGGAGGCGGCATCGGGGGGACCGCCGCGGCCTTGGCGCTGAGCCGAAAAGGCCGCGGCGTTCACCTATTGGAGCAGTCATCGGAATTTGCCGAGATTGGCGCCGGCATTCAACTGGGGCCCAATATTTTCAGGATGTTCCAGGTGTTGGGCGTCACCGAGGCGATCAACGATGTCGCCGTCTTCCCGGACGCCCTGATCATGAACGACGCTTTAAGCGGCAAAGAAATCATGCGGGTCACATTGGGCGATCCCATAAAGAAAGCATTTGGTTTTCCTTATGCCGTCATTTACCGCCCGGACGTTCACAACGTTCTTCTTAAGGCCTGCACGGATTCGCCCCTGGTCAGATTGTCGGTCAATCAGAAGGTAACGGGTTTTGAAGATACCGGCGAAGGCGTCCGTGTCATTACCGAGGCCGGCGACGTCCACGAAGGAGCTGCCCTGATCGGCGCCGGTGGGCTTTGGTCAAATGTGCGCGAAAAATTGGTCGGCGATGGCAAGCCCAGGGTCTCGGGCCACATCGCCTACCGGGCTGTCCTGCCCATCGAAGAGGTTCCAGAAGGCCGGCGCGATGAGACGGTCATTTTGTGGGCCGGACCCAAGACCCATCTGGTCACCTATCCGCTCCACCGGGGCGAAGAACCTGGTCGCGGTCTTTCACAGTGACCGCTACGAAGAAGGCTGGGACACGTACGGCGATCCGGAAGAGCTTTACGAACGCTTTGATGGCGAGCATCCGCTGGTAATGGAGATGCTCGATAAAATCGAGTCCTGGCGTATGTGGGTCTTGTGCGACCGGGAACCGATTCGGGACTGGAGCAAGGGGCGGGTTACTCTTTTAGGGGACGCCGCTCATCCCATGCTGCAATACCTCGCCCAGGGCGCCTGCATGGCGACCGAGGACGCCGTCTGTCTGGCGCACAAGCTGGACGAGGCGGGTGGCGATTTTGAACAGGCCGCCCAGGCCTACCAGCAAGCGCGATATCTGCGGACGGCGCGGGTGCAATTAATGGCCAGAATCTATGGCGATATCTATCACGCGGCCGATGCGACCGCCGATTTACGGAATCATATGCTGGGGCAATCGCCTGCGGAATCCTACAAGGGCGTCGAATGGCTCTATGGCGGCGTCGACGACACCGGTGCCCAGGTGATTTAGCGGTCCGTGGTTAGCCGCCTTCGTTCAAAAATTCGCCGGTCGCCAGCCAGTGGGCGCATTCGGGGCCCAGCTCCTTGATGGCGCGGGCCTCATAAACGTCGCAATCGGTCTTGGTCAGGGTGTCTTTCCAGCGATTGTTGGTGCCTTTGTTGACGAACGTTGCGGCGCCGCCGTTAAACATGTCGCCGCCCAGCGGCGTGCTCAAGGTGGCGTTCTCTTTCATGTAATCGAAGGTGCATTGGTGGACCATCTTGTCCCAGGTGGCTTTTTTCAGCCCGTTCACGTCGTAGCCCAGGAACTCGCCGATCTTCTGCATTTCGCCGGCCATGTCGTCTTTCAGGTTCTGGTAGTGGATGAAATGGACGTTGGGCAGATTGCGGGTTTCCCACCAGGAGCGGATATTTTCCCAGAACGGCCAGAACGGGGCGCCGTCATTGACGAACCAGTCCATATAATATTCGTGCAAATCGTCGGTTTTCGGCGGCGTCACCACCGGTCCGAGATAGGGCAGCTTGTTAAATTCCTCGTAAACCCAATCCACCATATTTACGTGGTGGTTATACATCGACCAGCAGCAGTCGCGGCCGTCGCGGGCGATGTAGACATATTTGGCTTTCGGCGAGAACACATACGCGTCTAGCGGCAGGTGGGTTTTGAGGAAGCGGCGATGGGTCTGGGCTTCGATCTCGGGCAGCTTGACCTCCAGCGGCGGCAACCGGAAATCCAGCCAAGGCGACATGTCGGCGATCGGCAGGCCGTCGGTCTCGCCCTCGAATATGAACTGGGCGATGATTTGCTGCACCCAGGTGGTGCCCGATTTGGCCCAGGTGGCGACGATGATATCGTCGTCGCGGTATTCGAACTCGTTCCAATAGGTGGAATCGATGCAGAATATCCGCATTTCCCGGGTTTTCACCGGCCATTTGATACCCTGGTCCATGGTCTGCTCCTTAACCTTATTTTCGCCGTCGTTGCCAGGCGCAGTTTTACCCATTTGGCGGCTGGCAGGGCAATAGAAGTCTTGCCAAACCCTGCCTGGGCGTTTGATATCCCGGCCATGTCGATCTTAAAACCCGGAGACATGATCGTGCCCTTCGGCACCACCAGCTGGACCGCCGAGACCATGCGCCTGGAGGCGCTGGCGGATGGCGGTTGGGAGCATGACTGCCCGGTCGGTTATGTGGTGGTGGGCGAGGGACGCGGCCACCGCCTGTCGGGCACCACCCACAATTTGCCGGTGCCCACCCATCTTGCGCCGGACGACCATGCCGGCATGGTCACGTTTTTGAAGAACCGGGCGCGCGGGCTGTGCGATATCTTCAACAAGCGCCAGGCCGCGTTCGTCGCCCATTATTTCACTTTCATCAATGATCACCTGGCTGATAACGCCGCCGAAATGGATGAAATGGCGGCGGAATTTCATGGCCTTTACAGCCCGGAACACTGGCTGTTCGCCGCCTTCGCGCCCCTGCCGCAAGCGCATATTTTTGTGGGCGGGGTGGGCGCCGAGCGGTTCGTGCTGGCGCCGCTGGCGATCTGGACCGATGCGGGCGGCATCGCCGTTTATTTCGCCAGCGCCGAGACCGCCGGCGGCAGGACCGCGTCGGATCAAGCGCGTCTCCGGGACGCGGTGGTTCACGTGTTGGAGCTGGATGAGGCTGACCACGCGACGCCGCATTCCCTGGCCGCGGCGCTCCCTGAAAGCGTCAAACATTATTGGCGCTCGCAGCCCTTGCCGATTGGGCCGTTCGCCGCAGAGGTGGCCGAGGTGTTGCCGTCCTAGCCGGTTATGGTTCCGGTTGCGGCCGGCTGTGGTATTCGAGGCTCTCCCGGGCCGGTTTTTGCAGGCACTTGTGCAATTGCTCCCGGCTATAGGCCCGGCCCGGCTTCAAGGCACGGTGGCAGGGATCCATGGGAATGATGACGTCCGCCTCCGGCCCATCCTCGGATATGAGCCACACCGCGACAACATAGAGGGCGGGTATGCGCAGCAGGCAGGGCCGGAAATCTCCGTCGCGCACTTTTTTCATACGCGCCGCCTTTTGCAGCATTTCCAGGGTTTGCGCGACAAACGGGCCTTCGTTGGTGCCGTGGAAGGTGTGTCCGCCGCCCGGGCCGCCGCGCATGACTTCCGAGGCTCGGGAAACGGGAGCCAGGATATGTCCGGCGTCGCCGTGCAAATAGCGCCAACCGATGTGGCGGGCGCGGTTGATGCCCCGGCTTCCAGCTATATCTTTCAGGGCTACGGTAAATACCTCATGGGGAAAGCCATCGCGGTCCGGATCGGCAACCATGGGCGCCTGGTCGTGGCCGACGGCCATGAAGGCGTGGTTGTCCCAATCGGCCGCTTCGATTACGTCGGCCAACCCTTGATGCAAGGCGGCGCGGGAGTTTCGGGGTGGTTTTGCTATGCGGATTGCCATGTCGCGCTCCCTGATCAGGCTTTTGTCGTGTAGGAATGGCTCCAAGTCCCGGAACCTTGGTAATTATCCCGGAATTGGGTGTAGGACATTTTGGTTTCGCCAGAAAATGGGTCCTTGATTTGCACGATATCGTTCACCAGGGATCCCGTTATGGCCATGACATGAGCGGAGCCGTCACCCCAGTCGATACGCGCTCCGATGGGACGCTTGGCGTTAATCTCGGTATTCACGGCGCTCAGAGATATCGATGATGGGGTCATTTTATTCAGATTTCCCGTCGTCGTGAGTGCCGTTGTCAAGCTTGAGGGCTGGTCGCAAGCCTTGGTGTCGCCTTTTACGCAGCAGGTGGTTTGCGCAAGTTGCGTATTGACGATGATGCATTGGCGCCAATGGCTTTTTTCATTGTAGTATAATGCCACGCTTGTGCTCACTGCGGCCCAGCACCAATTGGTCTGTTCCTGCGACCACATGTTGATGGTGAGTTCGGTCATTGGTATATTTATCCTTGGTCCATGAATATTAGTCAGGTGAGTCCCCGGCGGGCGCCTTAAGATTTTCTCCTATCAGGATTAAAATATATACAACTTTATAGAGTTTATAAATAGTAATGCTATTAATAGTTTTTAAATATTTGACCCGGACCTGCCAAAATAGTGCGGCGGCCGGGCTCCTTGATCGCGTTTTGGCGGATTATTAGTGCGGCGGACGGTTGTCGAAATCGGCGGCCGCTGTGGCCGGTTTTTGCAGGCGCTTGTGCAATTGTTCCCGGCTATAGGCCCGGCCTGGCCTCAAGGCACGGTGGCAGGGATTCACGGGAATGATGATGTCCCCCTCCGGCCCATCCTCGGATTGGAGCCACAACCCGACAAAATAGAGGGCGGGTATGCGCAACAGGCAGGGCCGGAAGTCTCCGTCGCGCACTTTTTTCATGCGCGCCGCCTTTTTCAGCATTTCCAAGGTTTGCGCGACAAACGGGCCCTCGTTGGTGCCGCCGAACTGGTGGCCGCGGCCCTTGGCCCCGGGGTAGACATCCGTGGCCATGGAGGCGAGCCCGGAGCTGTTGCCCGCCTTCAGGTGCATGTGGCGCCAACCGACCAGGAATGCACCGGCGAGGCCTTTGCCGCCGGCCATGTCTTTCAAGGTCACGCCATACACCTGATGGGGAAAGCCTTCCCGCGCCGGATCGGGTACCATGGGCGCGTCATCCCGGCCAATGGGCAAAAACCTATAGGCGTCCCGCTCGGCCTGGCCGAACATGTCGATCAGACCCTGATCCAAGGCGGCCCGGACGGTTTTCGGCGGTTTTACCATTCGGATTGCCATGGCGTGCCCTGACATCATGGTTTCGTTAAATAGGTGCCGGTCCAAGTTTCTGGGCTGGTTACAGTATTGCGGTACGAGTTGATTACCGAAGGTGCCGAGCACCGACGCCCGGTTGAACATCCCGCATTGGGTCCAATCCCTTCGGGACTGATAATAAATACGGTACTCACCGGCAGCGCGGCCCGGTTTTAAATCTCCACCTCCATCTCTAATATGTAGAGCCCGCCCGTCGAGCGGTCGACGCAGTAGACGATGCGGTTCTCGTCCACATAGACGTCGTTGATCTGGGCGGCGCCGGCGCGGCTGCCCTCGGGATTTTCGGGGATGAAATGGGCGATCTCGGCAGGCTGGAAGGGATCGGATGTATCGAACGCGCGCACGCCGCCATTGAAGAAGGTGGCGAAGATGATGGTGTCCGAGCGGTAGGCGGGGCCAGGCCGGTTTTCGTGCAAATTGTGCGAGCCGTAGCGTCCGCCCCGGTTGCGGAACTCCTCCACCGGCGGGATCGGCAGGGTGGCGATCGGCACCAGGTTGGACTCGTTGCGGGCGTCCACCACCCAGGTCATTTTCGGCCAATCCTCGCCGCCGTCGCGGATGCATTCATCGGTGACGATCAACAAATCGCGGCTCAACAGCGGTAGCACCGTATGCATGAAGCCGTTATAGGGCGGATGCGGGTTCCAGGCGCTGACCGGCTTCGGGTTGGCCTTGTCGGAAATGTCGAGGATGTACATGCCGCCGTCCAGATAGGCCAGATACACCCGGTCGGGCCTTTCGGGATAGACGTTGGTGTTGTGGGCGCGAAAGCCCGAGTTGAAGACCGGATGGCGGGCCGGCGGGTCCTCGGCGTCGCCTTCCATCAACCCCGGCAGCCACCAGCGCCCGGCCTCCTCCGGCTTCGAGGGATTGCGCACATCGATGCAGCGGTAAATCTGGTTGTCGGCCGGATCGCGGGGCTGCAAATCCGGTGCCCCGGCGGCGCAATGAATGAATTCCCCGTCGACGAACCACAATTGATGCACGCCGGAAGAGACCGGGCCGGCGCAGTCGAAAAAGGATATGGTCGCAGGGTCTTCCGGGTTGGAGATATCGAACAGCTCGATGCCCGCCGGGTCGCGGCCGAAGCCTGGGGCCAGGGTGCCGGGCTCGGCCCGGGTCTGGTAGGCGACGGCCATGATATCGCCGCACACCTCCAGGGAATTTGAGCGCACGCAGTCATGGGCGATGTCGCGCTGCACGATCACCTTGGGGTTTTTCGGATCGGTCACGTCGACGCCGGTGAAATTCTTCGGCGGGCCTTCGTGGGCCAGCCACATGATGCGGCGCCCGCCCTTGGCTTCCTGGATCGACATGCCCTCGCCGATGCCGCCCCAGCCGATCAGGGTGTCGTGGGAGAGCAGTCTCATGTTGGAGGTTTTGTGGCCGGACATGGGCGTTCCCCTGTTTATGATGCGTTGAAATTTTTTATCCGTGACGCGGTGATGATGAATGGCGCGCGGCGTGGACGGCAAGCGCCGTGTCGAGGGCGTGGTTGACGCCGGATGCATCCAGATCCCGGCCGATCAAGACGACGCGGCTTTTCCGTGCCTCGCCGCCCCAGCTTCGGAGCCGCTTCGGCGGGTGCAGCATGGACTGGATGCCATGCACGGCGATCGGCGCGTCAACGTCTTCGATGCATAGAATGCCCTTCATGCGCAGGATGTCGGCGCCGCGCAAACTAGCCAGGGAGCGCAGCCAATCGCGCACCGCCGGCCAGGGCAGGGGGGCGTCCCGGATGATGGAGAGGGCGCGCACGTCGTCGCCGTGGCGGTTGACGTCGTCGGCGCGGGAATGATCGTGGTCATGGCCGTGGTGAGGATCGTCGTCGGGCGCGCCGAGCCAATCGCCGGCGGCGGCCGGATCGAAACCGTCGAGGGCGAACAGGGTTTCCGGCGCCAACTTGCCGTCGATCACCTCGATAATCCCGGCGCCGGGATTGAGCGCCCGGAGGCGTTGCTTCAAGGGCCCGGCGTCGGCCAGGTCGGTCTTGGTCACGACCAGCAGATCGGCCATGCCCGCCTGTTTCCGGGATTCGAACTGGCTGTCCAACTGGCCCATGCCATGCACCGCATCGACGGTGGTGGCGATGGCGCGCAATGCGAACCCCCGCGCCGCAACCATTTCGCCGGTCAGGCTTTCGGCGATCGGGCCCGGATCGGCGAGGCCGGTGGTTTCGATCACCACCCGCTTGAATGGCGGGATGCGGCCCATGTCGCGGCGCACCGACAAAGTTTCCAAGGTGTCCAGCAAATCGCCCCGGATGGTGCAGCACAGGCAGCCATTGGAGAGCAGCAAGGCATCCTCGAAGGCTTTTTCCACCAGGGCGTGGTCGATGCCCACCTCGCCGAATTCGTTGATGATGACGGCGGTATCGGCCATCGCCGGATCGCTGACCAGATGGTTAAGCAGCGTCGTCTTGCCGCTGCCCAGAAACCCGGTGATCACATAGATGGCGATGGGCTCGGCCAACGGCGGCGCGCCGGTATTCTCCGAAAACTCGTTCATGGCCACAGCTTAACCGATTGCCCCGTCATTGCCACCTGGAGGCCGAATGATGGCGAATTTAAATTTATAATCGCGCAACATTCGGGACATACGCCATTTACATTGTATCGCTATAGTCAATACCGTGAATTGGCGGGAACGCGTTTCTTCCCTCGCGCGTGGGCTCCCAGCCCAGCCGTCAAATCGGAAATCCCTGTTAAACTTGCCGGCCCTTTTTGGGGCCGGTTATTTTTTGGCGGCGGCGATCACAATGTCTTGCGGGCATTGCTAAAAGGGCTGCATACCCGTCATAGTACGGGCCCGTCATGCAAGGGTTTGCCGCCATGAGATTGTTGCCATTATTGCTGCTGGGCGCCGCCGCCGCCATTTTATTGCCGGGCCCGTGGGCTTCTCCGGCTGGCGCTGTCTCCCGGGGGCTGACGGTGACCATAAAGAAGTCCGAGCGAGCCGGCGCCCCGGACGCGGGCACGGTCGAGCTTTACGGCGCGTCGCACGCCCTGGTGATCGGCATCGATAAATATTCGAATGGCTGGCCGCGCCTTTCCAACGCGGTGCGTGACGCCGAACTGATCGCCGCCGCCTTGCAGATACGCGGCTTCGAGGTGAGCTTGCGGAAAAACCTGAATTCCGACGAACTGAAATCCACGCTCGAGGAATTTTACGTGGTCAAGGGCGCCGATCCCGCGGCGCGCCTGTTTGTCTGGTTCGCCGGCCACGGCCATACCTTGGGCGAGGAGGGCTTCCTGGTGCCCGCCGACGCGCCCGACCCGGATCAATCGCCCGCCGCCGCCACCCAGTTCCGGCTCAAGTCCCTGTCCTTGCGCCGCTTTGGCGAATTCGTGCGGCTGGCCCAGTCGAAGCACGCCTATACGGTGTTCGACGCCTGTTTCGCCGGTACCGTCTTCAACGCCCAGCGCGCCAAGCCGCCGCCGGCCATCACCCACGCCACCACCCGCCCGGTGCGCCAGTTCCTCACCTCCGGCGATAAAGGGCAGCAGGTCTCCGACGACGGCACTTTTAGGAAATTGTTCCTGCGCGCCATCGATGGCGAAACCCGCGCCGACGCCAACGGCGACGGCTATTTGACGGCCAGCGAGCTGGGCCTGTTCATCACCGACCGCTACACCAATATTACCCGCACCCGGCAAACGCCGCGCTCGGGCAAGCTGGCCGACGTAGACTATGACCGGGGCGATTTCGTCTTCAGGCTGGCCTCTCTGGCATCGCCACCGGCGCCGGCTGCCGCGGCCGCGGCCCCAAATTCGGCCCTCGATCTGGCCTTTTGGAACGCCATCAAGGACAGCCGCGAGGCCGCCGATTTCGCCGCCTATATCAAAAAATTTCCGGACGGCACCTTCGCCGATCTGGCGCGCAACCGGTTGGCGGCGCTGACAGCGCCCGGCGCGCCATCGCGGCCCGATCAGCCCGCTCTACGGGTGTTGGCCATGGACCAGGAACTGATCGCCAACCGGACCGCCAATGTGCGCCTTGAGCCCGATGTGGATTCGCGGCGGCTCGGCAGTCTCGGGGTTGGCGCGCGCATCCAGGTCACTGGCAAGGTGGCCGGGCGCGACTGGTACCGCATCAAATTCGAGGGCGGCCCCGCCTATGTCTTTGCGCCGCTGCTGTCGGCGGCGCCTGGGCGTCTGGCCAATCGCCCCGGACCGTCCGCCATCACCGCAGCCTTCCGGGCCGGGCGATCCTTTCGCGACTGCCCCGAATGCCCGGAGATGGTGGAGGTGCCGACCGGGCATTTTCTGATGGGCGATCTTTCGGGAAGCGGCCAAAGGGACGAAAAGCCGGTCTACCGGGTGACCTTCCGGCGGCCCATGGCGATCGGCAAGTTCGAGGTGACCTTCGCCCAGTGGGATGCCTGCGTGGCCGGCGGCGGCTGCAACGGCTACAGCCCCGCCGATCAGGGCTGGGGCCGGGGCAACCGGCCGGTGGTCAATGTGTCCTGGAACGACGTGCGCGGTTATTTGAAGTGGCTCAGCCGCTGGAGCGGCAAGCGCTACCGATTGCTCACCGAGGCCGTATGGGAATATGCGGCGCGCGCCGGCACCGAAACCAAATACCACTTCGGCAACGCCACGCGCGAGCTATGCCGCTATGCCAACGGCAGCGACCGAAGCTCCGGCTTCCAGTCGGGCAACCGCAAATGCAGCGACGGCTATGGCGGGATGACGGCGCCGGTGGGCCGCTTCACCGCCAATCGCTTCGGGCTCCACGATATGCATGGCAATGTCTGGGAATGGGTGGCCGACTGCTGGCACGACACAAATCTCGGCCGCCCGGTAACCGGGCGGGCGTGGCGCGGCGGTGATTGCTCGCGGCGGGTGCTGCGCGGCGGCTCCTGGTACGACCGCCCCGAAAGCCTGCGCGCCGCCAATCGCGGCAGCTTCCAGAACGGCCGCCGCGGCGACAATGTCGGCTTCCGAGTCGCCCGTTTTATGCGGCGATAACCCTGACATCAGGTTCACCCGAAACACGAGGATCCAAATGCCGGTAGACTTAAACGCAGCACCAGAAAACGGAAAACCCTCCCCCGGATTTGCCAAGGCGCCCGATTACCGGGTCGGGTTCGAGCCGACGCCAAGGCGCCTTCGGGTCGAATTCAACGGCGAAATACTGGCCGACACCCTGGACGGCCGCGTGCTCCTGGAAACCAAACATGTGCCGGTCTATTACTTTCCCCAGGCCGACGTGCACATGGAATTATTGACACCAACGGACCTGACAACATTTTGCCCGTTCAAGGGCGAGGCCAGCTATTGGACCCTCAGCGCCGGCGGGCGCACCGCCGAAAACGCGGTCTGGTCCTACACCGATCCCTACGCCGAAACCCGTGCCATCAGGGATTACCTGGGATTCTATTGGAACAAGATGGATCATTGGTACGAAGAGGATGAGGAGATTTTCGTCCACCCAGGGATCCCTACAAGCGCATCGACGCGGTTCCGTCCAGCCGCCCGGTCAAGGTGATCCTCGGCGGCGAAGTGGTCGCCGAATCCACCGGCGCCCACTTCCTGTTCGAAACCGGCATGCCGGTGCGTTACTACATTCCCCCGGAAGACGTGAACTTCGATCTTCTGTCGGCCACCGATACATCCAGCCGCTGCCCCTACAAGGGGATCGCCAGCTATTGGTCGGCGGAGATCGGCGCTGAGACTTTCGGGGACATCGCCTGGAGCTACGCCGAACCCATCGCCGAATGCCCCAAGATCAAGGGGCTGGTCTGTTTCTTCAACGAGAATGTGGACGACATCCAGGTCGACGGCGTCTCCATCGACCGGGCCACCACCCAATGGTCGAGCCGCTTCCTGGCCGAAACCCTGGACGGCCCGGAGCATATTGTCTGAGGGCAGGAGTGCAGCGCGCCTCGGGTCAATGGGAGGTTTACACGTATTATAAGTGTAAATTAATGGACAACGTCCCGTGATTTTGGATACTATAACGTGTCATATAGACGGGAGGGAGCTGATGAAGATTTTATATGGGGTCATGCTGGCATCAATTCTTTTGCTTAGCGGTTGCAACACGGCGGACAAATATTACGGGTCGGGCCCGCTCACGCTTTCGCCCAATGTGCGCGCCAGCTTCAACTACTATTTGACGCGCGGTGAGCCAATCGCATTTGCGGTAACGTTGGATGGCAAAAAAATGTCTTATTTTTATTGCGCGGATGTTCAATGCCTGCCCGATAACGGCCCCCGGCAAGCTGTGGACAGTTCCGAGGACAGACATAGCCAGCCTTGTAAACTCTATGCCAATGGCAAGAACGTGGTGTGGCAGTTTAACGGCCCTCCGCCGAAATAGGTACCATGGGCGGCATTACCTGCCCGGGCAATCCGGCGGCGGAGTAACCGGAATTGAATCTACCGAACAATAAATTATTGCTGGCAATAGCCATTTCCGGCTTGGCCGGCTGTGTCTCTGTTTCCAGCCAATACGGTTCGGGGCCGATCCAACTGTCGTCCAGTGTTAAGCAAAATCTTGATCGTTATAAATCAGCCGCCGCACCTGAGTTTTTTGCGGTGTCCATTGACGGTAATTCCTACGGATATTCAACATGCAGGGAATTCGGGATCTGTAGAAATTTCCAGACCTTGATCGATGTCGCTATATATCGCTGCCAAAACAGATCGAAGGGCGTGTCGTGCAAAATTTTTGCGCGCGGTAAACAGGTGGTCTGGAAATATACCGGACCGGGACAAAATTCCGTCGACAAACCGCCCGCTCCACCTTCATTTCTCGGCGTGAAGAACAACAACGTCTGTGATGTGGCCATTCTAGGTTCGCGTCCGGCCTGGGATACTCGATACCCCCATTATATTGCCGAGGCGAAGGCCCGCCAGTTGACCGAAATCAACTGTGCCATGCTGACCGGGCGCTTCAGCGAAGAAAAAATTGCCCGAACCAGGTTGGATTCCACATTCTCCACGGCCCACATCAAGCCGGAGATCAAGAAGATATCGAATACGGGCCTTTGCATGACGGCGATTAAAGGCAGCGTGCCGAAGTGGGACCCGCGATTTTATCCCCATATACTCGAAGCCAAGCTGCGCGGATTGCCATTGGCCCAATGCGCGCGCTTGACCGGGCGGTTCAGCCAAAGCCAGATCGCCGCGTCGAAAGACGATCTGGTGATGACATTGTCGGATCGCCAGATTTGCCAGACCGCCATCAGGCCGGGGGTCCCGGAATGGGACCCGCGCTTTCCAGAATTCCGCTCCGAGGCCCAGTCCCGCGGCCTTACCGAACGCCAATGCGCGGCGCTGAAGGGACGGTTTGGCTAGGCGCCGGCGGGCCCGGCCAATTGTGCACGATGGCGATCATTGCGTGATAGAGCCGCTATTTAATAGCCCAGGGAGGGGCATTGGCCATGATAAACATTCCGCGTAATTTCGGATCGGTCCTATTATTGGCGGGTGCACTCTATGGACGCCGTCCGGATTTCTGCCCGTTCCCACACCTTCAGCCGTAAAAACGTGCCGCCGATGGTGGTGTACCGGCAATCGGAAATTGATGGCGCGTTACCGGCCGTCGTTGCCCAGAACGCCATACCCGGCACACCGGTCGAGGCCGATGCCTATGAATAATTCCGCAATGCCGAGCAAGCGCGGCGCTGGCTGGATGAAACGCTGCATCGGGCCATCGCCATCGGCCATCCCAGGCAATGCGCCTATAAATACCGGACCTGGAATTATCGCTCGGTTGGAAGCGCCGTGCGGCGGTCCTTGAGCAAATGCCTGGAGGCGGTCAAGGAATGGAATTTCAACGCCGATGTAAATTGCGGATGTAAAATCGCGGCTATCAATTCGAACATATTCGTCGATCCCGAAGATCTGCCGAGGCAAAGACGAAACCCCGCGGTATTGATCTTCGAAGAAAGCGCCGGAACGGTCGAGATTTATGGGCTACTGGAATCCAGCGCTCAAAGTAGTGGGACATACCCTCTGACGTTTTATAATGCGAAAAATGAACAGGTCTGCGAGGGCACCTATTCCACCTTCCAGCCGCGCATCGGCACCTATCAGCTTCGTTGCTTCGATGGCCTGAAATCCTTGAGCGGGGATTTTACGGTTACCGGATTTCGCAAGGGCTTGCCGGTCGGCACCGCCAAGGGAAAATCCGCTACGGGCGAGAAGTTTGCAATCGTGTTCGGATTGCCGTCCGAGGAATATAAGAAACAAAAAGATACGCTTCTGAAATGATTGCACCCTGACCGCCGGCCACCGGCAGGCCCGCTTGCGCGGCGCCCGGAACGGCTTATATATCCTGTATAAGCCGTTAATTTAAAACATACTCCGGTCCGACGTTTACAGCGATTTTACCCCCACAAATCCAAACAAACCCATACAAACCCATACCAATTTTTACCGCAAAAATATGTCGCATTATAATATTTCCAGCCACCGGATTGCTTTCGCTTGCAGGCGCCCGGTTGTCTGCTTTGGCGCCCATCAAGGGTAAATACTAATAAGGGGCGGCAAGCCGCGATGAGCACCAACGGGCCAAGCCCGGATCAGACCCGCGCCATGTATGCGCGCATGGTCCTGGTCCGCAAGACGGAAGAACGGCTGAGCGCCGATTTCCACGCCGGCCAGCTGCCCGGCGGCGTGCATCTTTATATCGGCCGGGAAGCGGTCGCCGCCGGCGTCTCGGCGCACCTTACCGACGCCGACAAGATCGCCGGCACGCATCGGGGCCACGGTCATTTCCTGGCCAAGGGCGGCGATCCGAAGACCATGATGGTCGAAGTCTATGGCCGCGAGAACGGCATCTGCAAGGGCATGGGCGCCTCCATGCATGTGGCCGATATTTCGAAAGGCATCCTCGGCGCCAACTGCATCCTCGGCGCCGGACTGGCGATTACGGCGGGCGCCGCCTTCGCCGCCCAGCTGGACGGGGACGGCGATGTGGCGGTCTGCTTTTTCGGCGACGGCGCCGCCAACCAGGGGGTGCTGATGGAAACCCTCAACGTCACCTCGCTGTGGAAGCTGCCGATGTTTTTCATCTGCGAACATAATGGCTTTTCGGAAATTTCGCCGGCCGCCACGGTGGCCTCGGGCGAGATCGCCGACCGGGCGCGCCGTCTGTACCCGCGATCCCGACGGCAACGTGATCGAGTTCCTGCAGCCTCCGGTGGGCGGCAAAGGCGAGGCGGAGGGCGGCTTTGCGCTGCCCCCGGATGTCGCCGGGCACCGCTTATGATGCAAAGGCATCACGGCGCGGCACGCTCCTAACCGGAAACCGGCAGGCGCCGTCACAAGGGATATTTATTTGGGTAGGTTGGTATTAGTGCTGTGGCGCTTCGGGGTTGGCGTGGGCAAGCAGCAGCGATTGGTCCACCGATGCCTTGAGTCCGGCGAGGCCGCTGTCCAGGCGCTGCTCCCAATCGGCGAATAACTCGGCCAGCGTTTTGAGACCGGCGGAGCGGGTATCGCCATAGCCGCGCGCCCAGATCGCCAGGCGCGCCGTCTGCAGGGCCAGGCCGGCATCCTTGGCGGCCGCCTTGGTGACGGCGTCCAGCCATTGCTCGATGGCCGCCTGTTCCTCGGCATACTGGGTGCCGCCGGGACGTAAAAATCTGAGCGCGGCGAGAAATTTGAGCGCCGCGAAGCCGAACGCGGTGCCGGTCGGCCAGCGCAACGCCAGGCCCTGGCCCGCCAGATTGGCGCCGCCGCCGGGCACCAGCCGGGCCAGCCAGGGCGGCAGGAAGCCGGTGGCTTCGCCGTGGCCAGGCATGAAGAAGTCCTGCAGCTTGAGCGGCGCCGTTTCGCCGATGCCCAACTCGCCGCGGATGCGGGCCAGGCGGCCGGGCCGGGTTTTCAATTGGGCGACGCGGATCACGTCCTCGAAGCTCATCCAGGCGGCCAGGCGGGCGGCGGTCTCGCGGGTCAAATCGGAGCCGCCGACGGCTTGCATGCGCTGCAAAAACAAGCCGGCGTAGGCAGCGTCCTGGTAATCGACCAGCCGCGCCAGGCAGTGGCCGATCAGCGGGCGCAAGGCTTCGTCGTAGGTCTCGAGGGCATCGGTGAAGCCGTCCGGGGCGGGGTTGTAGGTTATCGGGCTCTCCGGTTGGTCCAGGCCGGCGGTTGCGCCGAGGCCGATTTCGAAGCCGGCCAGGTTGGGGGCGACGGCGACGCCCTTGTTGGTGATCGCGGCGCGGAAATCATCGGCTGGGATCGGCAGCACGCCGGAGCAGGCGATGGCGCCCAAGAGGATGGCGTTGGACTGGTTGGCGGCGCCGTCCGACAACGCGGTCATGGGCAGGGCCAGCAATTTCTGGGATGCCGCCCGCAAGCCGTCGAGGACCGGGCCGGTGGCAATGGTGCCGTCACCGGCGGCGACTTTTTCGGCGGTCGAAAAGAGGCGCTCGGTGGCGGTGATAACCGTGGTGCGCTTGGTGACAAAGCCCCGGTCGAGGGCGCGGCCAGCCTCGGTGGGCTCCAGGGCCGCCATCAGATCGACATCGTCGGCGGCGGGAAACAGCGCAAACATCGGTGCCGCGGGCGGGTTCTTCTCGGGGAACAGCTCAAAATAATAGCTGGTGGCGCCGGTGCGCTGGGCGACGCCGGGGGTCGAGGTGGCTTGTGCCGGATAGCCCGACAGGCGCGCCGCTTCGGTCAGCCAGTCGGCAAGCACGCCGCCGCCCTGACCGCCGAGGGCGCCGATCAAGACGCTGATCGGGCGCTCGGTGCTCATGACGCACCCAGCATGCCGAGTAGGCTGCGGTTGATCGATGAGGCCAGCCGCCGCGCCAAACCGGGATTGACGATCCCCTCGGCCCGGTAAAACGAAGGGCAAAGCCTTGCCGCGTGGGCGACCTCGCCGCAATGGCCGCAGGCGACGCAAGTGTCCTCCACATGGGCGATGGGGGTTTCCTTCAAGGGGTCCGGGCTCGGCGCCAAGGAAAGAGACGGGCAGCCCGAGAGCCGCATGCAGGAATGATCGCCGGTGCAAACCTCCGCGTCGACGCCGAATTTCTCATTTGTTACGGCGGCCCCGGCTTGCAAGGCCTTGGCCTTGACCGGGCGTTCCCGCCGTTGCACGGCGAGCATGCATTCGTTGTTGGAGAGGATCACGCGCAGCTGCGGGCCGCGTGCGTCCAGCGCCTTGCGGAGCGCCTTCAAGGTGCCCGGCAGATCGTAGGAATCGACGCGCTCGATCCAGGTGACGCCGAGGCCCTTGAGGCTTTGTTCGATCGAGATCTCCGACGCCATGCCCTTCGGCGTCAGCCCCGACGACGGCAGCTTGTGCTGGCCGGTGGCCGCCGCGTAGCCGTTATCGAGGAGGATCAGCACCGAATCGTACTTGTTCCATTGGGCGTTGATGGCGCCGGTGGTGAGGCCGTTGTGCCAGTAGCCGCCGTCGCCCATAATGGCGATGGTCGGCTGATCCAGAACCGGACCGACGGCGCCGCCGCTGGCCAGGCTGAGGCCGTAGCCGAGCACCGTGTTGCCGACGTGGAATGGGGCCAGCGCGCCGAACAGGTTGCAGCCGATATCCATGGAGATGTGCAGGGGCCCGCGCTCGCGCATGATCAATTTGAGGGCGGCGAAGATGGGCCGCTCTGGGCAGCCGGTGCAGAACGACGGCGGCCGCGGCGGCAAGGGTTCGGGCATGGCGTCGGCGAGGCAGGCGCGGGCGGTATCGCGCGCTTTGTTGATGGCGGCGGCGTTGGCGGCGGCGGCGGCGCGCAATTGCCCAGGGCCGTCTTCGGCCAGATAGTCCGCAAGGCCGGCGCGTACCACGTCGGTGACATATTCGCCGGCCATCGGCAGCACATCCTTGCCGCGCACCCGGCAATCGATGCGGTTGTTGTGGGCGATCTGGGCGATCTGTGTTTCGATCAGGTTGGGGTTGCCTTCCTCGACCACCACCACGCTGTCCTTGCCGGCCATGAATTCGGCGATCTCTTCGGGCACCAGGGGGTGAATGACGTTGAGCACCAGCATCGGCACGTCGGAGTTGCCGTAGCCGTCGGCGGCGCCAAGCTGGCGCAAGGCCCGGACCACCATGCCGTGAGTGCCGCCCTGGGTGATGATTCCGTAGCGCCCGCCATCGCCGGCGAATTGCTCGTTGATGCCGTGCTCCAGGATGAAGCGTTGCGCCGCCGGCAGGCGCTCGGCGAATTTGTCCTGCTCTTGGGCATAGCTGGCCGGCGGCAACACGATCTTGGTGACATCGTAGGCGGCTTCGGGAACCGGGTTATTGAGATTGAACTCCGGCACCTTGTTGTCCTTGGCGATGAACGAGCCGGTCATGTGGCAGGCGCGGATGCGCAAGGCCATGAACACCGGCAAATGGGACGCCTCGGACATCTCGAAGGCCAGCTCGGTCAGCTCCACCAGCTTGGTCATGTCGTAGCGGGGATCGATCAGCGGCAGCGACGATTTCATGGCGAACGAATGGGTGCGCTCCTGCATGATCGAGGAGCCTTCGCCGTAATCCTCGCCGATGATCATCAGAGCGCCGCCGGTCACCCCGGTGGAGGCCAGATTGGCGATGGCGTCCGACGCCACGTTGGTGCCGACCACCGACTTCCAGGTGACGGCGCCGCGCAAGGGGTAGTGGATCGAAGCGCTGAGCAGCGCCGCGGCGCCGGCCTCGGACGCCGATTGCTCGAACTGGATGCCGAGGGGTTCCAGGATTTCCTCCGACGCGTCGGCCAAAACGTCGATCAAATGGGACATGGGCGCGCCCGGATAGCCGCCCACATAAGCGACGCCCGCCTGCAGCAACGCCTTGGTCACCGCCAGGATCGACTCGCCGTGAAATTCTTCGCCGGCGCCGAGCTGCAGCTTCTTGATTTCTTTGGTGAAGGAGCGTTCGCCGGGGCGATGAATTAATCCAACCGCTGCGCTGGCACTATCCATGATTTGTCTCCTTAGATTACGGTGACCGGAGAATAGCAGGTGGCGGCCCGATCAGAAAGACAGATGATAAATGCGGGTATTCCGGCGGCAATGTTGAGGATAAACGTCCAGGCTGTATGATACCGGGAGAGCGGACCATGCGGGAATTGGCGAATGGCATTTTTCGATCATTTCGGTATCG
Source organism: Rhodospirillales bacterium (assembly GCA_046582475.1). GTDB lineage: Bacteria > Pseudomonadota > Alphaproteobacteria > Rhodospirillales > UBA2165. The sequence goes on from JAYGEH010000360.1 coordinate 24,392, forward strand.
ATTTCAAGGACATGCGGGTTCTCTTGGTGGAGGACAACCCGTTCGAGTTGAACGTCGCCAAATCGGCCCTGCGCGAGCTTGGCTTCGTGACCATTGTCATCGCCGCCGATGGCCGCCAAGCCGTCGAGATGATGGAACATTATCCTTCCATCAATCTGATCATATCGGATTGGAACATGCCCCGTGTGAGCGGCATCAAGCTGCTCGAGATTGCGCGCCAACGCTGGCCGGGCGTGCCGTTCGTGATGGTAACCGGCAACGACACCGTTGATCATGTGGCCGAGGCCATGCGCCTGGGTGTCTTCGCCTATATTTTGAAGCCGTTCACCTTGGCCGGATTGCGGCAAAAGATTATCGCCGCGATCCGCCGCCATCTGGCCGGCGGCGGCGATCAGCCGGGCGAGGGTGATATCGAATTTCAGGACGCCATCGACCGCATTCAGTCGATCACCAAATTTTCCGGGGATGACAAATCACAGCCGCTTTCGGTGGAAATTTCGCGCTTCGAAGACGCCTTGGAATCGATCCTTTTTTCCCCCGAAAACCAGCAAGGCCAAAGGGAAGAATTGGCGCGCGCCGGCTCTGCGGTCACCAAACAGTCCGGGCTCGACGGCTCCACGGTCGGCTTTTTG
>JAYGEH010000302.1:0-1857 GCA_046582475.1 Rhodospirillales bacterium
GAATCCCAAATCGCAAGAAAACGACGCCGATAAACACGTTTTCCTGCAAATTCAATTGGGGAATATCAGCGGAGACCTAAGGCAAACCGCCGGAATTTGGGTTTTTAACAGGGGACTAATTAGGCTCGCCGGCCGTCCCGGTACGATCGCCGCGCTCGAACGCTTCATCGACCACGCGCAGGGACACAGCGACATTTGGTTCTGCCGCCGCATCGACATCGCAAGACATTGGCGCGAGCGCCACCCTCCCTGAGTACCGCAGGCGACAGTTGGAGGATTTGAGAAAGACGGCTGCCGGCCTGCCTCCGCTCAAGCCTCCGATTCATAGGCCTCGTCGGCAGCGTCGATGCCCGCATTAGGCGGCGACTCGAACCCGTTTCTCCTCAATACCGCTTCCAGAGCATTGAGGCAGCGCAGGATATTGCTCTTGCGGCAGACATGACCCATCGTGCCGATGCGCCAGATCTTGCCGTGTAGCGGTCCGAACGACGTGCCGATTTCGATACCGAAATCCTGCAACAGCTCGCCCCGTACCTTATCTCCGTCAACGGCTGGCGGAATAAAGACGCCGGTGACATTGGCCATGCGGTGATCGGCATCGCCAAACAGCCGGAGTCCCATTGCGTCGAGCCCGGAACGGATTGCCCGGCTTGCCTGGCGATGGCGCGCAAAGCCGTTCGCCAGTCCTTCATCAAGGACGATCCGGGCACACTCCCGGGCCGCATAGAGCATCGTCGTTGCCTCCGTATGATGGTTCAGCCTGGCCGGGCCCCAGTAATCCATCAGCATGGCAAGATCAAAGTAGTTGGATTGAATGCGCGGTCCCGCGGCGTTTTCGAAACCGTCCTGCCGGATGCCGGCTTCGATGTGCTTGCGGGATTTGACCCGCTCGGCGACCCGCTCGTTGATCGTCGTCGGTGCACAGCCTGGCGGGCCAGACATGCATTTCTGCAGGCCTGCGGTGACGGCGTCCAGTTTCCAGGAATCCACCTCCACGGGATTGCCGCCCAATGTTGCCGTGGCGTCGACATAGACCAGGGCACCTGCCTCCCGGCAAAATGGCCCAATCTCGTCGAGCGGCTGGGCCATTGTCGTGGAGGTATCGCCATGCACCATGGCTACCAAGTTGGGCGCGTTGATTTTTATGGCATCGGTAATTTGGTCCGGCTCGAAAACGGTACCCCAGTCCGTCTCCAAAGTAACGACATCCGCCCCGCAACGTTGACAAATTTCCATGAGCAAATGTCCAAAGCGGCCGAAAATCGGGACCAGGACTTTGTCGCCGGGAACGATCATGGACGTCAGGCAAGCTTCGATCCCGGCCCGTGCGGTACCATCGATCAAAAGGGTCCAATGGTTTTCGGTCCGGAATATCTGGCGATACAGCACCATGACTTCGTTCATATAGGCTGTGAACTGTGGATCGAACTGGCCTAACATGGGTGTAGACATAGCCCGCAAGACACCAGGATATACGTCAACCGGCCCGGGGCCCATTAGCAGACGCGCCGGTGGATTCAAATCGGCGAAGCGTGTGGGCGGGGAGGCCTGCGACATGGAGCGGTCCTTTTCGCGTAACGAACTGTCGGTTTTTCGGTTACCGTCCGGCCATCCCGCACTATCTCGGGACAGATGGCCCTGTTACGCTGAGGCTTCAGCGTAACGCCACGGCATGAGTTCGTCGAGCTTGGTGATCTTGTGCTCGGAGATGCGGCCCAGAACGTCGGTGAGCTAGGCTTGGGGATCGACACCGTTGAGTTTCGCCGTTTTGATCAACGTGTAGGCGATGGCGGCTGATTTACCGCCGCTCTCAGAGCCCATGAAGAGATAATTCTTTCGGCCCAGGGCGATGGGCCG
>JAYGEH010000369.1:0-4560 GCA_046582475.1 Rhodospirillales bacterium
GACAATATCGGCGGCGGAATTGACGCCAAACGTTCGCCATTGACGAAAAGCGGGACCAGTATTTATTGGGCCGGCTGGAATAAAGGCAAGCGCTCGATCATGATCGATCTTCGTTCCGATGAGGGCCGCGAACTGGTGTCCCGGCTGATCACGGCGCCGGGCAAGGATGGTGGTCTTTTCCTCACCAATCTGCCGATGCACGGCTGGTCGGACTACGAGACCTTGCGTCAACGCCGTGACGACCTCATTGCTTTCTCTCTGATCGGCAGTTCCGACGGTCGTAGCGCCGTCGACTATACGGTGAATGCGGCCACGGGTTTTGCATTTATTAACAGCCATTCAAGCGGCCAAGCGGCCTTGAACAATCCCCTTCCGGTCTGGGATATGCTTGCCGGCAACGCTGCGGCAACGGGACTGCTGGCGGCAGAGCGATACCGGTCCCGTACCGGAAAAGGCCAACTGATTCGCCTGGCATTGACCGATGTCGCACTGGCAACGGTGGCCAATATGAGCATCACCACTGAAATCGAAATCAACGGCACCGAGCGGGGTCCGAATGGTAATGAAATTTACGGTGCCTACGGTCGTGATTTTCTAACATCCGATGGCCGGCGTATCATGGTCGTGGCGATCAGCAGACGCCAATGGAGCACCCTCGTCGAGACAACCGGCCTCGCCGCCCGGTTCGAGAAATTGGCGCAAGAGCATCAAATCGATCTGACCGACGAACAAGTCCGGTACGATTTCAGGGAGGATATTTCGGCGATCCTGGAACCTTGGTTCCGGCAGCGGACCCTGGCCGACATCGCCACCAAGCTGACCGATAACGGTGTCTGCTGGGAGACCTTCCAAACATTTTCCCAGATGGTGGAAGATGACCCCAGGTTTTCAGAGGAGAATCCCGTTTTCGAGAGCCTCGACCAACCCGGAATTGGGCGATATTTGGCGGCTCGATCACCATTGGCGTTCAGCGCCGAAGAGCGCCTACCCGTGCGACCGGCACCGGTTCTAGGCCAGCACACCAACGAAATTCTTTCCGAGGTCCTGGGACTTGCCGACCACCATATCGGAAAACTTCACGATCGGGGTATTGTCGCCGATGCCGCATGAGGTGAGCCGATTTTTGATGGCGCCTTTCCCGCTCCGGTCGCGCCCGCTAAAGCGAAGCGCTTTGAACTTGAAAATCCGTGTCGTCGACGCGGCGATCCTGACCATGATTGTAGGGCGCCAATGGGGTACCGAGAGTTTTCGGCGCTATCATTAAAACCGGGCTGAAAAAGTTGGATAATCTGTTCAAGCCGTTCGAGCGGATGCGCCGGGAAACCGCCGAGCATCCCTTCGGCACCATCAGGGCATGGATGGGGGCGAACCACTTTCTGACCACATCCCGGGGCCGGGTCGGCACCGAGATGTGCCCGCATGTGCTCGCCTACAATCTCAAACGGGTCATCAACATCATCGGACTCGGGGCATTATTCCAGGCCATGCAGGCGGATAAAACCTGAAAACTCAACAAATCCGCCTCGCCAGATCAACGGAACCCACAGGCGCGCTTGGTGAAAAAGCCAGAATGCGTTTTCACACGGCCTGAGCCAAAAGCGGTCATAAGGCTAAGAATTTTCAACGCTGAATCGACTCATTGCATATTCATCATTACACTTGTCGTTGCCGACCGGCGTTGGGTTCGGCGCCAACTCCCAGAGCTGGAACCAAAATATTAATGTGATTGTACAAGGGGTGGGCTATGCAAGATACGATCTTGGTATTGGATGCAATGGGCGTAATCTATCGCAGGGGCGCCGCTGTCGACGATCTGCTTATTCCCTTCATTCTTGAACATGGCGGCACCAAAGACATTGAGGCGATCAATCGAATTTACACGGCGGCAAGTCTCGGCAAGATATCACGTCAAAAATTTTGGTCCGAAGTGGGGCTCGATATTGATCTCGAAGACGATTACCTGACGAAGTACCATTTGTCCGACGGACTACTCAAATTCTTGGCAGTTGCGAATGATCGCTTTCAGAATATTATTTGCCTTTCCAACGACGTGTCCGGATGGTCCAGAAAACTGCGGACACGGTTCGGCATTGGCCACCTCATTGATTCATGGATTGTCAGCGGCGATGTCGGGCATCGCAAACCTTCACCAGAGATTTATCAAATCCTCCTCAAACAATCCGCTGTCGGCCCCGAACGAATTCTGTTCGTGGACGACCGGGCAATCAATCTCGATGCAGCGGCGCGATGCGGCATGGGAACCATCCTGTTTGATCTGGAGCGTGGAGAAGGCGGCGCGGTCGACGATTTAAACGGCGACCACCCAGTTTGCTTCGACTTTGCCGGTCTTCTCCGGCATCCCTTGAACAATTGATGTCGAGGTTCAATTTCGCCGATCGCCGCTGCGCCGATCAGATCTCAATTAAATTCCTTGCGCGGATGCAAATAAATTCTCAATCGTTTAATCAATCGGATCAGGATGAGTATCCAAAAACTCGCGACTGAAATTTGCATCCACAAATCAATATTACCCATGGTCAGGGCGATTGGAACGAGGAACCAATATTTGAGCGCGCCTGATCTCGAAAATGGCAAATACTTCCGCCATGAAATTTGTTCTTCATTCGAAACATTTGTCGGCGCGCGATTGGGATAGCGGTTCAGAACTGCTCCCACGGCGCCAAAATAGGCCCAATTCCCGCTTCCCATAATCAGGAAAAGCGAAACAAACGATACGGCTCCGGCAAATCTGTCAAAATTCGCGCCAAATTTTGAAGTTTTACCGGTAACCCGCGCGACCTCTCCATCGACGTTGTCGAGAAACCGCCCGAGGAAAAACAGCGTAACGCCCGCCATCAGATAATTCGGCATGACCAACACGCCGGCGACCGCAAGAATCAGGGTAATAAGGGTAATCATGTTGGGATATGGAAACGCCGATGCGGTTACCGGAACGAGATATTTTACCGCAATCTTCACATCCCAATTTAGAAAATCATTGAATTCCTTCATCGTTAAATCTTTCCTCCCGAAGATTCGAAATCCTGCTACATGAGGCGCTAAATTTTCGCCATGTCAGCAGCCCATATTGTTGCCAAACGACGGCTGCTTCTTTGCCAGCCTTGAGACTGCCTTTATGGTATCAATCCGTAATTGGATCAAACAAAATTCGCCATAATATGATATTCACAGAGCAGTCGTTTAAGAATTTGTGTGATCCATGGCAAGGTCCGCTGTGGGTCAACTGCAGACGTTCAGCGTATATGGCGGGAATGTCCGATTTCGGGGGGCCGCCTCAACCGGTCGACGCAACACACGCGTTAAATCTTTCTGCCGGCGTTTCAAACTCAAACGTTTTGCGTTGCCGTTCGTTGAGCTGACGTGCCACCTTATTAAGATCGGGCTGCGCGTATCCCGACAAGTTCGTTCCCTTGGGGAAGTACTGTCTGAGCAAACCATTAGTGTTCTCGTTGGAGCCGCGTTGCCATGGACTTCGCGGGTCGCAGAAGTAAACCTCTATGCCGGTCGCCAAGCTAAACTGTTTATCGGCGCTGAGCTCCTTGCCCCTCGCCCTTTTTGCCGATTGGTTTGGATCGAAGGTGCTGAAGCAGCTCTGTCTTAAGCACGCCGCGGGCTTGAACGAATAAACCACGATGGATGGTCTCGTGGGACACCTGGTAAGACCCGTCTCCCGGATGCACGCGCTTCGACCAACCGGCGATCTGCTCGGGTGACCGGTTCCATCTAAGCTTCCGCGCCACCGCGCGGCGTAACGGTGGGTGCTTTGCCAGCTTACACCGCTTCGGGCGGCGGGCACCGGCCAAGGCCTGCGCATCAGTCTGGGTTGCTCGATACCGATCATAGCCGCCATTACGGCGAACTTCACGGCGCACCGTCGAGGGCGAGCGGCCCAGGAGCGAATCCATCGCGCGGATCGAGCACTGGGCCACGATGCCGCGCGATATCGCCTCGCGTTCCAGCAGCGTCAAGGCCAGCCGAGAACGACGCCGTGGCCGAGGACGGATACCTCCGTGCGGCGCCAGTTGGTAATAAATAGACGACGAAGGTTTACCAAACGCCTGCCCGCGCCGCCAGCATACCCAAATTGCACTGCTTTTATATGGTTTTGTTTGGATCCCATCTGGCAGCCATATGGGGTATTTGTCCGCCTTGATTTGTTGGCATGAAACCATGCGCCACACCAGGTCAAAGTTGCGACAACTCCCACAGGCGGTTTGGGCTGAGCGGGATTTCGCCGATCTCGACGCCCCTGGACGGCAACTCCAGGGCATCTTCGATGGCTTGCGCGAACAAAGGCCCGACCGGGATCGCGCCAGCCTCGCCTACGCCCTTGATCCCCAGCCGGTTGGTGGCCGATAGGGTGACCCAGTGATCGACGGTCATGGACGGGACGTCAAGCGCTGTCGGCAATAGATAGTCGCCAAGTGTCGCCGTGAGCAGTTGGCCCTGATCGTCGAACTTCAACTGTTCATAAAAAGCGTTGCCAATTCCCTGGGCGACGCCGCCGTGGATCTGCCCCTTGACGATCATCGGATTGAT
>JAYGEH010000381.1:0-1872 GCA_046582475.1 Rhodospirillales bacterium
ATTTTTTTCTATAAAAAATTTTTCCAACATCAAATATTGTCCTCTGCGACAGCGCAAATCAGTATGTAAGATCGATTTACGGCGGTTCGATTGTGAGGCGGGGGTGGGGGTGGCTGAATTCGAGGGGGCGGCGGTAGGACCCTGGATCGTACAACCAGGACAAAACACCGCTGCCGATACGGTTCTTTGGGTCGAATGTACGAACGATAGAGTTCATCAACCATGGACTTGCCGATGACCTGCTGGCTGTTATGATTTCGTCTCATAAATGGGACGGGTAGGGGGCATTTGACACCTACACAACACCTTAAATGACATTATTATAATTATTGGCATAAGAAACAATTGGTTAGTAGAAAATAAATGCTCGTCGACAGCCATTGCCATTTGAATTATCCAGGCCTGGTGGAGGATTTGCCAGGGGTCCTGGAACGAGCCGCGGTCGCCGGCGTCTCGCATATGCTTTGCATCTGTTCGCGGATCGGCGAGTTCGATGCCATTCGCGCCATGGCCGAAGCCCACGACACCCTGTTCTGCTCGGTCGGCGTCCATCCCCACGATTCCGGCAGCGAAGAGCCGGTGACCCTGGATCAGTTGCTGGACCGGGCCGGGCACCCCAAGGTCATCGGCATCGGCGAGACCGGCCTCGATTTCTATTACGACAACAGCCCCCGGGACGTCCAGGAAGCCAGTTTCCGCGTGCATATCGAGGCGGCGCGCCAAACCGGCCTGCCGATTATCGTCCATACCCGCGAGGCGGACGAAAAAACCATAGAAATCTTATTGGAAGAGCATGATAAAGGGCCGTTTTCCGGCCTAATCCATTGCTATACCGCCGGGCCCGAGATGGCGCGGGTGGCCCTTCATATCGGCTTTTTCATCTCCTTTTCGGGCATCGTTACCTTCAATAATGCCGGCGATTTGCGCGCGATTGCGGAAACTGTGCCGTTGGACCGGATTCTGGTGGAAACCGACGCGCCGTTCCTGGCGCCGGTGCCCATGCGCGGCAAGCGCAACGAGCCGTCCTTTGTTGTCCATACGGCGGCGAAAGTGGCGCAGCTTAAAGGCCAGACGCCGGAAGCCATGGCGCGCATCACCTCGGACAACTTCTTCACCGCATTCGCCAAGGCCAAGGCCGCTTAATGCGCGTCACGGTCCTTGGCTGCGGCCATTCCGGCGGAACCCCATTGATCGGCGGTGACTGGGGCGCCTGCGATCCCGAAAACTCCAGAAACCGGCGCCTCCGGCCATCGATCCTGGTGCGACAGGAAGACACCCGCATACTCGTCGATACCTCGCCCGATCTGCGCCAGCAATTGCTGAACGCCGACGTGGATCGCCTCGACGCCATACTTTACACCCACGCCCATGCGGATCATCTGCATGGGCTGGATGATCTCCGCGCCATCAACCGGATCATGCAGGCCGATATTCCGGCCTATGCGGATGCCGATACCTGGCACGCCATCGAAACCCGGTTCGAATACGTTGTCACACCGCTGCGCGACGGCACAGATTTCTACTACAAACCGCAGTTGACGCCCCATATCATCAGCCCCGGCGATAAATTTGGCGTCGGTGTGTTGACCGTCGAGGCATTCGATCAATCCCACGGTACGTCGCGCACCGTCGGCTACCGGTTCGGAAATTTTGCCTATTCCACCGATTTGGTCGATTTGCCGGAAGCCAGCTTCGCCGCATTGGAGGGGATCGCGGTCTGGATGGTCGGCACCTTGATGGCCCAACCGCACCCGACCCACGCCCATGTGGACCGCGCCGTCGCCTGGTCGAAGCGGCTAGGCGTCGGCCGCACTATTCTTACCCATCTCAGCCACCGCATCGATTACGGCGTGCTACAGGAGACCCTGCCGG
>JAYGEH010000441.1:0-1869 GCA_046582475.1 Rhodospirillales bacterium
ACCTTCAATTACCGACGTGCGCTCTATTTCCAACGCGACATTGTGCACGCTGACGATGATTGTCTGCGGGACGCAGTCGCGTCGGGCTTGGTGATCTAAACCGATACTCACAATTTTAATTTACCCTAATTACCGAGCGGCTATTGCCGCGCGCGCAAGCGCGGCATTGCCGCGGGGTTGCGGAAATCTTCTAGTGGTAGGATTCTAACGCTTGGTATCCTCTTTTGATGGTGGTGATGGTGTTTTCTGAATCGGCAATCGGGGCGGTACAGGGCAGCAATGTATGTCGTGGTCGCGTTGCGCTTGGGAATCCCCATCGGACTCTTCCGTTAAGCGGAGACCACTAGGTTAAGTTTATTTCACAGCCCCCCGGGCGTCAATTTTTGGACGCCGCCACATGATCGGCGGCGATCAAGCCGAAGGCAAAGGCTTTGATCAGGCCGCCCACATAGCCCACATTGGGCCCGCCCTCGAGCCCGCCGGTGGATGAGCCCGCCGCATAGAGCCCGCCGATGATCCCGCCGTCCGGTTTCAGGACGCGGCAGTTGGCGTCGATATCGATGCCGCCTATGGTGTTGGTGAGGCCGGCGCAAAGGCGAATGGCCGCATAGGGGCCATCACCCAGCGCGTAAGCCTGATGGCGGCCCTCGCCGCGCACCGGGTCAAGCTCCGCCAGGCGGCCATCTGCAAAGGCCTGGTTGTAATCGGCCAGGGTGGCTTGCAGCGCACCGGCGGGCACGCCGATGGCGGCGGCGAGGCTGTTCGCATCGGGCGCTTCGATGAGCGTGCCGCCGTGATCGAGCAGCAATGGATTGGGCGGCGCGATGCCGTCGGCGCCTACCTGGTCCCAGATTTCTGGGCTCATGATCACCGTCGCCGACAACGGGTCGGCCAGCTTGGCGACCGCGTTGGCCAGGAACACCCCGCCCCGGCTTTCATCGACAAAGCGTTTGCCATCGCCGTCCACCATCACCCCGGCGACTGCGACTGTGTCCATATTCGGATAGGGCCAGAGGGCGTCGTTATGCATCGCCGCGTCCGCCAGCAGATGGCCGTAGAAATCGCCAAGCGCGGTGAGCGCGGCGCCGGCGCCCATAGCCATGCGGATGCCGTCGCCGGTGGCCGATGGCGTCGCCCGAAGGCGCACCCGGTCCGGCGCGTCGGTGACGCTGGCTTTGAGCATATCGGGATTGGCCTGGAAGCCGCCATCGGCGATGACCACCGCGGCGGCGGAAATCTCTGTCTCGGCGCCGTCTTCGATTACCCGAACGCCGGTGCATGTGCCATGTGTCATTATCAGCCCGGTCACCTCGGCGCCGCGCCGGAAGCTGCCGCCGGACTTGGTCAGATGGGCTTCGAGGGCGCGCAAGGTGTAATCGCCGCCGCGCCCCTCCCAATCGAGACCGGCGCGCATACGCCGGGGCGGCGCCAATACCAGATGGGTGCGCTTATTCACATAGCTGATGCCCTTGGCCACGAACTTGACGCCGATGGAGCGCAGCCATTCCACCGTGGACCCGGCGTTTTCGGCGATGGCGCGCGTCAATTCCGGCTTGGCGTAGCCGGCGGTCTCTTTTTCGATGGCCGCCGCCAATTCATCGGCGGATATGCGCACATCGTTGGAGGCCACGTGAAAGACGCCCGAGGTGATGCGCGAATTGCAGAAATAGCGATCGCCCGTATCCCGCTCCAGCACCGCTGCCCGGAGGCCTTGATCGGCGGCGCGGGCGGCGGCTGTCAGCCCGGCGAAACCGCCGCCGATGGCGATCAGATCAAATTCCGGTTCGGCCATGATCTATTGCGGCAGGAGCATGTCGATAACGACACGCACCAGCTCCACATAGCTGCGCACGAAAAAGCCGAGGATCA
>JAYGEH010000014.1:0-2343 GCA_046582475.1 Rhodospirillales bacterium
GCAGGCAATGCGTGGTCTGCGACTGCCAAGGCCCTAAAGCCAAATACCTTCGCAACTTTGCTTCAGATGGCCCGCGATATTTACCCGCACGATCATGTCGCGGATAAACATTATGCCGGCGTGGTTTCTTCATTCGATGATGCCGCAACCAAGGGCGAAGCGGATAAGGCTGTGTTTGAGGACGGCGTTACCGCGTTGGATGCTGCGGCCGTTAAAGCACATGGGGCTCCCTATGCCGAGGTCAGATGGGAAGCACAACGTGTCGCATTATTGCGTGGAATAGAAAAAGATCCGTTCTTTCAGCGTGTGCGAGGAGCCTTAATCGGCGGCCTTTACGGTAACGCCGAGGTTTGGCCACTGTTCGGCTATGAGGGCCCGAGTGCCTCGAAAGGCGGCTATATCGATCGCGGTTTTGACGATATTGATTGGCTTTAAAAAAGTCTAACGGGAGGAAGAATAATGGCGAAATTTGATCTAAAGGATGACAGTGTCGTTGTCGTCATTGGTTCCGGAGCGGGCGGTGGCACCCTGGGATCCCAGTTGGCACAACACGGTGTCAGAACCGTTATCATGGAGGCCGGCGGTCGTCACGAAATAGAGGACTTTGATAACGACGAATGGGGGATGTTCGGGAAAATTTCCTGGCTCGACAAGCGCACAACTTCAGGAAGCTGGCGTGTTGCAAAAGACTTTTCAGGACTTCCCGCATGGATTGTTAAGGCTGTCGGTGGATCAACCGTTCACTGGGCCGGGGCCTCGCTTCGTTTCCAGGAACATGAATGGAAGGTGAGAACCCACTATGGCAATATTCCGGGAGCTAATCTTTTGGATTGGCCGATTGATGCCAATGAGATGGCACCCTGGTATGCCAAGGCGGAAGACAATTTGGGCGTCACGCGGACCAACGGCATTCCCGGCCTGCCTGGCAATAATAACTTTAAGATCATGAAGGCAGGCGCTGACAAACTCGGTTACAAGGAATGCCATACTGGCCGCATGGCCATCAATTCGGAGCCTCGCCATGGTCGCGGCTCCTGCCAGCAACTTGGCTTTTGTTTCCAAGGCTGCAAGACAGGTGCGAAATGGTCAACGCTCTATGTCGACATACCCAATGGCGAGAAAACCGGTAAACTTGAAGTTCGGGCAAATTCCCAGGTACTGAAAATTGAGCACGACAAATCCGGTAAGGTTACTGGAGTCTTGTATGCCGATAAAAAAGGGAAACAGCATGTGCAGAAGGCACGCGTCGTCTGTGTTGCTGGAAATTCATATGAAAGCCCACGGCTTTTGCTGAATTCAGCCTCGTCGATGTTCCCGGATGGCCTCGCCAATTCCTCTGGCCAGGTGGGCAAAAATTATATGCGCCATATGACGGGGTCGGTCTATGCCCTTTTTGACAAGCCGGTGAATATGCATCGCGGTACTACCATGGCCGGCATCATCATGGACGAGGGAAAACACAACCCGAAGCGCGGCTTCGTCGGCGGCTACGAAATGGAAACCCTCTCTTTGGGGTTGCCGTTTATGTCTGCGTTCCTTGATCCTGGCGCTTGGGGGCGTGAGTTCACAACAGCGCTCGATAGCTACGACCATATGGCTGGTATGTGGCTGGTCGGTGAGGATATGCCACAGGAAAAGAATGCCGTTACTCTACATTCGACAGAAAAAGACCAGTTCGGTTTGCCGGTTCCAAACGTCCATTTTGATGACCACGCAAACGACACCGCGATGCGTAGCCACGCCTACAAGCAAGGTGCGGCAGTCTACAATGCCGTTGGGGCAACGCGGACGTTCCCCACACCGCCATATCCGTCAACACACAATCTTGGCACTAACCGAATGAGTGCCAAGGCTAGTGATGGCGTTGTCAACAAATGGGGGCAAACCCACGATATCAAGAATCTTTTCGTTTCCGATGGTAGCCAATTCACGACTGGCGCTGCAGAAAATCCGACGTTGACCATCGTCGCATTAGCAATGCGCCAAGCTGACCGCATCGCCAGAGAAATGAAGAAGAAGCACATTTGATGCCTGAATAACATTGTCCGCCATCAAAACATTCGGGACTATTGAGCCTATTTCTTAACGGAGGATCTGGCTCATCTCGGTTTGATGTTAAGCCGCTTGTTGGTGGTGATTCAAGCGGCGGTTTTGGGTTGTCAGTTTTTTGATCTTTTCCCTCCTTTCAATGATGGCCGTATCACGCCTGAAGTAGTGATCCTCCCCCACTGAGTTGGTCCACCCTTATAGTTAGTAAAGGAGGACCAAATAATGGGTATCAAGAGACATCGTCCGGAAGAGATCGTTACAAAATTGCGCCAGGTTGAGGTGCTTGTCGGTCAA
>JAYGEH010000404.1:0-2940 GCA_046582475.1 Rhodospirillales bacterium
GCTTTTTCGAGGCGGAAGCTGCCGGGATGGGATTTGAGATGCCGGCGCGCGGCCGCCTCGGCAAGCGCCGGCGCGCCATCCATCAAGTGCCCGCGGATACCGTCCAGGCTGGCTTCGATATTTTCATTCGGGTGGAGCGGTGGGCTCATGGCTTCAAAATTGCTCATCCAGCCTGGCCGCGATCCGGCTGCCCACGTCCGTCCAGGTGTTTTCCTGGGCCTGCCAGAACCGTTCGACCGAGGCGTAAAGGGGAACCGGCTCATCGGCCATTCCCCAATACCAGAGCGGCGTCACCTGCAGGGCCAAGAGGCAGCGCTTGCCCAGGGCGCCGGCAAAATGGGCGGTGACGTTGGAGGTGGTGACCACCAGATCGAGGCCATCGATGAGCGCCGCCAGTGCTTCGAAATCGTTGAAGCGGTCGATGTCCGGGTCGGTATATATCTCAGACCCGGTGGCGGTCATGGCTTCGGCTATCTCAGGGCCGGTCTCGCCATATTGCAGATTGACGAACAGGGCATTCCGGCGGCTTAGGATCGGTCCCCATTGGTCGAGGGGCATGGACTTCCACGGTCCCACCTTCACCCGCGAGGATCGCCACGCGATGCCGATGAGCGGCCTGCCTGCCGCCGCAATTTGGAGGCGGCTGTTGATATCGTCGGCGCGCCCCGGATCCGGGATCAGATATCGGCCCAACGGGTACTGGTCCGGAAACCGGATGCGGCTTTGCAAGGTCATGCTGGCGGCGGGCGTCTGCAAGTCGAAATCTGTTTTTTGTGTCAGGCCGCTCGGCACAATCTCGGCGCTGGGCAGGGAGCGGGCAAACAGCGAAACCAGCCGTTCATCACATTCAAAAATGCAGGCGTTCCTTTTGGCGCCTTCGCCGGTCAGCGCCGGCAGCGATCCCAAATAGATAATGTGATCGCCGACGCCCTGTTCCGCCCAAATCAAAATGCGCTTGCCGGTCAAATCTTCGCCCCGCCAGCGCGGCTCGGGCCTTTTTTGAAACGCGCTCTCGAAGGTTTCCGCCTCCCAGCGGCATTCGTAATCACCGACCGCGCCGGCGAAGTCACCCTTGGCGAACCGGCAGAGGCAGCGTTTGTAGATGGTGTCGGCGTTACCCGGATCCAGCGCCAGCGCCTGGTCATAGAGCGCGATCGCCTCGTCGATGCGGCCCCGGGATTGGACAACGCTGGCAAGGCTGACCGTGAGGCGCGCATCCGCCGCCGGGTTAACCGCCAGGGCCCGGCGCATGGCGTCCTCGGCCTCGGCGAAACGGCTGAGGTCGCGCAAGGTTACGCCGAGATTGGTATGCGCCTCGGCGAGGCCGGCATCGAGGGCGATGGCGCGGCAGAAATGTCCGGCGGCGGCTTCCAGATCGCCCTTCATCTGCAGCGCCGCGCCGTGGTTCACATGGCCGTGGGGATTATCGGGATCGAGGCGCGTTTTGTCGGCCAGAAATCCGAGCGCCGTGTCGGCGTCGCCCAATTGGATGGCAGCCATTCCGGCCAACTGCAAGGCGTCTAAATGGCTTTTATCAACGCTCAGCAATTGCTCAGCCAGTTTCAAGGCTTGTCCGACGCGGCCCCCGTTGTGGTGGGCCAAGGCCTCGGCGAACAACGCATCGGGATTTTGGTTGGCCGCCGCCTTCTTTTGATCGCGCATCGCTCTTCGGCGCTCGGCCCGGTTCATGGCCTAGCGCACCGAAATGGCGATGGGGTCCGCCTGGTTGAACTGCTCGAACTTGGACAGAAACTCGGACACAATGGCACCGTCGCCCTCGAGGTCCATCTGCCTATCGGCGAGCGCCTCTTCGACGGTCACTTGGCCGAACATCCATTCCGTCAGTGCCGGGCGGTCGAATTTGAGCACCGCATCGGCGCCATCCGGTATGGATTCCAGAAAACGGCAGACGCCGCGCCGGATTTCGAGGGCGCGGGATTCCCCGGTATCGCTTGCCTGAAAGCCAAGGGTCCGTTGGTAGTCGAGGTAGCGTTCGGCCTTCAGGCGCACGGTCATGACCCGCATCACGCCCTCCAGCAGATAGCCGCTGACCCGTTCCGTCGATCCCAGCACCATGCCAGCCGCGGCCATATGGAGGTTGCCTTCCAGCTCCAGCGCCCAATTGCGCCAGGTGGTATTCTTCTGCCCGTAGCCCCAATGGCGGAGGGCATGGGCCTTGAGCCCGCGGGCCGCCATATCCTCCAAATCGGCGCGCACCAGCCAGGTGGCCAGATCGGTAGCCCAGCGGCTGTCGCCGTCGGCCAGCGCCGCTTCCGCCGCTTCCAGAATATTTTCCCGCCCGCCCATCATGGCGACATACCGTTCCGCCCGCTCGGCCCAAGGCAGCGGGTCGAGGTTGACCGGATCGTCATCGAACCAGCCCAGATAGCCGGCATAGACGGCGGGAATTCCGTGCTTGGAGGAGCCGTAATACTCGCCCAGCCAGGGATGCGAATTCAGGTGATCGGGCATGGTGACCCGGTCCTTGATCTCGTCCGCCGTCATGCCCTTGTTCATCCAGCGCAAAGTCTGGTCGTGCAGGTGCTGGACGGCATCGCGGTAATTGATCAGCACATCGTCCACCACCTCGCGGCCTTGCACCGGGCGGCCATGGTGGGGGACCAAGGTTTCGGCGCCAAACTCGCGCAGCCGCTCCATCGGCTTCCCCGTGCTGCCCATCGCCGCGTGAGTTTGGTTTTCTGACCAACCCGTGCCTCATCTTGCCACCAAAGTTCTATCTGGATGTCGGCCGGGAGCCCACTGCGGATTTTTGCCAACTCGGTGGGAAAGTTTTTTTAAAATCCTCGATGACGAACTCGTTTTGCCCCTGATGGCGGGGACGCGCCGAGATTTTAACAAATCCCAGTGCCCTCAGCTCACGACCCACGGTCGACCCATCAAGCGTGATGCGAAACTCTTCGAATATCCATTGGGCAAGGT
>JAYGEH010000028.1:0-16608 GCA_046582475.1 Rhodospirillales bacterium
ATTTTGTGTTCAACGGCATATTCTACAATGAAACGTTCACACAGTTCTTTCACAGTATGCCGGTCTTTGTCCGCCTCGCGGATGCGGGCCAAATCTTTACCGCTGGCAATTTCGCCCAGGATTGTCTTGGCGCGCTCACGCGCCTTGTCAGCCGTCCAGGGTGAACCATGCTTGCCGATGGCGAACCAGCGCTGCCGCCCACGGCTACGGGTTTTCACAACGTAGATTTTTGCTGCCCTCTGGCATCGAACACCGAAGCCTTTTACATCCCGGTCCCACGCAAGCTCTCCGGGCTTCAAACTATCGACCGTTCGTTCGGTTATTCGCACCGTAGCCATGACCGCCTCACTTGGTTGCTAATTGCCTCTAGCAACAGAATAGCAACCATGCTGCCGCGTTTCAATGGCGGAATGTGGCGTTAGATGTCGTTAATAATAGCCAAAATATCGGAGTGTTGGCGGGTTAAAGGTGTACTAGGCTAATTCAACCCTAACATTTCTAATCTGGATGTTGCAGGTTCAAGTCCTGCCGGGGTCGCCAATATTAGTCTTGCGGGCGCTCTCGGGCCGCCCCGCCCGTGAGGCTGCGCCGGTCGATGGCGACGGCCTTGACCAGGGCATGCAGCTTTACACCCGGGCGAATGTTCAGATCGCGCATGGATTTCCGGGTGATGCGGGCGATCAGCGGGCTGCCGATATCTATCAGCACATCCACCTGCGGGCTGCCGGTTTCGGCAATTTTCACCACCGTTCCCTCGAACACGTTCAAGACGCTGGACATTTCCGGGCGGCCCAGCATCAACGACACGTCGCGCGCGCGGATGTGAACCCGAACCTCGGTGCCGATGGCCTGCTCGGCGCCGGCAACGCGGAGGGTTCCGCCAGCGAAAGCCAGTTCGGCTAGGCCGTATTCCGCATCGTAGCCTTGACAAGTGGCGGCCAAAACCGCGCCGGCCTCGAAGCGTCCAGTCAGCGGAAACAGATCGAGCCGGCTCATCAGTTCCTCGACTTCGCCGACCGCGGCGACCTGGCCGGCGGACAAAATAACCATCGTGTCGGCTAGCCGGATCACTTCTTCGACGGCGTGGCTGACATAGAGGATGGTCACCCGCAACTCATCGCGGAGGCGTTCGATAAAGGGCAAAATCTCGCCGCGCCGTTGCGCATCGATGGATGCCAAGGGCTCGTCCATGAGCAGCAGATTGGGATTGCTCAACAGCGCCCGGCCGATGGCGACCCGTTGCCGCTCGCCGCCCGAAAGCGAGCCCGGCCGGCGCTGCAACATGGGTCCAAGATCAAGAAGATCGGTAATTTGCGCAAAATCGAGAACCGCGTTTTTGCGGTAGCCGTAGAGGAGATTGCGGCGCACATCCATATGCGGAAACAGCCGCCCTTCCTGGAAAACATAGCCGATCCGCCGCCGTTCGGCCGGAACGTCGATGCCTTGCTCGGAATGAAACAAGGTGTGCCCGTCGGAAATGATGTAGCCCTGGCTGGGCTTGGTGAGCCCGGCGATCATATTGATCAGTGTCGTCTTGCCGGCGCCGGATTGACCGAAGATGGCGGTGATCGATCCCGACTCGGTTTCAAAGGCCGCGTCGAGAACGAAATCGCCGGCCTGGTGGCGGATATCCAACTGCAGCATGTCTAGCCTCCCTGGCCCCAATTGACCCGGCGGGCGAGGAACTCGGACGCGATAAGGGCGGTAAGCGCGATGGCCGCGGATATCACCACCAGGCGAATGGCGGCGTCTTCACCGCCCGGTGTCTGCACTTGGCTGAATATGGCCAGCGGCAGCGTCCGCGTTTCGCCGGGTATGTTCGACACGAACGTGATGGTTGCGCCGAATTCGCCTAGGCTGCGGGCGAAGGCGAGAATGCCGCCGGCCAGGATGCCGGGCGCGATCAGCGGCAGGGTGATGGTCCGGAACACCCGTATTCTGCCGGCGCCGAGGGTGCGCGCCGCCGCTTCCAGGCGCGGGTCAACATTTTCGTAACTCAAACGGATGGCCCGGACCAGCAACGGAAAGGCCATCACGCCCGACGCAATGGCCGCGCCTTTCCAGGTGAAGGCAACCGTGATGCCGAAGCTATCGAACAAAAAAGCACCCAACATTCCTTGCCGGCCCAACAGGACCAGCAACAGATAGCCGAGCACCACCGGCGGCAATACCAGGGGCAGATGAATGATGCCGTTGAGTAGAGCGTGACCATAGAAACGCCGCCGCGCCAGCAGCCAGGCGGCAAAAATTCCGAGGGGAAGGCTGACCAAAACCGCCCAAAGCGCGACCTTCAGGCTTAACCCGATCGCCTCCGCTTCCGTTGCGCTCAACTCCCACATGGGTTCAATCCGCGCTGAAATCGAATTTTTTGAATGTTCGTTTCGATTTTCTGCCGGTCAATTCGATCAGAAAACCAATGGCCGCGCTGCCGCCATTGCCAATAACCGCGGCGGCAACATATCGGATCGGCGCATGGCTATTGCTTGCGAAGCGATACAGGACATCGACCGCCCGGTTGTTGAAGGCGTCCGAGGCATAGACAATGCCGAGCGGTACCGCCCGCCGCTCAACCAGGGCGAGGGCGGCGCGGACATTGACGGTGGGCGCCAAATGCGCCGAAATTCGCGGCCACGATGCGAATTTGGTCAGCGCCTGCTTAGCATACATGCCCGCCGGGACATGCGCCGGATCGGCAATGGCGAGGCGATGGCCCTTTAATATCCGGATCACGGTTGGACCGGAAAAGCGGTCCATTGCCGGCAACGATCCTGCCGGCGCGACCAACACCAATCGGTTCCCGGCCAGGTCGGATTTGCTGGCTTTATCGATTTTGCCTCTGGCTTCCAGCCAGTTCATCCATTGCAAATTCGCCGACAAATAGAGATCGGCCGGCGCGCCCGCATTGATCTGGCGGGCAAGCGCCGATGAGGCGGCGAAGGAAATGCGGACCCGATGCCCGGTTTTGACTTCATAGGCGCGGGCGATTTCGGTGAGCGGCAGGATTAAGGAGGCGGCGGCGAACACCAAAATACGCTCGGCCCCGGCCGCCGTAGACGCGGCTACGAATACCAGGGCAGTGGCAAGGGCCGTGGCTGATCCGCGCATGCCGCTAGTTCCCGTAGAGTTTGTCGGGAGCGATATCAATCTCGGCGATCACCTGGACTTCGCCATCGCGGAGCGCGTTGAAAAAACAGTTGCGCCGCCCGGTGTGGCAGGCGACGCCGGTTTGATCGACCAGCAAGAGGATGGTATCGGCATCGCAATCCCAGCGCATTTCCTTCAACTCCTGGGTCTGGCCGGAGGTTTCACCCTTGCGCCACAATGCGGCCCGGGAGCGGGACCAGTAAACGGCGCGGCCCTCGGTCAGGCTTGCGGATATTGCGTCCCGGTTCATCCAGGCCAGCATCAAAACTTCGCCGCTGTCGAACTGCTGGGCAATCGTCGGGATCAAGCCGGCCTGATCGAATGTCAGCCCGTCGATAATCCGTTCGATGATTTCCGCCGATGCACCAGCCACGCTACAATCTCCTTTTCGGTTAGCAGGTTATTCGGTCTTCTTGCGGGCCGTGTCAACCGCGCCCGGCGCGCCGAATTCGCTCAGCCGTAGCGTTCCATGAGCGCCAGCGCGCTGAAAGCGATGGCCAGAACAAGGATCGCCAATGCGCTGACAAATCGAAGGCCGGCGCCGAGGGAGACCACAGCCGGCGTGCCTTCATCGGCAAAGGCCAATGCCACGCGGTTGAAACCGATGCCGGCAACCGCAAACAGGAAAACCGTCACCGCCATCCCGGCGCTCACCGCGCTGGCCAAAATCAAACCGGTTCCGGCGATATCGTTGGCGAAAGTAAAGACCAGGACCAGGGCCGCGCCGGATTTGGGTATCAGCCCCATGGCGGCGATCAGCCCGAAGTGGGAATAGATCTCGAGGCGCGCGTCCTGCTCCTCTACCGCCTCGGCCTCGGCGGCCAATTTGGCGCGGACCGTGTGCAGGGCGAAGAAAAACCCGACGCCGCCGATGACCGCGAAGGCGGCCAGGCGAAGCCAGATCGAATGGGCCGGCGTGCCGCCGAACAAATGGCGGAGGCCGATATCGGCGCTGCCCACGAGGATCGCCGCCGCGCCGGCGTTAACCAGGCCAACCTGGCAGCTCATCCAGAAACCCTGCACCAGTTTGGCTGGCCGGCCGGCGAAGTAGGCGGCCGCAACCAGCTTGCCATGGCCCGAGCTTAATTCCGACAGCATGCCGTAGAGGAACGCCAATGCGGCGCTGGACAGGAGCGCAATCAGCGAAGCCCCGTCGCGGACCAGGATCAGTATGCGGCCGATTTCCTGAACGATGCCGCGCTGCCAATCGATCAGGGAGGCGAAGGCGGCGCCAACGAAATTGGCATCGGCGGCGGCCAAGGTATGGGAGGCGCCCGATAGCAAAATGAGCGCGGCAAAGAAGACGGGGTAAATGATCCGCATGGCCGAAAAATTACATGATTCCGATTGCTGCCTTATGGTTATGGCACGAAATGCGCGTCTATTCACGCCCTCCCAGGCAGCGCGAGAATTCGCTGCTAAGTCTTGCCAGCAAATTGAAATAGGCATCAGGGCCGGGCGCCAAATCCAGTCCCAAGGCATCGAGCCTGCCGGTGCGGGCGCTGGTTCCCTCGGCGACGATCGTCAAATGCGTGGGCTGGGCGCGGCGTTCGCCGAAAATGCAGACCACGTTATTTTCGCGGATGAGCCGTTTGATGGCGCGCAGCCGCTTGGCGCCCGGCGGTAATTCCGCGTTCACCGCAAGCGCGCCCGATTGCGCCAGGCCGAAGCGGGAGGTGAAATGCCGGTAGGCATCGTGCAGGACCACGAACGGCCGCTTTTTAACATTGCTGAGCTGATCCTCAATCCGGCGGCTGGCGGCTTGCAGACGGCGGAGGAGGGCGCTTCCGTTGGCGCTGTAGGCCGCCGCATTAGCCCTATCCAATTCCCCGAGACTCTTGATCACTTGCCGGGCGATCACCTCCGCGTTGTATGGATCGAGCCAGAGATGCATATCATTTTCGGCCAATTCACCGTGGCGGATTCCCGGCAGGTCCGACAATTGGGCGATGCGCGCTCGGCCCGCCAGCGCCAACAGCGGTTTGGCCAAAAAATTTTCCAATCCAGGCCCGATCCAGAAGACCAGATCGGCTTTATGCAGGGCGCGGGCATCGGACGGGCGCATGGCGTAGGCATGGGGCGAGGCTGTGCCCGGCAGAAGCAACCGGGGCTCGCCAACCCCTTGCATCACGCCGGCGACCAGGGAATGGACCGGAAGAATACTGGCCACGACCTTGGGCGCGGCCCAGGCGGGTGCACCGAGACCAAGGATCACGGCGAGGGCCAAGACAGATATCAGGGCCGGAGAGATGTAAATTTTGTGCATGTGCGGGGCTGGCTTGCCAATTTCATTATATTATAACATTATGACCGGTATGTAATACAATTACAAAATCATTTTGCAATACCCCGTCGCCAAAGGAGGACGATATGCCGTTAAATACGATCGCACCCAACACGGGATTCAATTCAGCCCACGATCACCAACATTGCGTCGAGGATGCGTTGCGCACCGCCGAAGCGGTTTGCAGTACCAAGGGCGCGCGGCTGACCTCTTTGCGCCGCCGGGTTCTGGAATTGGTTTGGCAGAGCCACCGCCCGGTGGGCGCCTATGCGGTCCTCGATCAATTAAAGCAGGAGCGCCGGTCCGCCGCCCCGCCGACGGTATACCGGGCCCTCGATTTTTTGCTGGAACAGGGGTTGGTGCATCGCATTCAATCGTTGAACGCGTTTGTCGGTTGCGCTCATCCCGATGAAGTGCATCGCGGATTTTTCCTGATCTGCCAATACTGCGGCGATGCCATCGAGGTGGAGGATGACAGCGTCGACGGCGCCATCAACCGCTCGGCGAAACGTTTCGGTTTCCAGGTGCAATCGCGCACCATCGAAGCGGCTGGTATTTGCCCGGAATGTAAGGCGGCATGAACGGATTGCATTCCGCGGCAACCCCATTGGTCACGGTCCGGGATTTGGGTTTCAATTCCGGGGGGCGCGAAATTCTGCAGCATATCGATTTGACCATCGAAAGCGGCGAACTGGTGAGCCTGATCGGCCCCAACGGCGCCGGCAAGACCACGCTGATCCGCGCCATTCTCGGTTTAATCAGGCCCGACAGCGGCAGCATCACAAAGCGCCCCGGCCTGCACATCGGTTATATGCCGCAACGGCTGGTGATTGAGCCCACCTTGCCGCTGCCGGTGCATCGCTTTTTGGCGCTCGGCGGAGCGATAAGCCAGGGTGAATGCCGCCAGGCCTTGGCAGAAGTCGGCGCCGAAGATATCTGGGCGACCCAGGTCTCCCAAATATCGGGCGGCGAGTTCCAGCGCATGCTGCTGGCGCGCGCGCTTTTGCGCAAACCGGACCTGCTGGTGTTGGATGAGCCGGTGCAGGCCGTCGATGTCAATGGCCAGACCGAACTTTATGCGCTGATCAACTCGGTAAAAGACAATCATGGCTGCAGCGTTCTGATGGTGTCCCACGACCTGCATCTGGTCATGTCGGCGACCGACCGGGTCATCTGTATCAACGGCCATCTCTGCTGCGCCGGGCACCCGGAAGATGTCAGCCGCGATCCCAGCTATCTCGCCCTGTTCGGCGAGGCGGCCGCCGCCAACGTCGCCCTTTATCATCACCATCACGACCATCATCATGGGCTCGACGGGCGCGTGCTCGATGGCCCGGCGGACGAGGGAGCGCCCCACAGCCATGGATGAGTTTCTGCTGCGCGCCGTCCTCGCCGGCATCGGCGTCGCCGTCGTCGCCGGGCCATTGGGCTCGTTCGTGGTTTGGCGGCGGATGGCGTTTTTCGGCGATACCCTGGCCCATTCCGCCTTGCTCGGCATCGCCATCGGCCTGCTCCTGGGATTCAATCCGACCCTCGGCGTGTTTGCCGCCTGTTTGGCTGTCGCCCTGGCCTTGGCATGCATCCGCGATCGCGGGCGCATCGCCGGAGACACGGTGCTCGGGATCATGAGCCACGGAACCCTGGCGCTGGGTCTGGTCGCGGTGGCCTTCGCCGGCTCGGCGGGTCTCAATCTGCTGGCCTATTTGTTTGGCGACATCCTGGCGGTAACGGCCTTCGATCTAATCTGGATCTATGGGGTTGGCGCCGTCGCCCTGGCCGGTTTGGCGGCGATATGGCGGCCCCTTTTGGCGATCACGGTGCACGAGGATCTGGCCGCCGCCGAAGGCGCGCCGGTGCGCAGAACCAACATGGTGTTCATGCTGGTCATGGCGCTGGTGGTGGCCGCCGCCATGAAGGTGGTCGGCATTCTTCTGGTCGCCGCCTTGCTGATCATTCCGGCGGCGGCGGCGCGCCACTTCGCCAGAACGCCCGAACAAATGGCGGTCATTGCCGCGGTGATCGGCGCGGCGTCGGTGGTGGCCGGATTGGCCGGCTCGCTGGGGCTGGATACGCCGGCCGGGCCATCGATTGTGGTCGCTGCCCTGATCGGCTTTATGGCCAGTCATTTGGCGCCATATCTTGGCGCTAAAGGCGCCCGTTAAAGGCGTCCAGCCCGGCGCTCAAATCCTCGATCAGATCGTCCGGGTCTTCCAGGCCCACATGAAAACGGACCATGGGACCATCGCCCGGCAATGACGAGGCGGTCCGCGTCACGTTGGTGGGTAGCACCAAACTTTCAAAGCCGCCCCAACTGCCGCCGAGGCCGAACAGTTGCAGCTCATCGACGAGGGCGTGCAACGCCCCTTTCGGCGCCGGCTTCATGACCACGCCGAAGAGGCCCGACGATCCGGTGAAATCCCGCTTCCAATTTTCGTGGCCCGGGCAATCGGCCATCGCCGGGTGCAGAACCCGCGCGATCTCCGGCCGCCCGGCCAGCCATTCGGCGAGCTTGAGGGCGTTGGTCTGGTGCCGCTGCAAACGGACGCTCATGGTGCGCATGCCGCGGAGGCCGAGATAGGCGTCGTCCGGGGCGGCGTGGTAGCCAAGCTGGCGCACCGACGCCATGACCGATTCCAGATCATCGTTCAGCACCGTCACGGCGCCCAGCATGGCGTCGGAATGGCCCACATGATATTTGGTCGCCGCCTGCACCGCGACATCGACGCCATGCTCGAAGGGTTTGAAGAAATAGCCGGCGCTCCAGGTGTTATCCATGACCACCTTGATGCCGGCATCATGGGCGGCGCCGGCGATGGCGCCAACGTCCATCACTTCGAAGGTGTGCGAGCCGGGCGCCTCCACATAAATGACTTTGGAATTGGGCCGGAAGTGATCCTTGACGCCGGCACTATCCATGGGATCGAAATAGGTGGTCTCGACGCCAAACCGCTTGAGAAAGTTTTCACAGAAATTGCGGGTCGGCGTATAGCCGTTGTCGCAGACCAGAACATGATCGCCCGCCGATACGAACGCCAGCATCGCCGACGAAATAGCGGCTAGACCAGAGCCGACGGCGATGCTCCTGTCGCCGCCTTCCAACTGGGCCACGGCTTCTTCAAAGGCGAACGATGTGGGCGTGCCGCGCCGCCCGTAAACGAAATTGTTATTGGCATCGGCGCGGGCCTTGGCTTGCGCCGCAACGCTCGGAAAGGAAACCGTCGAGGCGCGATAGACCGGCGGATTAACAATGCCGTGGTTTTCCGCCGGGTTGCTGCCGGCATGAATGAGGCGGGTGTCGCGCTTGCCTCCGCCGTTGCGACCGCCGCCGCTCATGATCGTTGGCCGCTGCCCAAGCGTTCAAAGCCGCGCGTCAGATCGTCGATCAGGTCTTCGGGATCTTCCTGGCCGGCATGAACGCGCAGGCAGACGCCGGGCTCCTCCCATGGACTGGCCTTGCGCAGGGTTGCCGGATTGGTCTGGATCATCAGGCTTTCAAAGCCGCCCCAACTGAAGCCCATGGCAAAAAATTCCATGCCGTCGAGCATGGCTTCGACGTTTTCTTGTGGATACTCACCGAGGACCACGCCAAATAGACCCGAGGCACCGGAAAAATCCCGTTTCCAAATCGCGTGGCCGGGATCGCCGGGCAGCGCCGGGTGCAGGACCCGTTTCACTTCCGGACGTTCTTGGAACCAGTCGGCGAGCTTGAGTCCGGTTTCCTGATGCCGCTGCATGCGCACATCCAAGGTGCGCAGTCCGCGCAAAGTCAGAAAGCAATCGTCGGCGCCGGCGCAATAGCCCAAATACCCGGCGCGGGTCTTGATGCGCCGCCAATCGTCCTCGTTGGCGGCGGTCACCAGCCCCAGCATGACGTCGGCATGGCCGGCGATATATTTGGTTGCTGCCTGCACCGAGACATCTACGCCATGCCCAAAGGGTTTGAGAAACTGTCCGGCGCTCCAAGTGTTGTCTAAAATCACCTTGGCGCCACCGGAATGCGCGGCGGCGGCGATGGCCGGAATATCCTGCACTTCAAAGGTGAGCGAGCCGGGCGATTCCAGGAACACCACCTTGGTGTTATCCCGCATCAACGCCGATATGCCGGCGCCGATCAAGGGATCGTAGAATGTGGTTTCGATGCCATAATCGGCGATGAAGCGCTCGCAAACGCGGCGGCTGGGATCGTAGGCGCTGTCTACCATCAAGAGGTGATCGCCGTTTTTCAGGAAACTCAACAGCGACAAGGTGACCGCGGCGAGGCCCGACGGCGCCGTTACCGAGCGGTAGCCGCCTTCGAGATCGGCGACCGCCTCTTCCAGGGCAAAGCTGCTCGGCGTTCCATGGCGGCCGTAAAATACGGTGTCGAAGCGGTTTTCGATGGCTTCGCGCATGGCGGCCACGGTCGGGAAAATGACGGTGGATGCCCGGTACACCGGCGGGTTCACCGCGCCTTTTTGTTTTTCAGGATGGCTGCCGGCGTGGACGATCCGGGTCTGTGGGCGCATTCCGTCTTTCATGGCCGCTCAGGTTTCAATGGGCGTGTCGGATCGCCCGCCCCATTCGGTCCAGGATCCATCATAGACGGCGGTATCGTCCTTGCCGATCAGGCAGAGGGCGAAGGCCAGCACACAGGCGGTAACGCCGGAGCCGCAGCTTGCCGCGATGGGCCGGGTGCGGTCGATACCGGCGCCATCGATGATGGCCGCCAATTCCTCAGCCGGGCGCATCACCATATGGCGGTCGCCATCCATGAGTTGGCCGAACGGCAGGTTGATGGAGCCCGGAATATGGCCACTGCGCATACCGGGGCGAGGCTCCGGCTCGGTGCCTTCAAAACGGCCCTTTGCGCGTACATCCACGACTTGATCGCCGGCGCTATCGATATTGACGCGCACCTGATCAATGGATCGTACCAACCCGGCGTTGAATCCGGCCGGGGCATAGGACGCGGCCGGGATATCCGCCGGCCCATTCGCACAATTCCGGTCTTCGGCCAGCCATTTGATCAGACCGCCGTTCAGCACCGAAACCCTAGCGTGGCCAAAGACCCGGAACATCCACCAAGCGCGCATGGCCGCCATGCCGCCGCCATTGGCGTCATAGGCGATGACGTGATCATCGTTGCCGATGCCGAGGCTGGCAACCGCTTCGGCGAATATTTCCGGGGTGGGCATCATATGCGGCAGCTCCGAATTGGGATCGGATATTTTATCCACATCGAAGAAACGGGCACCGTGAATGTGCCGTTTCTGGAACTCGGCCACCGGATCGCGCTTGGCGGCGGCCAGATGGAAGCTGGCGTCGATGACGCGGATATCCTCGCCGCCGAGCCGTTCGGCAAGCCAGTCGCTTTCAACCAGAATATCGGAATTGCTGTAGGCCATGCTTGCCGTCTACTCCATCCAGTCGGGATAGGGCAGGCCCTTTTCTTTCAAAAATTCGACGTTGAACAGCTTGCTTTGATAACGCGTGCCGTAATCGGCGAGGATGGTGACGATGGTGTGGCCGGGTCCAAGCTCCTTGGCCATGCGCACGGCGCCGGCCACGTTGATGCCGGAGGATGCGCCGAGGCAGTAGCCCTCATATTTCAAAAGATCGAAAACAAACGGCAGTGCTTCATCATCGTGAATTTGATAGGCGCCATCGATGGGCGCGCCTTCGAGGTTTTTGGTGATCCGACCCTGTCCAATGCCCTCGGTGATGGACGAGCCCTCGGCCTTCAATTCGCCATGTTCGTAATGGCCGTAGAGGGCTGAGCCCATGGGATCCGAGAGCATGATTTTGACATCGGAATTGCATTCCTTGAGCGCCATGCCGACACCGGCCAGGGTGCCGCCGGTTCCAACCGAACAAGTGAATCCATCAATCTTGCCGTCAAGCTGATCCCATATTTCCGGCCCGGTGCCGCGATAATGCGCCTCGCGGTTGGCGACGTTGTCGAACTGATTTGCCCAGATGGCGCCATGCGGGTGCGATTCCGCCATCTCCTTGGCGATGCGCTCGGACACATGGACATAGTTTTCCGGATTGGAATAGGGCACCGCCGGCACCTGTCTGAGGTCGGCGCCGGCCAAGCGCAGCATGTCCTTTTTTTCTTCGGTCTGGGTGTCGGGAATAACAATGATGGTCCGGTAGCTGGACGCGCAGCCTACCAGCGCCAGGCCGATACCGGTATTTCCGGCGGTGCCCTCGACGATAACGCCACCCGGTTTCAAGTGACCCGTTACCTCGGCATCCTGGATGATGTAGAGGGCGGCGCGGTCCTTGACCGAACCGCCGGGGTTTAAGAACTCGGCCTTTCCGTATATATCGCAGTCGGTATTTTCGGAGGCTTCCTTGAGCCGGATCAACGGTGTGTTGCCGACCGTATCTCTAAATCCTTGGCGGACGTCCATGTGAGCACTCTGTTGATTTTGTTGGTGGGCGAGAGATTAACGGTGCAGTGCTAGCGGATCAAGCACGCCCCGGTGGCTTTGGTTTTAATTATCCAGCCAGGCGTCCAGCAGCCGCTGGCGGTTCAGTTTCAGCCATTGCAGGGCGATGATGGTCATGCCGTTTTCGATGCGCCCGCTGTCCAGCATGGCAAACGCCTCTTCGGCGCTGACTGTGAATACGCGGATATATTCGCCTTCGTGGGCGACACCCGAGAGGCCGCCGGCGCCTGCCGCGTCGACGCGGCCGCAATACATTTGAATGGTTTCCGATGTGCAGCCCGGACTCGAAAGGTAGCGATGCACCGGGACCAATTCGTAGAGGTTCAGCCCGGTTTCTTCTTCGGTTTCCCGGTGTGCCGTTTCTTCCGCCAAGTGGTGGGTTTCGATCATGCCGGCGACGCATTCGATCTGCCAGGGCGACGTTTCCGGCGCGGTGTAGGCGCCGATCCGGAACTGCTCGATCAGCACCACTTCGTCGCGGTCGGGATCATAAGGGAGGACCGCCACCGCGTTACCGCGCTCAAGCACCTCGCGCGACAGATCGATGCTCCAGCCGCCGTTGAAGTCATGATGGCGCAGCCGGTACACATCCAGGCGCATATAGCCGCGGTAAGGAGTGGTGCGCTCGCTGACCTGGACCTGGGCCTGGACCGGTTCGTCGCTCATGAAGTTACGGGCCCGGCCGCCGCAATCCCGCCTTCGGTTTCCGGTTTCCAGGACGGTTTGTGGCCCGCATGCTTTTCCGCATCCCATTGGTGTTGGATTCCGTCGCCCATAAAAACCACGAACACCTCACAGCCATCGGGATATTCGTAAGGCCCGTGCAACGCGTCCCAGCCGAACACATAGTCGCCGGGCCGCAAATCCTTGCCGGCCACGCACATGCGCCCTTTGAGCACGCAAATCGAATGCCAGCTTTTGTGCAGATGCTCGGGCTCCACATAACCGGCGGGAAAGCGCACCTTCATGTCGATCCGCCCCATGGCTTTATCGTGGGCCAGGATCTTGACCTCGACCCCCTTGGGCAGGCTCAAAAGCTCATTCTGGGCGCCGTCCTGCCAGGGCAGTTCGTGATCGTGGATCGCCTTGAAGCTGTGATCATAATCGCTTTCGGTTTGGGTGTTCTGGTTCATCGGTTTCTCCGCAAATCGGCCGGCAGCAAACTGGTTCGGCCAAGTTTCCCTGTTCAACCGCCATAAATCAAACCTTGGCGGGATTGGCCGTTGGGTTTATGTTGTAGTTAATAACCGATCGCAATATTGGGTGATTAAAAAGCTATGGAAATCGATGTTCACAGACTGGATGAGATGCGTAAATCGGGTGAGGCGCATACGCTTTTGGATGTCCGCGAAGACCAAGAGGTGGATACCTGTGCGATCGAGGGCTGCCTGCATATCGCCATGAGCGAGCTGTTGGAACGGCTGGACGAATTGCCCAAGGACCAGCCATTGGTGGTCATGTGCCATGTGGGCGGGCGCAGTAGCCAAGTCGTGCAATGGATGCACGCCAATGGATTTGAAAATGCGCTCAACCTAACCGGCGGTATCAGCGCCTGGTCCGCCGAAATCGATTCCAGCATCCCAACCTATTAGCCGCGCCGCGCTATCATTGGGGGCGCGATCCTGGGTACCCTGTCCGAACAAGGAAAACAGGCGGCATCGGGGACATGGCATGAGCAAATCACCGGATGTTCAATCGGTGCTCGACTGGCTGATGGATGGCGCCAAATCCGTCCATGCCGCAAGACGTATTGTTGGAGTTGTGCCAGCGATTGTCCGCCTGCGGTTTGCCGATCTATCGCGCCGCCGTGTTCGTCACTACCTTGCACCCCAACGTCGCCTGGCGCGGGTTTTTCTGGCGCGAAGGCTGGACCGAGGTCGAGGTTGGCGAAGCCAGCTACGAAATGATGAAGTCGGACCTTTACCTGAAGAATCCCATCTACCGGGTATTTCGCGACGGCGAGCCGATCCGGCGGCGGCTCTCGGATCCCGATTGCGCGATCGATTATCCCATATTGGAAGATTTGCGGGACGAGGGCGTGACCGACTATATCGCCCAGCCGCTGGATTTCATCAATGGCGAGATCCATGCCGCCAGCTACACGACCCGGCAGCAAGGCGGCTTTACCGATGCCGAGATGGATGCCCTGAATAGGCTGCGCCCGGCCCTCGCCCGCATCGCCGAGATTTATGCCCTGACGCGGACGGCGCGCAATCTTCTCGATGCCTATCTCGGCCACCAGTCGGGCGAAAAGGTGTTGAAGGGGCAAATCCAGCGCGGCGACGGCCAGGACGTGCACGCGGTGTTCTGGTTTTGCGACTTGCGCAATTCGACGCCGCTGGCCAATTCCATGAGCCGCAGTGCATTCCTGGCGCTGCTCAACGATTATTTCGAATGCATGGCGGGTGCCGTCCTGGATGGCGGCGGCGAGGTGCTGCGCTTCATCGGCGATGCGGTGCTGGCCATATTCCCGGTATCCGACGATGGCGCCACCGCCGCCGGGGCCTGCTCCAAGGCCGAAGCGGCGGTCAAAGACGCGGTCCGGCGCATGGACGTGCTTAACGTCAAACGCCAGGGTTTCGGCTATCCGCCGCTTGGCTACGGCATCGGACTGCATCTCGGCGATGTCACCTACGGCAATATCGGAACCCCGGAGCGGATCGAGTTTACGGTTATCGGCGCGGCCGCCAACGAGGCGGCGCGTATCGAGTCCCTGTGCAAGACTTTGGGCGTGGCGGTCCTGGCATCGGACCGGGTGGTCGAACATATGGGCAGCAACTGGCGCAGCCTGGGCGACCAGGAACTGCGCGGCGTCGCCGATAAGATCGAGGTGTTTACGCCCGATATCACCTAACCAAACCCGAAATTATTTTCATAGAGCGCGATCACCGCCTGGCGGGCATCATCGGGCAGGGGCCGAGTTCGATGGATTTCAAGCCCTCGGTCATCTGCCAGATTTCGGCGACCGCGAAATCGATACCGGCGATGGCCGGATGGGCGAGGGCGAAACGCAAGGCGGTCTGCGCCCTGGTGCCGTGGGCTTCGCCCAAAAGTTCAAACACGGCGCGCGCCTTGGCGCGTTCATCATCGGGTTCCGAATCCCGGGTGATCACGCCCCGGCCCGCATAGTTATCGGTTGCCAGCACACCCGCCGCCAGGGTACGGATGGCGATAACGCCGATATCGCCCGTCGCGCAGGCGTCCAGGATGCCGGAAAAATTATGGCCGCCGCCGGTGATCTCCCGATCGGCCATATGCGCGGCAAAATCCGAGGATGGATTGATCATGTTGTAATAGACCTGGGCGGTATCGATGCGCCCCGAGGCGATCACCTGGCAACAGGCACGGGCATCGCCGATGGCGGTGACGCCCAGCCATTCGATCAAGCCCTGGTCGCGCAAACGCTCGAGACCTTCAATGACGCCGCCCGGCCCCAGTATCTGATCGGCGGTCAGGCCATTGCCGGAGGGCTCCGACAGGATGTTGCTGTGCAGCTGCAGCAAATCGATACGCTCCATGCCGAGGCGCTTGAGGCTGGCCGCGAGGGCGCGCTCCACCTGCCCGGCCATATCGCCGTCTTCGGCGGCGACGCGGAACTTGGTTGAAATGCTTGGGCCCGCCTCCAGATCACGCAGCACGGCGCCCAGATTTTCTTCCGATTTTCCGGCGCCATAGAGCGCCGCCGTATCGAACCAGTTGATGCCGGCACCGAGCGCGCCCTCGACGGCGGCGCGCATGATATCGGGCTCGGCATTGACCATGATGCGGCCGATCATGCCGCATCCGAATATCAGACGGGACATCTGAACTTCGGTCCGCCCCAGCCGCGCATATTCCATGCCCGTCCCAATTATGACTATTAATTGCGGCCGAAATCGCTGTGATAAAGCGCATCCAAATCGGCCATTACCGAATCGGACATCGGCTCCCTTTCGATGGCCGCGACGCCGTCTTCGAACTCGTCGAGGGTTCTGGCGCCGAAATTCACGCAGGCGATTTCGGGATGGGCGAGGACGAACCGGATCGCCGCCTGCGCCAGGGTGCCCTGTTCCTGGCCCAGCAGATCGCGGATGGCGCCCGCCTTGAAGGCGACGTCGTCCACATCGGTGTCCCTGGTGACAATGCGGTCCTTGTAATGCTTGAATTCGCCGATGATGGCGCCCGCCGCCAGGATCCGGATGGCGATCACGCCGACATCGTTTTCGGTGCAGCAATCGAGGATGCCGGTAAAATCCTGGCCGCGGCTGGCCTTTGGCATGGCCGCATCGAGGGTGCGGTGGGGATCGCTGTGCGCCGCCGTCGGGTTGATCATATTGATATAGACCAGCGCCGTATCGACGCGCCGGCTCTCGATAAGGCGGCGCGAGAGGCCGGTATCGCCAAGCGCCGTCGCGCCGATCCATTTCAGCAAGCCCTGATTGCGCAACCGCTCTATGCCGGCGATGGCGCCATCCCGCCCAAGCACGCTATCGACGTTCAAGGCGCGCTCTCCGGTTGCGCCATCGATCCAATTGTGCAGCTGAAAGAGATCGATCTGCCCGATCTGCAGCCGCTCGAGGGTTTGCTCCAAGGCCTGCACGATCTGCACGAATATTTCCTCGCTTGCCCCCGGGTTGATCTCCACCTTGGCGGAGATGTGCGGATGGGCGTCCTATTCCTTCAAAATACGCCCGAGTATTACCTCGGCTTCGCCGCCGTGGTTGCTGGGCGAGGTATCGAACCAGTTGATGCCCGCATCGAGCGCCC
>JAYGEH010000103.1:0-4012 GCA_046582475.1 Rhodospirillales bacterium
GCCAAATAGGCATCGAATTCGGTGCCGCTGGAAGAGGGTATTTTGATGTCCTTGCCTGCCATGAATAGTGCCTCCGGTTTGTTGGATGGAGTAATCTATTTGCCTTGCATCAGCGCCACAAGCGCTGCGAGGGACCGCGCCCGCTCAATTCGGCGCACGCCGCGAATGACTTTCTTCGCTGCCCCCGCTCCGGTCACCGGCGCCATCAATTCCGCCGCCTTCGCCTCGACCTCGGCCAGGGTCATGGGATTGGCGGTGGTGCCGCGCACGGCGTTGACACGATGGCGAACCTGGCGGCCGCTTTCGAGGGTAATCTCGACAATCGCCTGGCGCAATTCCGGGCGGCGCCCAAGTCGGTTGTCGGGAACCAGTGTCATGCGCCGGCGCAGCGCCAGAATTCCCGGCTCACCCATGCGTCCGTGGTCGTGGGACGCGGTAAAGCTGACCGTTCCATCGGTGAGCATGACGGCGACCAGATACTGGACATTGATGTCGGGCATTTCGCGGCCATCGACGACCCGGGCGGCCCGCGGCGACAGATGAATATGCAATTGCTTCACCTCGCCCGGCTTGATCCCATACTTGGCAATGAGGAATTCCAGGCAGTCCAGCACCGCCTGGGCGGGCGAGCCCACCGACCAGCGCTTGATGTTGGTGCGCGTAATCTCGAACGGACGGCCGAGATTGTTGAAGGCCCTGTCGATATCGCCAACCGCACCGTGGCTGGTAAAAAAATTGATATCGGTGTCCAGGGGATCGGCGACGCCGGTCATGCCCGAATGCACCATGGCTGCCGCCTAAGTGCCGCTTGTCGCCGGCATGCCGACAAAGACAAAGGCTTTTTCGGTGTGATCCCGGTCCCGGAACAGGGTGCGGAGCCCGCCGGCTTGCTGGGTAGCGTACGAGATAGCCACCGCCGTCCGCCCCGCATCCATGCCGGTCAGCGCCGCCGCCGCGGCCACGGCGCCGATGGTGCCGGCGAAGGAATGGGTATCCTTGCCCGAATTCAGGAATTTCTCACCGCCGAGGGCGAGCCCGGTGCGCGCGCACCCATCGTAGCCGACCGCCACCGCTTTCAGGAACGACAAGCCGCTGGCGCCCTGCCGTTCGGCCATGGCCAGGGCGGCGGGCACCACCGAGCAGCCTGGATGGGTCAGCGAAAACGGGTGCGAATCATCGGTTTCATCGGCGTGCGCCGACATGCCGTTGGCCAGCGCCGCGGCAACGGCGTTGGTGCGCATAGAGGAGCCGAGGACGCCAGATTCCTTGCGCCCGCCCTGGCGGCGCGCATATTTGATCGCCTGCACGCCGGGCTCCATTTTCGAGCCGGACAGGATGGCGGCGAAGGTGTCGAGCACATGGTGCTTGGTTTTCTCAATCACCGCGTCGGGCAGCGGCCGCGATGTGGCGCTGGCGATAAACCGGGCCAATTTTTGCGAGCGGTTGGATGCGGATGATGTTTTCATCCCATGTAGAAGCCGCCGGTGGCGTGGATGGTCTGGCCGGTGACGTAGCGCATGTCATGGCCGCAGATGGCGGCGACCGCATCGGCGATATCTTCGGGCGCGCCGGCGCGGCGCAAGGGGATGCGTTCCACCGGCCGGGTGCCGGAATTCGCGGCCTGGCGCTCCGGCGCGTCTTCGGGCGCATCGATGCGCCCCGGCGAAACCACGTTCACCCGAATGCCTTGCGGGCCCAGACTGAGAGCCAGCGAGCGGGCGAGGCCGACGAGCCCGGCCTTGCCGGTCGGGCGGATCACCGAGGCAGAGCCGACGAAAGCCGTGGTGCCGCCGATATAGACAATACTGCCGCCGCCGCCCTTCTCCATATGCGGCGCTGCGAACTTCGACAACAGAAAGGCGCCGTCGAGGATCACCGAAATCCCCTCGCGCCAAGCCTCGAAATCCAGCGCCTCCAGGGTGCCGTGCGCCGGCGAAACCGCATTATGGACTACCATATCGAGGCGCCCGAAATGATCCACGGCACCGGCGATCAAAGCCTCCACAGATGCGGGATCGGTAACGTCGGCGAACAACGGAATGGCTTTGCCGCCAGCGGCGACGATTTCCTTGGCGCCGGCTTCGGCCGCTTGGCGCGAAGAATTGGCGTGCACCACGACGCCGGCGCCGTCGGCGGCCAGGCGCCTGGCGATGGCGAGGCCAATGCGCCGCGCCGCGCCCGACACCAGCGCCACTTGTCCGGAAAACATCTGCTCTGCCATGGCCCCTCCAATTCGGCCCCCTATTCGGCCGCCGAACCCATATTTTGATTGACGATAAAGCCGACACCGCGGTCCAGGAAATCACCGACCACCTCGTTGAAGCGCCTCGGTTGATCCACGTGCAGCGCATGCACCGCGTCATAAATATAGATCAGGTAATGGCTTTCAATCCCGGCGCCCAATATGTGGCAACTCTCCAGCGGGATGATCTGTTCCAAGGTGCCGTGCAATATCAGCGTAAGGGATTTGATATCGCCGAGCCGGTCCATCAGGGGCTGATCCAGCGGTT
Source organism: Rhodospirillales bacterium (assembly GCA_046582475.1). Classification (GTDB taxonomy): domain Bacteria; phylum Pseudomonadota; class Alphaproteobacteria; order Rhodospirillales; family UBA2165. The sequence continues at coordinate 2,511 of JAYGEH010000103.1, forward strand.
CCGCCGGATGGTAGTGGAAGATATTTTCCCGGTTGGCCTGCATCATTTCGGGCGTCCGATTATCCTCGGGCAGGTTTTCCGGGTGGGCGTAAAGCTGGCGCAGCAGTTCGGCCGGATCGTCCGGGATACCGCCTTTGCCGCCAGGCCGTAAACCGGCGCAGCCGGCCAGCACCAAAAGTTCGACCGCGTCCGGATGATTGACGGCGATCCAGCAGGCCTGCCAGCCGCCGAAAGAGAAACCGAGCAAGTCGCAGCGCCCGCCGAGCTCGGCGACCACGAACTCGGCAATCAGGTCCGCCAGCGCCTCCATGGTCTCGGCGCCAGGCACATGCGCGGTGCCATCGTGGCCCGGCGTGATCGGCAAATAGAGCCGCCGCCCCTCGGCCAGCCGCCGATGGGCCCCGGTCTCCAGATGTCCGGTGGCGCCGTGCAGCATCACCAGCGGCAGGCGCGGCGCGCCTTCGTCATCGGTGCCGGCTTCGCCTCCCACATAATATTCCAGCGTACCGGCGCCAAGCTGGGCCGATTTGCGTTCAAATTTCACGGTCCTATCCGTCCCCTATTCGCCGGCCATGGCCATGACCGGCATGGCATCGGGGGTTTTGGACAAATCCCGCACCTCGGCATGAACGTGATCGCGGAACAGTTCCATGCCGCGCCGCACCACGTCGTTGGGAATATTTCCCACCTTCATGTTGGTGTTGATCCAGCCGCATCCCAATTCGGCGTGGATGCGCTTGATTTGCTTGACCGCAGTTTCCGGCGAGCCGCAGATGACGGTGCCGTCCTCGATAGCGCCCTCGACGGTGCGCGTGCCGGCATGTTGGAGACGGTGCAGGAAGAATTCGCCGGCCCCGTCGGAACCGAAATAGCGGGTTTTCTGCACCACGATCTGCTGGGCTTCGCGCTGCGGCGCCATCAGCACCTGCATGAAATATTTGACGCCGCGCGCCAGATGCTCGCGAGCCGCCTCGTCGATTTCGGCGATGCAGGTATGAAATCCGCAGAGGTATGCTCGGGCCCCGGTTCCCAGCCGCATTTGCGGGCTTCATCGATATAAGCCTCGATGACGCCGCGCCCGGCCTCCAGATTGGGAATGAAGACCATGCCCAGCATCATCCGGTTGCGCGCCGCGGTGCGCGCCGAGTCCGGATTGCTGCCCGAATAGAGGATCGGCGGATGCGGTTTTTGCATCGGCTTCGGCCACAAAGACACGGCGCGGAACTTGTAAAATTCGCCCTCCCATCCGAACGGCGCCGGCTCGGTCCAGGCCTTTATGATCAATTCGGTGGCCTCGGCCAGGCGCGGGCGCGATTCATCGGGGGGGATGCCGTAGGCGATGTATTCGTGGGGTATGCCGCGCATGAAGCCGCACATCAGCCGCCCGCCGGAGATGACATCGAGCATGGCATATTCCTCGGCCACGCGGATCGGGTTGAGCAAGGGCACCAGATTGCCGAACATGGCGATCTTGACCCGGCTGGTGCGCTGGATCAGGGCCG
>JAYGEH010000129.1:0-12183 GCA_046582475.1 Rhodospirillales bacterium
GACGCGCATGATCTCGGCGGTCTTCCGGCGCGGCGGCGACATCACCTTTGTGGTCGATGAATTGAAGGCGGTGTTCGATCCCCGCGGCGGTCAATGGATGGGCGGCAAATATGTGCCGTCACTGCTGGCCGCCATCGGCGATATCCTGGAACAGCATATGCGGCGCATCGGCTTTATAACCGACGACGCCGATGCTTACGAAGCGGCAAGCCAGCGCCAGCCCAAAGTGGTCAATCTGGACCATCGGGGTCGCGGTGAGAGCCAGATTCAGCCCAATCCCGGCTTCCGCCAATGCCCGAAATGCGGACAGGCCAGCCTGATCCGCCAGGATGGCTGCGACACCTGCACCAGTTGCGCCTATTCCCGCTGCGGCTGACCGCTCTTATTAAATAGAAAACGCCCGCCCGGACAGCCCGGGCGGGCGCATCACGTGCTGGTTCGGCCAGGCCGATCATGGCCCAGCCAATGGCGCTCCTTAATCAGTTTTGCATCATCTGATCGATAACCATCGGCGCTTTTTGGCTGCCGCCGGCCTTGCCGGTACTGGCTTCGGTGTTTTCGCGAATCCATTCCTTGGCGGCACCGGTATCCACATCCATTTTCCGGACCATCTGAACCATAAGCGCTTCGAGCGCGATGATATGCGCCGCGATATCGTCCAACTGATCGAAGTGATCGTCAACCGCGACACCAATATTTTTCAAATGGTCGCGCAGATCCTTGATATTGCCATCAATATCTTTAATTTGGTCAAAAAACATAACGCCCTCCACGAAGCTCGTTACTTAAATAGATTAATACAGCACCTTATCCCAATAGTCACCGAAGGATCGAACGCTGCGCCCAACCGGTTTATGAACTTCGCGGCGGGATCGATCCCAAATCCCGCAAAATTCGACCGATTAGTCTTTGTAAACGCATATGGTTAAGATTCCGCAAAAATAATCCTTAACTATTTTCAGGCCATCAATTCGCGCTGAATTTTACATTTCCGGCGAATCGCCCGTTCGCGCACGCAAACCCTACTCAGGTAGATGATAACGCGCTAAGCTCGGATAATCAGCCATGCAACTCCTGTCGCAAAATTCCACCATTATCCTGATCATCTTGATGATCTTGCTTGCCGTGACTCTGGTGATCGGCATCGCCGCCATGGGCAGCCAGCGCTTTGGCCCCGCCTTCCGGAATAAGGTGATGCGCGTGCGCCTGGCGCTGCATGGACTTGTCGTCCTGGTGATCGGCCTGTTAATCCTGTCGGGCATATGAGAAAGGTTCCTTGAATTGGTGAAACTGGACAAAATATATACGCGCGGCGGCGACGGCGGCGAAACCTCCCTGGCCGGCGGCAAGCGGGTGCCCAAGCACGATTTGCGCGTCGCCGCCATGGGCACCGTGGACGAGGCCAATTCGGTCATCGGCATCGCCCGATTGCATCTGCCAAGGGACGAAGAAGGAGCCGCGGATTGGGATGCGCTTCTGGGCCGCATCCAGAACGATTTGTTCGATCTCGGCGCCGACCTGGCGCGCCCGGAGGACGCCAAGGACGGCGCGCCGGGCCTCCGCGTTGCCGCCGCCCAAGTGCAACGGCTTGAAGCCGAAATCGATGCCTGCAATGAAAAAATCGAACCCCTCACCTCGTTTGTCCTTCCTGGCGGCACGCCGGCGGCGGCGCATTTGCATCACGCCCGCGCCGTGACCCGCCGCGCCGAGCGCCTGGTATCCGAACTTGGCGTCCTGGAAAGTGTGAACGATCAATTGCTCGCCTACCTCAACCGGCTTTCCGATTTGTTGTTTGTGCTGGCCCGGTCGGCGAACGCCGGTGGCACGGCGGACGTGCTTTGGATACCAGGAGAGAACAGATAATCATTCCGCTTTCTACCCGGCCAAGGTCATTTTCCGGTCATTTGATTGACAGCCGAACTTCTAATTTCTATGGTCCGGCGCGCCGCAATTGAGCCGGCAAACCAGGATCGGGTGAATCCAATGAAAATCATGGTCGCGGTCAAGCGGGTCATCGACTTCAACGTGAAAATCCGCGTGAAAAGCGACGAAACCGGCGTCGAGACGGCCAACGTCAAAATGTCCATGAACCCGTTCGACGAAATTGCCATCGAGGAAGCCGTGCGCTTGGCGGAAGCCGGCACCGCCGAGGAACTGATCGCCGTCTCCATGGGGCCCGACGGCACCCAGGAAACCATCCGCACCGCCCTCGCCATGGGCGCCGACCGGGGCATCCATGTGGTCAGCGACGCGGTGCTCGAACCCTTGGCGGTGGCCAAGCTTTTGAAAGCCCTGGCCGAAAAGGAAAAACCCGATTTGATCATTCTCGGCAAGCAGGCGATCGACGATGATTCCAGTCAAACCGGGCAGATGCTGGCGGCGCTTCTCGGCTGGGCGCAAGGCACTTTCGCATCGAAGCTCGACATCGACGGCGACCACGCCAACGTCACCCGCGAAATCGATGGCGGATTGGAAACCGTCCGCCTCGCCATGCCCGCCGTCATCACCACCGATCTGCGCCTGAATACGCCGCGCTATGCGTCGCTGCCCAATATCATGAAGGCCAAGAAAAAGATCATCGAGGAGATGAGCCCGGAAGATCTTGGCGTCGACATCACGGTTCGGCTGACCATTTTGAAAGTTGTCGAGCCGGCCAAGCGCGAAGCCGGTGTGATGGTCGGATCGGTCGACGAACTGTTGGACAAATTGAAAAACGAAGCAAAAGTGATCTGATTGGTTTTTAGCGAATGACCGTACTTGTTGTCTGTGAACATGATAACGCCGCGCTCAAGGGCGCGGTCTACAATACCATTACCGCCGCCGCCGAAATCGGCGAGGTTACGGCCCTAATCGCCGGCGCCGATTGCCGCGCCGCGGCCGAGGAAGCGGCCTCCGTTGCCGGCGTCGGCAAAGTCCTTTTGGCCGATGACGCCGCCTACAAGAGCCCGGTGGCCGAAAGTTTTGCGCCCCTGGTAATCGGCCTCGCCGCCGCTTACAGCCACATCCTGGCGCCGGCCACCACCTTCGGTAAAAACCTGATGCCGCGGGTGGCGGCGCTTCTCGATGCTCAGCAAATATCCGAAATATCGGGCATCATCGACGCCGATACTTACGAGCGGCCGTTCTATGCCGGCAACGCCATCGCCACGGTCAAATCCTCGGACCCGATCAAAGTCATCACGGTGCGCGCCACCGGCTTCGACGCGGCGGGCCCGAGTGGCGGTGTGGCCCCCATCGAGGAAATCGCCGGCGCCGGCGGCTCGGACCTGGCCGAATTCATCAGCACCGAATTGAGCGTATCGGAACGCCCGGAACTGACCCAGGCCGGGGTGATCATCTCCGGCGGGCGCGGCATGCAGTCGGGCGACAATTTCGTGCTTCTGGAAGCCGTCGCCGACAAGCTGGGCGCCGCCGTCGGTGCGTCGCGGGCGGCGGTGGATTCGGGCTTCGTTCCCAACGACTATCAGGTCGGCCAGACCGGCAAGATCGTGGCCCCCGATCTTTATATCGCGGTCGGCATTTCCGGCGCCATCCAGCATCTGGCCGGGATGAAGGATTCCAAGGTCATCGTCGCCATCAACAAGGACGAAGAAGCGCCGATCTTTCAAATCGCCGATTATGGCCTGGTGGCGGATTTGTTCACGGCGCTGCCGGAACTGGCCGAAAAACTTGACGATTAACTGGACGAATTACATGAACCTCACCCGTTTTTCTATCGATAAAGGCGTGTCATGAGCAGCGAAATTAAAGCCGTCGGCGTTGTCGGCGCCGGCCAGATGGGCATCGGAATTGCCCATGTCTGCGCGGTTGCCGGGTACGATGTGTGCGTGACCGATATCTCACAGGACATCCTCGACCAAGCCAAGACGCAGATCGAGAAAAACCTCGCGCGGCTCCGGGACCGCGGCCGCCTGGAAGAAGCGGCGATGGCCCTGGCCGTGAACCGGATTTCGTACAGCGCCGAATTTGCGTCCTTGTCGACGTGCGGCCTGGTGATCGAGGCGGCCACCGAGAACGAAGCGGTCAAGAAATCGGTGTACGATACGATCTGTCCGCTGTTGCAACCCGATGCGATCCTGGCCAGCAACACCTCATCGATCTCGATCACCCGCCTGGCCGCGCAAACCGACCGGCCGGAACGTTTCATCGGCATTCACTTCATGAACCCGGCACCGTTGATGGAATTGATCGAGTTGATCCGCGGCATCGCCACGGCGCCCGATGTTTTCGATGCGGTCAATGATTTCGTACTCGAGTTGGGCAAGACCCCGGTCAGCGCCGAGGATTATCCGGCCTTCATCGTCAACCGCATTTTGCTGCCGATGATCAACGAGGCGGTTTACACCCTCTACGAAGGCGTCGGCACCGTCGAGGCCATCGATACCGCCATGAAGCTGGGCGCCCATCACCCCATGGGGCCGCTGGAACTGGCCGACTTCATCGGCCTCGACACCTGCCTGGCGATCATGCAGGTGCTCCATGACGGGCTCGCCGACACCAAATACCGGCCCTGCCCGCTGCTGGTCAAGTATGTCGAAGCCGGCTGGCTGGGACGCAAAGCCGGGCGGGGATTTTACGACTATTCCGGCGATACGCCAATTCCGACCCGCTAGCAATATTAATGATAATTAATGCAGTTCGGCGCGCACTTTCTGGCGCAGGATATCGATGGATAGAAGATCGCCTTCAGCCTCAAAATGCCAGAACTGCCAGCCGTTGCAGGCCGGCGCGCCTTGCACCGCGGCGCCGACTTTGTGGATCGAGCCGCGATGATCCGATGACTTAATCGAGCCGTCGGCGTGCACCCTGGCGCTGTGCCGGCGGCGGTGATCGAAAAGCACGGTGCCCGGCTCCAGCAATCCCCGCTCCACCAGCCAGCCGAAAGGTACGCGCGGCTCGCTTTTCTTGTTGGGCGTCTCCACCAGAGCCGTTTCGGACGGCCCCTGCACTTTTTCCAAGCGCGCCCGGGCGGCGGCGATATAACCGGCATTGTTCTCGATGCCGATGAAATTGCGTCCCAACTTCTTGGCCACGGCACCGGTGGTGCCGGTCCCGAAAAATGGATCCAGGATCACCTCGCCGGGTTTTGTCGAAGACAGGATAACCCGGTGCAGCAACGATTCCGGCTTTTGCGTCGGATGCGCTTTCTTGCCGTCCTTTTTCAAGCGCTCGGCCCCGGTGCAGACCGGCAGCAGCCAGTCGGAGCGCATCTGCAAATCTTCGTTGAGCGCTTTCATGGCGGCGTAATTGAAGGTGTAGCGGGATTTCTGGCTGCGCGCGCACCAGATCAGGGTTTCGTGGGCGTTGGTAAAACGCCGCCCCTTGAAATTGGGCATCGGATTGGTCTTGCGCCAGACCACGTCGTTGAGCATCCAGAAACCAAGATCCTGCAACTGGGTGCCGATCCGGAAAATATTATGATAACTGCCGATAACCCAGAGGGTACCGTCCGGCTTCAGGACATGGCGCGCCGCCGCCAGCCAGGCCCGGGTAAACTCGTCATAGGCGGCAAAGCCGTCGAACTGGTCCCAGTCGTCGGTGACGCCATCGACAACCGATTGGTTGGGGCGCAACAATTCGCCGTCCAACTGCAGGTTATAGGGAGGATCGGCGAACACGGCGTCCACCGACCCGGCGGCAAGCGATTGCATCAATTCGATGCAATCCCCTTCAAGGATTTGATTCAACACGGTTTTTATAACTCCCAGGTGTGGCCGCATCCTTAGGTGCCGGGGAGTCCGCGTCAAGAAGTATTTGGAATCAACGACTTAGGAACATCAATATATGGCGTGGCCAATACTCAGCGCCCCAAAATATTGATTATGGGTTTGAAACTTTTGCGGTGATGGGGGGTCACGCCCAGCCGTTCCAAGCCGGCCCGATGCTCCGGCACCCCATATCCCTGGTTCCGTTCCCAGCCATATCCGGGATGCTCGGCGGCCAGTCCGGCCATAATCTCATCGCGGCTCACCTTGGCCAGAACCGACGCGGCGGCGATCGAATAGGATCGGCCGTCGCCTCGGATCACGGTTTCCGACCGGCACTGCAATTTCGGCGCCTGGGTGCCGTCGATGAGCGCGAAATCGGGCGCCGCCGGCAACGCCTCCACTGCCCGGCGCATGGCCAAAAGGCTGGCCTGCAATATATTCAGCGCGTCGATTTCCGCCACCTCGGCACGCCCGATGCCGCTGACCGCTGCATCCTGGATGACCTGGAACAGGGATTGCCGCCGCTTGGCGCTGAGTTTTTTGGAATCGTCGAGGCCAAACAGCCAATCGGGCCAATCGGAGGCCCAAAATTCCGCTTCGAAAATCACCGCCGCCGCGACCACCGGCCCGGCCCAAGGACCGCGCCCGGCCTCATCGATACCGGCGATGCACACATATCCAGCCGCGGCGGCTTTGGCTTCCAGGGAAAAATCGGGCATGGATTATAGGTAACGCCGCGCCGCCGCCGCCGCAACTACAGCTCCGGAAACTGATGCCGCCCATCGGGGCCGAGGGGCAGATCCCGCACCCACAACACCGCGCCGGGTTTCAGCGCCCCATAAAGATGAGGGAACAATGCCCCGTTGCGGGATTTCTCCCATTTCAAATTGTCGCCAAGCTGACCGGGATCGGCGGCGATCAGCACCAGGCCATCCTGGCCGGCGCGGTGCTTGGCGGCGCTTTCGACGATCTGTTCGGCGTCCGAAAAATGAATGAAGCCGTCGGCGATATCCTGGGTCGAGCCGTGATAGGCGCCCGCCGCCTCGCCCGCCGCCCATTCGGCGCGCCGACACATGTGATAGATAGGCGCGGCCACGGGCCTAAGCTTATTAGGAAAGCCGGCCGCGCAGGGCGCGCAGATAATTGAGGTCCATCACGTCGAATTCGCCGTCCGCCAAATCCTGCTTGTATTCTTTCATGTCTTCCTTGGTGGCCGCCGATATATTCAGCCCGCTAATGGCGGCGATCAAATCCTCGGCTTCTTTCTTCTGTTCATCGGAAAGCGCCGCTTCGCCGTCATCATCGCCATCAGCTTCGTCGTCCCCTTCGTCGGCGGCGTCGGCGTCTTCGTCCTCTTCGTCAACTTCGTCGTCTTCGGAAACCTCCTCCTCGTCGCCGTCCTCGTCGGCGTCTTCGTCGTCGTCGTCTTCGTATTCATCTTCGTCTTCGTCTTCGGGCTCGGCATCGGGGTCCTCTTCCGGCACCAAAAGATCGTCCCAAGCGATGCCGGCGACGGTAATTCGCGCATGCAGATCGCGGGCCGCGGTTAGGACGTCATCGTCGTCGTCCATCCCCAGTTTATTCAAAAGCTCAATAAAATCTTCCCGACTTAGATTTGAAAGCATGATGGGTTTTTCCGAATGTCATTCTGAAACCGCTATAGGCCATATCCGCCCGCCTGTGTCCAGAGCGGTCAAAACAGGGCCAGCTGGTTCCCTTCAGCCAGGGGTTTGCGGAACTTGCCGCAATCGAAATCGGGCATCGGTTTATCCAGGCCGTGGCGTTTGAGGGCGATGTTCATGCGTCGGCGCAACAGGCGCGCATAGGGCCCGGTGCCAACCATGCGCCGGCCAAATTCGCTATCGTTCAGCGCGCCGGCCCGGCATTGCCGGATCAACGACAACACCCGCCCGGCGCGGTCCGGGTAGTAGGCCGCCAGCCATTGTTCGAACATATCCTTCACCTCCAAAGGCAGGCGGATGAGGATATAGCCGGCCCGGCACGCGCCGGAATCGGCTGCGGCTTCGATAATGCGCTCCAATTCGGCATCGTTGAGACCGGGGATCATCGGCGATGCCAACACGCCCACCGGCACGCCGGCTTGGGCCAGGGCCTTTATGGTCGCCAGCCGCTTCAAAGGCGCCGAGGCGCGGGGCTCCATCAGGCGTGCCAGTTTCGGATCCAGCGTGGTCACCGAAACCATCACATGGGCAAGCCCGTCCGCCGCCATCGGCCCCAGAATGTCCAGGTCGCGCAATATCCGCGCCGACTTGGTGATGATCGAAACCGGATGGTTGAAGGCGCGCAGCACTTCCAGAATCGAACGGGTGACGCGCAAGGTCTCTTCCGCCGGCTGGTAGGCGTCGGTGTTGACGCCGAGGGCCAGGGGCGCGCATCGGTAGCCGGGTTTGCGCAGCTCCGCTTCCAGCCGCTCGGCGGCATGGTCTTTAAAAAATATTTTGGTTTCAAAATCCAGGCCCGGCGACAGGCCCAAATAGGAATGGTTGGGCCTGGCGAAGCAATAGATGCAGCCATGCTCACAGCCCCGGTAAGGATTGATCGAACGGTCGAAGGGAATGTCGGGAGATGTGTTGCGGGTGATGACGGTGCGCGCCGCATCGGGGGTGCAAGTGGTTTGCAGGCGCGGCATCTCGCTTTCGTCCCGCCACCAACCGTCGTCCACCGGCGCCGCCCAGAGGCCTTCGAAACGGCCCGCCGGGCGGCCAACGGCGCCGCGCCCCTTGCGCGCCTGATCGGGCAGGTAATCGACCATGGGCCAAGGTAAAACAGAATAAAGAACATTACTAGAACATATTCAATTTTGATGGTCCCGCCGCTGGGCGTATAATGGTGCCATGCTGAGCGTCGTTATCCCCACCCTGAATGCCGGCGGCGGTCTCGCCGATACCATCGCGAGCCTCGGTAAAGGCGGTATCGAGACCGAGATCATCGTCGCCGACGGCGGCTCCACCGACGCCACCCTTGCCATCGCCGCCAGCCGCCGCGCGCGCATCGTCCGTTGCGCGCCAGGCCGCGGCGGCCAGCTTGGCACCGGCGCCGAGGCAGCGGCAGGCGATTGGCTGTTGTTCCTGCACGCCGACACGGTTCTGGCCCCCGGCTGGCAGCATGCCGCCTGCCGCTTCATGGACGATCCCGGCTCGCAGTCGCGCGCCGCCGTATTCCGCTTTGCCCTCGACGACGCCGCCCCGGCGGCACGCCGGCTGGAACGGCTGGTGCATTGGCGCTGCCGTCTGGCGGCAGCTGCCCTATGGCGATCAGGGCTTGCTGCTGTCGCGCGCCTTCTACGATCACCTGGGCGGCTACCGGACCATGCGCTTGTTCGAGGATGTCAATCTGGTGCGCCGCATCGGCCGCCGCCGCCTGGCCTTCCTGGAGCCCGCCGCGATCACATCGGCGGTCCGCTACCGGCGCGCCGGTTATGTTGCGCGGCCGCTCCGCAACCTCGCCTGCCTGACCCTCTATTTCGCCGGCCTTTCGCCCCGCGCCATCGAACGGCTGTATAATTGAGCCTCGAAAACCACTTGATCGTCTTTGCCCGGACGCCGCGCTTGGGCAGCGCCATGCGGCGCCTTGCCGCCGACATCGGCGGCGCCGCCGCCATGCGCTTCTACCGGGCCAACCTGAACCGCATGGCGCGCACCCTTGGGCCCGGAAGGCGCTGGTCGTGCGCCCTGGCGGTATCGCCGGACCGGGACGCGGTCGCAGGCTACCGCTGGCCGGCGAACCTGGCGCGCATACCCCAAGGGCGCGGCAATCTCGGCGACCGCATGGCCCGCGCCGTGACCGGTGCGCCGCCCGGCCCGGTGGTGATCATCGGCGCCGATATCCCCGAGATTACGCCAAGCCACATTGCCCGCGCCTTCCGGGCGCTGGGTAAGGCGGATGCCGTGTTCGGGCCGTCGCCCGATGGCGGCTATTGGCTGGTCGGGCTGAAACGACGGCCGCGGACCCTCGATATCTTCGACCGCGTCCGCTGGTCGAGCCCCCATGCCCTCGACGATACCGTCCGCAATCTTGGGCCGGACACGCGCATCGCCTATCTGGAGACGCTTGCCGATATCGATACCGGCGGCGATTACCGCGCCTGGGCGGCGCGGCGCAAATAAGAAAAAACCCGCTGCCGGGACCGGCGGCGGGCTTTATCTCCGAAATTCAGGATTTTAGTTGTACAGGTGAGCGTGACGGCGGCCGTAGCCATAGCCGTTGCCGCGGTGGTGGCGATGGGGCGGAACCCAGCGGGGCACGTGGCCATGGCCGGCGCGACGCCATTTGCGGCCATGATGGTGGCTGGATTGATCATGATCGTCATGTACCTGGGGCCGTACCGGAACATAAACGATGCGTGTCGGCGTGGTCCGCTGCGGCACATAAACGGTGCGCGGAGATGCCGGGCGCGTGTAGCCGGTGCTGCCATTGGCAACCGAGGAGCCGATGCCGGCACCGATCAGCGCGCCGGCGGCGGTGGCCACCAGCTTGCCCCGGCCGCTGCCGATGTTGGCGCCGACGATACCGCCGATGGCGGCGCCGAACAGAAGGCCAAGGATGTCATTTTGGCCGGCGGCAACGGCGATGGCGGCAAATTTGGTGGTTTTCGTCGAAGCGTTAAGGGTTTTCATTGTCTCGGGTCCTCTCGAAGTTTCCAATTTCAAAGGATGCTATGGAGGGGCCAGAGCCTGTTTTGGGGTTTTTATTGAATTTTCCTAAAAAGTTTGTCCCGCCGCCAAATAATGTTCGATGATCTCGTTGCCGGTGGCGCACCAGACGCCGTCGTGGCTGGTGATGTATTCGAGCGCCGAATCCAAACATCCGATCCGGTGCGGCATTCCGATCAGGAACGGATGAATGCAAACCGCCATCACCCGGCCCGTCACCTCGCCTTCGCGGTAGAGCGTGTCGAATTGCCGGCGGATCATCTGATCGAACTCCTCCGGCGTGCGCATATGAACCTCGAATTGTGGAATATCGTTGATTTCCCGGGAATAAGGGATCGACGTCATCTGCTTGCCGTCTAAATCCATCAAATAGGGCTGGTCGTCGTTGGTCCAGTCGGCCACGTAGGTAATGCCGGCCTCAGCCAGATAATCCAGCGTATTCCAGGTTTCGGCCAGGCCCGAGCCCAGCCAGCCGGTCGGCCGCTTGCCGGTAAATTCTTCGATGCGTGCCAAGGAGTCCAATATCAAATCTTTTTCGGTTTCCGGCGGTACCGCATTCAAGAGCCGTGAATTGCTTTGATTGTGGCCCATGATCTCCCAATCGAGGCGCATGATTTCCTCGACAATTTGCGGATAGGCGTCGCAAACCTCGCTGTTCAGGGTGACGGTTCCTTTGATGCCATGGCGGTTCAGCACCTCCATGATGCGGAAGATGCCAATGCGGGCGCCGTAATCCCGATGCGCCCAGTTGGGAATATCAGGCACCTTCCCCGACGGGCCGCGCACCGGCACGGTCTCGTCCAAGGGGAAAAATTCCACATTGGGAATGATCCAAAATGCCAGCCGGGCGCCGCCGGGCCAGGTGATCTTGGGACGCTGGGTGATCGGCGTATAGGGAAAAGGGCCGTATCGCTGGGGTTTCATGGGGATTCCTCCTCGAACGAAAACCTTGGCTGCCGGCCCCGAAACGCGGCTTTATTTTTCCGTCAGGCGCGGCATCAGTTCGACGAAATTGCAGGGCATGAACCGGTAATCAAGCTGGTGGACGAGGATATCGTCCCAGCCGTCGCGGCAGGCGCCGGGCGATCCGGGCAGCGCAAACAGGTAGGTGCCGCCGGCGACCCCCGCCGTGGCCCGTGACTGAATGGTCGAGGTGCCGATTTTCTCATAGCTCAGCATGCGGAACAATTCCCCGAAGCCGGCGATTTCCTTTTCCCAGACCCTTGCAAAGGCTTCCGGCGTTACGTCGCGCCCGGTCACGCCGGTGCCGCCCGTGGTGATGACCACGTCGATCTCCGGATTTTCGATATATTCGGTCAGCTTGGCGGCGATGGCGTCGATGTCGTCTTTGACAATTTCGCGCGCCGCCAGGACATGGCCGGCCCCGTCCAGGCGGTCGGCCAGCATGTCGCCGGAGCGGTCATCGTCCAGGGTGCGGGTGTCCGATACGGTCAGCACCGCAATATTAACCGGCAGGAATTCCCGTTTGTCGCTAATTTCGGCCATCCTCGGCAACCTCGACGGCCAGGTCGCGCTCCGACGTATAGTGGGGCCATTGGCCGCGCGCCAAAGCGTCCATGGAGGCCAAGGATTGGTTGAACCGGATGCGGTAAATCCAATAATTGGTCAGCACCCGCTCGACAAATATGCGGGTTTCCCGGGACGGAATGCTTTCGATGAACAGCAGCGGATCGTTGTTGTGCTGCACTTTGCGCGACCATTTGTTCAGATTGCCCGGGCCGGCGTTCCAGGCGGTCAGCAAGCGGAACAGATCGCCCTTGATGCGCGCGTCGGCCAACAGG
>JAYGEH010000159.1:0-1586 GCA_046582475.1 Rhodospirillales bacterium
CTGCCCCTTGATCGCGTGGGGGAAGCCGACGACGGCGGATTCGGAGACCTTGGCGTGGGCAACCAGGGCGCTTTCCACTTCCGCCGTGCCCATGCGGTGGCCCGAGACGTTGATCACGTCGTCGACCCGCCCGGTGATCCAGTAATAGCCGTCCGCATCCCGGCGGCAGCCGTCGCCGGTGGTGAAATTGCCCGGATAGGCGCTGAAATAAGTCTCAATGAAGCGCTTGTGGTCGCGGAACACGGTGCGCATCTGGCCCGGCCAGGAATCGGTGATCACCAAATTGCCCGCCGCCGCGCCGTCCAGGATATTGCCGTCGCCATCGACGATGGCAGGCAAAATGCCGAAAAATGGCCGCGTCGCCGAGCCCGGTTTCAGGGCCGTGGCGCCGGGCAGCGGGGTGATCATGATGCCGCCGGTTTCGGTCTGCCACCAGGTGTCCATGATCGGGCAGCGGCCGTCGCCGCAGACGTTGTAATACCACAGCCAGGCCTCCGGATTGATCGGCTCGCCGACGCTGCCGAGCAGGCGCAGGGACTTGCGCGAGGTTTTTTTGACCGGCGCGTCGCCCTGCTGCATCAGGGCGCGGATCGCCGTCGGCGCGGTATAGAGGATGTTGATCTGGTGCTTGTCCACCACCTGCCAAAGGCGCGACGCATCGGGCCAGTTGGGCACGCCCTCGAACATGACGGTGATGGCGCCGTTGGCCAGCGGGCCGTAAAGGATATAGGAATGGCCGGTGACCCAGCCCACGTCGGCGGCGCACCAATAGATGTCGCCGTCGTGGTAATCGAACACATATTGGTGGGTCATGGCGGCATAAACCATATAGCCGCCGGTGGTGTGCAAGACCCCCTTGGGCTGGCCGGTGGAGCCCGAGGTGTAGAGGATGAACAAGGGATCCTCGGCGTCCATTTCTTCCGGCACGCATTCCGGATCGGCGGCCGCGCAGGCTTCGTGGTACCAGACGTCGCGGCCGTCCTGCATGGCCACATCGGTTCCGGTGCGCCTGACCACGAACACGGTTTCCACGGTGGGGCAGGTTTTTAAGGCCGCGTCGGTGTTGGCCTTCAACGGGATCGGGCGGCCGCCGCGGACGCCTTCGTCGGCGGTGATGACGCAGTTGGAATCGCAATCGATAATGCGCCCGGCCAGGCTGTCCGGCGAAAAGCCGCCGAACACCACCGAATGAATGGCGCCGATGCGGGCGCAGGCGAGCATGGCGACGGCGGCTTCCGGGATCATCGGCATATAGACCGTGACCCGGTCGCCTTTCTTGATGCCGCGGTCTTTCATCGCGTTGGCGAAGCGGCTCACCTGGGCGTGCAGGTCCCGGTAAGTGATGGTCTTGGAGTCTTCCGGATCGTCGCCTTCCCAGATGATGGCGGTCTGATCGGCGCGTTTGTCCAGATGCCGGTCGATGCAATTGACCGCGGCGTTGAGGGTGCCGTCCGCATACCAGCGGATGCGGGCATCGTCGGCGAAATCCACGTCCTTGACGGATTTATAGGGCTTGATCCAGTCGATGCGCTTGCCGTGTTCGCCCCAGAACGCGTCCGCGTCGTCGATCGAGGCCTGGTACATTT
>JAYGEH010000168.1:0-1700 GCA_046582475.1 Rhodospirillales bacterium
GAAGGGAAGATGTTGTCATCCGAGCAATATTTGATGGGGCATTAAAACTCGGCTGGATCGCCCGAGATCAGATACCGTAAATACAAACTGAGCGATCCAAGTCAACACGCAATGGCACGGCGCCAGCCTCTTTACGCGAACTGGATGGGAAAGAAGAGTATTACCATGAGTTGACCGTTTCTGACATGGTTGTCGATTAATCTTCTTGAAAGGGTTCACAAGCCCTGGTATTTATAAATCTGCATCAAGAGCAGGGCTGACGCCCTCGCCAACCTGCCCAACCCGGCAAGGTGGCTTCCCGAAAGGGAGATGCGGCCAACGACCTGGCAACTAAAGGGTCCAAAGCCGATCAAGCGTCTGTCCTCCTCGGTTGAACCGAAGGAGGCTTTTTAATGGCTAATAAAACGCGGGCCGCAGTCGAAGCGGCTGAGAATAACACGACCGACACTCGACCATCACTTCTATCCAGCATTGGGCTTTTCGGCCTCTTGGATCTTGAACCCATTATTCTTGCGGCGCTCGTGACCGAGGCGCCATTACTCCTCATAGGACCGCATGGGACGGGGAAAAGTCTCCTGCTAACCCGGATCGCCGAGGTGTTGGGCCTGGAGTTCCGCCATTACAACTCCAGCCTTCTCAACTTCGATGATCTCGTCGGTTTCCCCCTGCCAGACAAGGATGGCTCGCTGGAGTACGTCAAGACACCCGCCGCGATCTGGGGCGCGGAGGCCGTGATATTCGACGAGATCAGCCGTTGTCGACCCGATATCCAGAACAAGCCGTTTCCAATCATCCACGAACGACGGGCGCAGGGAATTCTCCTGGAAGATCTCCGTTATCGCTGGGCGGCCATGAACCCGCCGACCTCTGAAGGCGAGGATGAAGGTTATATAGGTTCGGAACCGCTCGACCCGGCTCTGACGGACCGTTTCGCCTTTATAGTCAACATGCCGTCATGGGATCGCTTTAGCGAGGACGAACAACTCGCCATCATCCTTGCTGACGACAGCGCCGTGACGGCCAACTCCGCGAACGATTTCCGACGTGCAATTACATCAACCATGGCTGCGCTTCCATCAATCAAGGCTTCAATTGGCAAGGCCGTGGCGGTATATGTGAGAACTCTGGTGGCGCTTCTCGCTCAAGCCGGCATCTCTCTGAGCCCCCGCCGGGCGGGAATACTCCTGCGCTCCGTACTTGCGGTTCATGCCGCCGCGCTAACCCTGGATGCTGACGCCAGGCTTTCCGACTCGGCGCTTCTTGCCGTGCGCAATGGTCTTCCGCAAGTTGCGGAAGGCATCACCATTTCTGATACGAAGCTCCTTGGGGCTCATCGGGAAGCGTGGAGACTGGCCGACGTCAAACCAGGAGACCCTCTTCGGGCTATCCTGATAGCGGCTGATCCAGTCGAACGAGTACGTTTGGCTGTCAAAGCGACAAAACTCCGCAAGGGCGATTTCTCGACCATCGTCTCGGACGCCATCTCACAACTGCCTCCCGGCGCCCGTGAGGCCGTCGTTGTTCACCTGTTCGAGACAGGCGCCGCTGGGCGTTTAAACGCAGCCATCGCCGAGCAGACGGCGCAAATCTATGCCGATGTCGCGACGCCCCTGAACTTCTCGGAGACCCTGCACGGGGGCAACCCACGGTTCAAAACGTGGAATAAGATAAAGGACATCCTGTCGCACCTGGACCCCGGT
>JAYGEH010000416.1:0-7312 GCA_046582475.1 Rhodospirillales bacterium
GGCCAAGGACGCGGCGGAAGCTATTCTCGTCGATTACGATCCCTTGCCGGCGCACATGGCGACGGCGACGGCGAATGCGCCCGATACCCCGGCCTTGCGCGCCGAGGCGCCCAACAACGAAGCCATGTATGCGGAAAACGGCGATGCCGCTTGCACCGACGCGGAAATGGCAAAAGCCGACCATGTGATCACCGATACGTTTGTCGTCAACCGGGTGACCGCCAACACCATGGAGCCGCGCGCCGTGGCCGCGGACTATGACGCCGGGCGCGATCATTACACCATCTATGCCTGCCACCAGCGGCCCTATATCTGGCGCACCATGATGACCAAATATGTGTTCGGCATCGATGAGCATCAGATGCGCCTGATCGCCGGCGACGTGGGCGGCTCGTTCGGCATGAAGGGCGGGCTCTACATCGAAGTGCCGCTGATCGCCTGGGGCTCAAAAAAAGTCGGGCGCCCGGTGAAATGGGTGTGCGAGCGCTCCGAAGGCCACATGTCCGACGACCATGGCCGCGACATGGTGATCGACGCCGAGCTGGGCATCGACAACGACGGCACCTTCCGCGCCGTCCGCTTCCGTTCCAACAACAATATCGGCGCCTATCTGTCGATGATCGGTTTCCTGTCGACGCGCGGCATCGCCGGCTCCATGGTCGGGCCCTACATAACGCCGGTGATCCACGGCGAAGGCGCGGCGGTGATGACCAACACGGTCTGCGTCTCCAACTACCGGGCGCCGGGCGGCGCGCCGGGCACCTATGTTCTGGAGCGCATCATCGACATGGCGGCCAGGGAAACCGGGCTCGACCGGGTCGCGATAAGGCGCAAGAACCTGATCCCCGCTTCGGCCATGCCTTACCGGCTGCCTACCAACGCCACCTATGACTGCGGCGATTTCGAGGCGGTCATGGATAAATGCCTGGCGCAATCGGACTACCGGGGGCGCGAAGCAAGGCGCAAGGTTAGCGAAGCCGCCGGCAAACTGCGCGGCATCGGCCTATCGACCTCCGTCGATCCCTCCGCCGGGCCGTCGCCGGAAACCGCCGAGCTGCGGTTCGATCCCGGCGGCGCGGCGACCATCATCGTCGGCTCGACCGCGCAGGGGCAAAGCCACGAAACCATCTACACGCAGATCGTCTCGGAAAAGCTCGGGCTCGAGGTGGAGAATTTACGGGTGATCGAGGGCGATACGGAAAAGCTATCCTGGGGCACCGGCACCGGGGCTGCGCGCACCGCCACCATCGGCGGCACCGCCGTCTTCAAGGCGGCCGAGAAGGTGATCGAAAAGGGCCGGCGCATCGCCGCCCATATGCTGGAAACGGCGGAAGGCGATATCGCGTTCGACGACGGCGTTTTTTCGGTGGCCGGCACCGACCACTCGGTCACCATCACCGATGTGGCCAAGACCGCGTTCGATCAAACCAAGCTGCCGCCGGAGATCGAGATCGGCCTTTACGAGACCGCCACCTGGTCGCCGGAGGCCAACAATATTCCCAATAGCTGCCACGTCTGCGAGGTGGAGATCGATCCCGAAACCGGCGCCGTGGAAATTGTCCGCTATACCGCGGTTTCCGACGTGGGCGTCGAATTGAACCCGTTGCTGGTCAATAGCCAAGTCTATGGGGGCATCGCGCAAGCCGCCGGCCAGGCGATCATGGAAGACATGATCTATGATGACAACGGTCAGATTTTGACCGGCTCGTTCCTGGATTACGCCATGCCGAGGGCCGATAATTTCTGCCACTTCGATCTTGGCAGCCATCCGGTGCCGGCCACCACCAATCCCCTGGGCGTCAAGGGCGCCGGCGAATGCGGCACCGTCGGCGGGCTGGCCGCGGTGATGAACGCCATCAACGATGCCCTGGAGCCCTTGGGCGTCCGCAACCTGCAAATGCCGGCGACGCCGGACAAGGTCTGGCGCGCCATCCGCGACGCGGCCTAAATCTCGATGGCCATCCGCGAGCTAGGCATCATTGTGCACGGCGCCACCGGGCGCATCGCCTCGACCCAGCATCTGGCCAACGCGCTGGCGCCGATCATCGCCGAGGGTGGATTGGATGCCGGCGGCGGTGTGACGGTTATGCCGAATTTGATTTTGGCCGGGCGCAATGAAGCCAAGCTAGCCGGGATTGCCCGTGCCGCAAACGTCGATAACTGGACCACGGATCTGGACGCGGTGCTGGCCGACGATGCCTATCCGGTTTTTTTCGATGCCGCCGCGACCCATCTCCGCCTGCCCCTGCTGCGACGCGCCATCGATGCCGGCAAGCATATCTATGCGGAAAAACCGGTGGCCCCCAGCACCCGCGACGGTCTCGCCATCCTTGCGGCGGGCAAGGCAAAGGGGCTGAAAATGGGCGCCGTCGAGGACAAGATCAATGCGCCCGGCTACCGCAAACTGGCAAAGCTGGCGACGGACGGTTTCTTCGGGCGGGTGGTCAACTTCCGCCTGGATTTCGGGTGGTGGGTGTTCGACGGGCTGCAGGCGCCCGCCAACCGGCCAAGTTGGAATTACCAAAAATCCGGCGGCGGCGGATTGTTTCCGGACATGTATTGCCATTGGCGTTATGTGGTGGAAAGCATGATGGGCGCCATGAAGCGCATCACAGCGGCCGGCTGGACGGCGCAGCCGAAGCGCGCCGACGAAGCCGGGTCTACGTTCGATGTGGATGTGGAGGACAGTTGCTCGGTCATTGTCGAGCTAGAAAGCGGCGCCTTCGGCACCATCACGTCGAGCTGGGCGCAGCGGGTGATCGGCGACGACCTGGTTCATTTTCAAATCGATGGCGCCAAGGGCTCGGCGGTGGCTGGCATGCGCCGCTGCCGGGCGCAAGCGGCCGGCTCGACGCCCGATATTCGCGGCTTCAATCTGGGCGGCGATGCGGGCACCATGGATTACCGGGTCGATCATGCCGCCAATTGGGTCGAGGTGCCGGAGGCCGGGCCCTATATCAACCTGTACCGGGTGGGCTGGGAGCAGTTCCTTCGCCACGTGGCGGCGGACGCGCCGTTGAAATCGGATTACGCCGCCGGCATTCGTGATGTACAATTTGCCGAGGCCTGTTTGCAAAGCTCCGAAACCGGCGCCTGGGTCTCCATGGCGCCGCTGAGTTGAGGGAAGATTATGAGCGATCTCCGGGTATTGAATTTGGATGGTTCCGCTTTTGAGCGCGGGCTGGCGCACGGCAAAACCTTGGCGCCTTCCATCGCCGCCAATATCGAAACCTATCTCGCCCGCTTCGCGGCCAGCGGCTTATCGGCGGGCGCGGCGCGGGCCGAAGGCGAGATCTGGATCGGCGCCATCAATGATCACAATCAGGCTTACGGCGAAGAAATGCGCGGTGTCGCCGAAGGGTCGGGAATTGCGCTCTCAGATATCGCCATGCTCAACGCCCGCTATGAAATCACCTTCGGGCTCATGGGCGATGAGGCCAAGGCGGCTGACCAGGCGGACGGCTGCACATCGTTCGGCGCGCTGCCCGAGGCGACCTTCAACAAGCACGTCATATTAGGCCAGAACTGGGACTGGCTGGCCGGCGTGCATGGCCATTGCACGGTACTGCGCGTTAGCCGCGACGATGGACCCGATTTCATCTGCTTCACCGAAGCCGGCATCGTCGGCGGCAAGCAGGGCGTCAACGAGCACGGCATTGGATTGGTGGAAAACGGGCTGGTGTCCGACCATGACGGGCGCAACAAATATGAAAAGCCGTTCCATATGCGCTGCCGCGAAGTGCTGGACGCGGATAGCTATGATCTGGCTTTGCTGCCGGTGCTGGCGACTCGGCGGGTCTGTTCCGCCAATTTCGTTATCGGCCAAGGCAATGGGGATGGCGACGGCGAGATCATCAATATCGAAACAAGCCCCGACGCCACGTCGGCGCATTTTCCCGTCGACGGGCTGATCACCCATGCCAACCATTTCACCGATCCCCGCCACGGGCCTTCGCAAATGGAACGGCTCAGTCCCAGCACCTTGTTCCGGGCCAACCGGCTGGACCGGTTGCTGCGCAAGAATCTGGGCAGCCTGGACATGAACCATTTCGCCGCCGCCCTCGGCGATCATTTCGCCGCCCCCAATGCCATTTGCCGCCATCCGGATTCACGTCAGCCGGAGCCCAGGCGCACCATGACCAACGCGGCGCTGGTGATCGATCTGGAAAACCGCTCCATGCATATCGCCGCCGGCCCGCCCTGCGAAAACGCCTTCACCTACTATCCCTTGCAGGCGGGCGCGGCATCTCGTGCCGCCGAATAGACGCCTCATGGCCCGCAATATTGTCTGCCTGACCTTCGATTTCGACACCGAATCCGGTTTCATCGCGCGCGGCTGGGATACGCCGACACCGCTATCCAGGGGCGAGTTCGGGCTGGTCGGGGCGCAGCGGATTCTTGGGCTTCTTAAAGAGCGCGGCTTGCCGTCCACCTGGTTCATTCCCGGCTTCACCATCGCCAGCCATCCCGCCGCCTGCGAAGCGGTGCTGGCTGGCGGCCACGAGATCGCCCACCACAGCTGGGCCCATATCCCGCCGGCCCAGCAAAGCCGCGAGGAAGAGGCCGCCGACATGGGCCGCGCCAACGACGCCATCGAAAAGCTCACCGGGCAGCGCGCCCGGGGCTACCGCTCGCCGTCCTGGGCCCTGTCGGAGAATACCCTGGAGCTCCTGATCGAAGAGAACATGAAATACGATTCCAGCCTGATGAACAGCGACTATATTCCCAGCCGCGCCCGGCTCAACGATCAATTCAAGCTGGGCCAGCCGATCCGTTATGGCTTGGAGACCGATCTGATCGAAATGCCCATTAGCTGGTCCTTGGACGATCATCCCCATTTCGAATTTATCCGCACGCCCGACGTTGCCTTGCCCGGCCTCCAATCACCCCGCGCCGTATTGGACGCCTGGTGGGACGAGTTCGTCTATATGCGAAAATCGGTGGAATGGGGCGTGTTGACCTACACCATGCACCCCTACGTGATCGGCCGCGGCGCCCGCATGCTGGCGCTGGAAGGATTGCTGGTGAAGCTGGCCGATGCCGGCGCTCAGTTCATGACCATGGAAGACGCCGCCGCCGAGGCCCGGACGCGGCTCGGCGGGTAGAGGAGGGGCTTACTCGGCCAGCACCCGGCAGCGGTCAACCGGGATCGCGAGATCGATCTTTTGGCCGGGTGCAACCTTGGTCGCGGGGTGCAGTTTGAGCCGCATCCTGGTATCGCCGACCACCACCTGGCATTCCAAGGCCTCGCCAACGAACATGACCTCGGCGACCTCGCCGGTCAGAATGTTCTCATCGCTGCTGCGACCGCCGCCGCTGCCATTACCTAGCACATGGACATCCTCGGGGCGGAAGATCACGGTGACCGTTTCGCCGGCGCCGGCGCCTTCGGGCGGTATGCACCTAAGCGCGCCGCAGCTTGTCGAAACCACCGCCATGCACCAAGTCATCCACTGCCGATTTCCAGTTCGCGAATGGCTGCCAGGTAATTTGAATCCAGCTTCCAACGGCCGAGAACCTTCTTCGCCGTCTCGACCTCAAAGGAATCGAAGAAATTCAATATTTTCCGGATTTCCTGATCAAAATTCGTCACCAAAGACGGCACGGAACGCCGGATTTGCGCATAAATTGTGGTAAAATCCGATTTGCACAGCCCGATTGCCTTGCACGCAATTGCCAAACCCTCGCCGCCGGGCTCGAATATGATGCGCCGGATCAAGTTCACCCGAAGCCCGGTAAAATTCTTGAACAGGGACATAAAGAGATTGACCTCTCCCTGGTTCAAGACCGAGATCATGAATTCGGGATCCATGTCTTGCGCTTCGGCAATCTGATTTGCCAATTCGTCCGAGATCTTGGTCTCGACTGCATCGGCGGGTCTGGTGGCGAAAATTTCGCGGGCCGATTTTTCCAGAAGCGCATCGATCACGTCGATATCCAGGCTGAATTGATCGGTGATGTGCTGGCGCATCGCCGCCGAAACCCACAGGAACAGTTTTTGCGCCAATTTTGAATCGAGCTCTTCGCGCCTGAGAATCGGTTCGCGGTATGAATCCACGCGCTGCGCCTCATCAACGATATATTCAAAGGCGGTTTTTGAAATTTCAGCGCTAGGATTTTCCAGCAATTTCGTAATGACCTGCGGATTCCCTTCCTCGACCAGGGCCGAAGACACGTTCTCGCTCACCGATTATCTGATGGCGATGGCCATCTGATGTTCCATCGTCCGGTGATGAATGATCTCGATCAGGTTTTCATCTTTCAAAATTCCCGATTTGCTCAAGATTGGATAGGCCACATCGATGTCATCGTTGGCCAGAAATGTCGCCAAATCCTGGGGAATGTCTGACCAATCCTTCAGATTTTTGGCAATGATCGCGCGCACGCTTTTTTCGAAATCATGTACCAGCCGGTGCAGGATATCGAGCATGAGGGAGCGCTCCCGGTCCGACATCACACCATCGCTTTCCATAAACAGGCTGGTGACGGATTTGGCGAGTTTCTCGCGTCCCTCGACGGATTTGTCGCGGGAAATTTTCAGGAGTTCTGTTGTATCCAATTTATGCGCTTCTTCCCCGGACCGATTCCGGCCCGATTTTCAAGCCAGAGACTGAATTCGTCCCGAGATGATACCCGGTAGGGCCGGGACTCGCGAATGGATTTATCGCCGGTTGGCAATACCGGCTTCGAAACGCGATTGGCGCCGAATGGATATCGCCCAGGGGTGGGATGCCGTGCTATAACGCCTGGCCATGTCAGAGCAAAACCTAGACGCCAAAATCGTCCCGCAAAAAGCGTTGCCGGTCATTGATATATTGGCCTTAAGAAGCGACGCGGCCGAGGATCGCCAAGCGGTCGGCCGGGCGCTGCTGGGGGCCTGTCTCAACAAGGGCTTTTTTTATATTCAAGGCCATGCGGTACCGGACGCACTGCGGCGATCCGTATTCCGGCAATCCAAAGCCTTCTTCGCACTGCCGGAGGCAGAGAAATACGCCATTAACCTCAGCCACTCGATTTGCAACCGTGGGTACGAACCGTTGCGCGCCCAGACCCTTGAGATCGGCCAGCCGCCGGATTTGAAGGAGGGGTTTTATTCCGGGCCGGAAATTTCCCTGGACGATCCCCGGGTCCTGGCCGGAAAATTCAATCATGGACCCAACCAATGGCCGGCCACGCTACCGGGGTTCCGGCCGGTCATGGAAGACTATCACCGGGTCATGGTCGCGCTCGGCCGCCTTGTCATGGGTGGCATCGCGCTGGCCTTGGATTTGGACGACGATGCGTTTGCCGGCTTCTGCCAGGACGAATTGGC
>JAYGEH010000175.1:0-15842 GCA_046582475.1 Rhodospirillales bacterium
CTGGGACAACCTCAAACATCATGAAACTATCGGACTCATGATCCGCTTGTAAAACTCACAGCCAATAACGATCAGGGCCGGTCGGTATAAGCCTCGCCAAAAGTATCGAACAAAAATTGCCAGTCGATCCGATCCGCCAGAACCACCTTCTCGTGCCCGGATGCCGAGCGCCGCGGCAACGGCGTCCGATTTTCCGAAATCGGCAGGCGGTCCGGGGCGCCGGGCTTCTGTGGCTGATCCTGATGCCGCTGGTGTGGCCGGGAAGCCGGGATCGCGAGAGCGGTTCCGGATAAATATGAATCAATTTGATGGGAACAAATCGGTTTTCCGGGTAGGCGCGGTGCGCAGCGCGATGCGGATCCATCGGGCAAGCGCCGCAACGACCCCGGGGAGCCGATTTGACCCACCGCAGGCCGGGTGCTTTTGACCCGTGGACATCGTCGCACGCCTTTGCCGATGCAATGCATCGCCATGCGACGCGCTCCTCGCCACGGGGCAAAATCATCCCGGTCAAATGGTTCATATTTATCCGGAACCGCTCTATGTTGGCTCCCTGAAAATGAAGGCGGAGGTATCAAGCCGTGGCGCAAAAGCCCAAACTTATCGTAACGCGCAAACTGCCCGATGCGGTCGAGGCCAGGATGCGGACGCTGTTCGATGCCGAACTGAACGCCGATGACCGGCCCCTCGGCGCCGAACAACTGGCGGCGGCGTTTGGCCGCGCCGACGTCATCGTGCCGACCGTCAGCGACGTCGTGGACGCCGAAATTATCGGCCACGCCGGTGCGAAGCTGAAGCTGCTCGCCAATTTCGGCGTCGGCGTCAACCATATCGATCTGCAGGCGGCCGCCAATAAGGGGCTCATGGTCACCAATACCCCCGACGTGCTCACCGAGGACACGGCGGATTTGGCCATGGCGCTGATCCTCATGGCGGCGCGCCGGCTGGGCGAGGGCGAACGCTTGGCCCGGGGTGGCGGCTGGAGCGGCTGGGCGCCGACCCAGCATCTCGGCCAGCGCGTCAACGGGGCCAGGCTCGGCATCATCGGCATGGGCCGCATCGGCAGCGCCCTGGCGCGCCGGGCGCGGGGCTTCGGTATGGCGGTTCACTATCACAACCGGCGGCCGGTGGACGGCGCCCTGGCGGCCGAGCTGGCGGCCACCTATTGGGACAACCTGGACGCCATGATCGGGTCGGTGGATATCCTGTCGGTCCATTGCCCCTTAAGCCCCGAAACCCATCATTTGCTGTCGGCGGAGCGGCTGGCCCTGATGCCGCCCCATGGCTTTGTGGTCAACGCGTCGAGGGGCGGCATTATCGATGAAGCGGCGTTGGCCGATGTTTTGCGCCGGGGCGCCATCGCCGGCGCCGGTCTCGACGTGTTCGAGGCCGAGCCGGCCATCCATCGGTTGCTTCTTGGGCTGGAAAATGTGGTGCTGCTGCCGCATCTGGGCTCGGCGACGCTGGCCGGGCGCATCGATATGGGGATGCGGGTGATCGCCAACGTCGAGGCATTTATCGCCGGCGATAAACCGCCCGATCGGCTTTAATTATAGAAGGGATTTGATGGTGGCGTCCGGCCCGCAAAGGGCGCAGCCGGGATCGGGGTGCATCTTTATTTTGCGGAAATCGGTGCGCAGGCCGTCGAAAATCAACAGCGATCCCGACAGGGTATCGCCGGCGCTGGTGATTTCCTTGATCACCTCGGCCGCCTGCAGGGACCCCATGACGCCGCATAAGGCGCCCATCACGCCGGCCTCGGCGCAAGACGGAACCATGTCCGGCGGCGGCGGTTCGGGGAACAGGCACCGGTAGCAGGGATGGCCGTCGCCGGCGTGCGGCTTGAAGGTACTGAGCTGGCCGTCGAAGCGGAGAATGGCCGCCGAAACCAGCGTTTTTTGGCCGAAGTAACAGGCGTCGTTCACCAAAAAACGGGTTTCAAAATTGTCGCTGCCGTCGGCGACAATGTCATAATCGGCGATGATGGCGGCGGCATTTTCGGCGGTCAGGCGCTCCGGCATCGGCTTCACCGTAACGCCGGGATTGATGGCCGCCACGGCTTGGCGGGCGCTGTCCGTCTTGGCCGCCCCGATGCGCGCCGTGGCGTGCACGATCTGGCGCTGCAAATTGGAGAGATCGACGGCGTCGTCATCGATGATGCCGATGGTGCCGACGCCGGCCGCCGCCAAATACAAGATCGCCGGCGATCCTAATCCGCCGGCGCCGATGACCAGCACGCGGGCGTCCAAAAGCCGGCTTTGCCCGGCGCCGCCGATCTCCGGCAACAGGATATGGCGGGCGTAGCGTTCGAGTTCCTGATCGTCCATTATTTCCGCCTGGTTTTGCCGTCTGGTTATCCCAATGGGGCCTAGCCGAGCCCGTCGAAAAGCGGCGTCGTCAAATAGCGTTCGGCGAAGGACGGCAATATGGCGACGATCAATTTGCCCTCCATTTCCGGGCGCCTGCCGATTTCCAGCGCCGCGGCGATGGCGGCGCCCGACGAGATGCCCACCGGCAATCCCTCGGTCCTGGCGGCGCGCCGGGCCATGATATAGGCGCTTTCGTTGCCGATCTGAATAATTTCGTCGATAAGGCCGGTATTCAGTATCTCCGGAACGAAGCCGGCACCGATGCCTTGGATCTGGTGCGCGCCGGGGACACCGCCGGACAATACCGGGCTGTTCTCCGGCTCGACCGCGATGGCCAGGAATTCCGGTTTGCGTTCCTTGATCGCGCTGGCAACCCCGGTCAGAGTGCCGCCGGTGCCGACCCCGATGATCGCCGCATCGACACGGCCGCCGGTATCGTTCCAAATTTCCTCGGCCGTGGTGCGCCGGTGAATCTCGGGATTGGCTTCGTTGGAAAATTGCTGGGGCATGAAGGCGCTCGGCGAATTTTTGCAGATTTCCTCGGCCCGGCGGATGGCGCCCGGCATGCCTTTCTCGGCCGGCGTCAGTTCGATCTCGGCGCCCAGGAGCAACAGCATTTTGCGCCGCTCCAGCGACATGCTTTCGGGCATGGTCAGGATCAGCCGGTAGCCCTTGGCGGCGCAGACGAAGGCCAGCGCAATTCCGGTATTTCCCGATGTGGGCTCGACGATCAAGGCGCCGGGCTGCAGCGATCCGTCCCGCTCGGCGGCCTCGATCATGGCGTAGCCGATGCGGTCCTTGACCGACGACAGTGGATTGAAAAATTCGCACTTGCACACTATCTCGGCGACGCAGCCGTCTTCGCGGGCCATCCGCTCGATGCGGATCAGCGGTGTGTTGCCGATGGTTTCGACAATATTGTTGTAAATGCGTCCGTGAAAAGTCTGGCCGGAGCCGGTGTCGTCCATGCGCTTATTATTCCCAGCCACGTAATTTCCCGCCAAATTTATTCCAGATCGGACCAAGATATTCAAATTGAGAAATCAAGATATTGGCGGCCCTCGCTCTCGACGCCTTGGGCGTGGGCGCGATTGCACAAATCATCGACCGAGAGATGGTCGAGACGCTTCATGACCTCGTCCTGCAATTCGCCCCAGAGCGGCCGGATAACGGCTTCGGCAAGTTCCGAGCTGGCGTCCGTATCCAATGGATCGGACGCTGTTTCGAGGGCGCGAACGACGCGGATGATCTCGCCGACCGACACTCTTCGCCTTTCCCGCGCCAGATTGTAGCCGCCCCGGGGGCCGCGCACACCGACCAATATTTCGGCCCGCACCAGATTCTGCAGAACCTGCTCTAGATAGCGGCGCGGAATTCCCTGGCGGCGGGTGATTTCCTTGCTTTGCACCGGCTGGCCGCCGGAATGGTAGGCGATATCGACAACCGCTTCGATGGCGAACAGAACCTTTCGGGAAAGCTTGAACATGATTATTTAAGTCGCGTTCTTGGCGCCGGTGTCCTTGGCCCCGGTGCCCGTCGAACCGAAGCCGCCGCTGCCGCGCATCGTCCCGGAAAGCGCGTCGGTTTCCTTCCAGACAAAGCGGGCAACCGGCGCGACGACCATCTGGGCGATGCGCATGCCGGGCTCGATGACAAACACCTCGGTTCCTAGGTTGATCATGATAGCGCCGATCTCGCCGCGATAATCGGCATCGATGGTGCCGGGTGCATTGACCAGCGTTACTCCATGGCGCGCCGCCAGCCCGGAGCGCGGCCGAACCTGCGCTTCATAGCCTTCGGGCAGCGCAATGGCGAAGCCGGTGGGAATGACTTTGCGCTCGCCCGGCTGCAATTCAATGGCCGCGTCGATGGCGGCCATCAGATCGACGCCGGCGGACGTCGGCGTGGCCGCCTCGGGCAGCGGCAAATTGGCCGCATGGGCCAGGCGCTGAATGGCGACGCCCACATCGCCCCTTGGGCCGTTCATCGGTTTTCGGATCCGAATTGAAGCGCGATGCGATCCACCAGCCGGCGGCCAACTTCGTCCTTGGAAAGGGTGGGCCAATCCTCGACACCTTTATCGTCGATCAGGTGGACCGTGTTGGTATCGCCGCCAAAGGTGCCGGTGCCCGGGCTCACATCGTTGGCTACCATCCAATCGCAGCCCTTGGCGCCGAGCTTATTGGTGGCCGCTTCGATCAGGTTTTCGGTCTCGGCGGCAAACCCAACGACCAGCCTAGGGCGGGCTTTCGAATGTCGAGAAAGCGTGGCCAAAATATCGGGGTTTTCGGTCAGCTTGAGGGCCGCCGCCCTGCCATTTTTCTTAAGCTTTTCAACCACCAAATCGGCGGCGCGCCAATCGCCGACGGCGGCGGCGCAGACCACGATATCGACAGGCAGTTCGGCCTCGCAGGCGGCCAGCATCTCCACCGCGGTGGCCACGTGGCGGACCGCTACGCCGGGAGGATCGGCAAGGCTTGTCGGCCCGCTGATGAGAATGGTTTCGGCTCCCTCGGCGGCTAGGGCGCGGGCGATGGCGTGGCCCTGGCGGCCCGAGGAGCGGTTGGCCAGGTAGCGCACCGGATCGATGGCTTCGTGGGTCGGTCCGCTGGTGACCATGGCGCGCATTCCCAAGAGCCGGCCGCCGTTTGCCAGGACATTCAGTACCGCTTCGGCAATTTCCGCCGGTTCCGCCATGCGGCCATAGCCAAACTCGCCGCAGGCCATATCGCCTTCAACCGGTCCGACAAATTGAATGCCGCGCGCGGCCAGATTTTCGACATTGTCTCGGGTCGCGGCGTGTTCCCACATGCGCACATTCATGGCCGGCGCAACCAAGACCGGCTTGTCGGTGGCTAACAGCGCGGTCGCCGCCAGATCATCGGCGAGACCGGCATTCATTTTGGCCAGAATATCGGCGCTTGCCGGCATCACCAACAGCAAATCCGCATCCCGGGAAAGCTCGATGTGGCCCATTTCGCTTTCATCGGTCAGGGAAAACAAATCCTGATAGACGGTGTCGCCGGACAGCGCGGCCAGCGAGAGGGGCGTCACAAATTGGGCACCGCCCTTGGTCAGGATGCAGCGCACCGCAACCGCGCGCGTCCTGAGCAGGCGAATAAGTTCCAGACTTTTATAGGCCGCGATGCCTCCCGATACGATCAGGAGAACCCGTTTAACATCACTCATTGGGGTTACCAATAAAAATACGAACCGATATTGTAGTTAATGTATCGTGTTGCCGGGAAAATCGCAAGTTTAGGATTATTTTCATTTTTCAAGCACTTGCCGCTGTAATCTTTATATTAATATCAATAAAAAAATGAGCGCGGCGATGACCAGCAGGTAAATGCGCGAGGTAATTTGGAACCGCGGCTTTTGGCTGCCGATGGCGCCTAGGACGGATTTGGGATCAATTTTCAGTCCGCCATTGGCGATCACCGAGGCGCTTTTTTCGATATCGGCAACCACTTTCGGCAATCGGCGGAGGCCCTCGGCAACTTCGGCGACGACTTCGGCGATCTGCGCTTCCGGCCCCATGTTTTCTTCCATCCAGTTTTCGATCAGCGGTTGTGCCAGGAACCACATATTGGCTTCCGGATAAATCTTGCGTCCGACGCCTTCGGCAACGAGCATGGTTTTTTGCAACAACAAAAGCTGGGGCTGGGTTTCCATCTCGAAGGTTTCGGTAACCTGAAAAAGCTGCGACAGCAATCGGGCGATGGAAATCTCCTTCTGCGGCCGATCGAGGATCGGCTCGGCTATGGACCGGCAGGCCTGGGCGAAGGCCTCGACGGATTTGTCGGCGGGAACGTAGCCGGCTTCGAAATGGATCTCGGCAACGCGGCGGTAGTCCCGGTTCAGAAAATTCATCAGCATCTCGCCAAGGTAGCGGCGGGTCGGCTTATCCAGCCGGCCCATAATGCCGAAATCGACGGCGACAATGTCTCCGCCGGCGCTCACAAACAGATTGCCGGGATGCTGATCGGCGTGGAAATAGCCGTCCCGAAACACCTGCTTAAAGAACGCCGCCGCCGATTTCTTCAAAATTTCGTCCGGCTTATGACCGGCATCGATCAACGCC
Source organism: Rhodospirillales bacterium (assembly GCA_046582475.1). GTDB lineage: Bacteria > Pseudomonadota > Alphaproteobacteria > Rhodospirillales > UBA2165. Next base: position 6,454 of record JAYGEH010000175.1, read on the forward strand.
TGGCGCTCATCGATGGGAATGCCGCCGACCCGCTCCAGGGTCATCACCCGCCGGGCGGTACGGCTCCAATCCACCAACGGCACGCGAAAGCTGGTATCGCCGGTGAAATTCTCCGCCAATTCACCGGCGGCGGCGGCCTCCAGGCGCAAATCCATTTCCATGCGCACGGTTTCCTCGAAGGTGCGGATGATCTCCAACGGTTTCAGGCGGCGCAATTCGGGCCGGGTGCGCTCGGCGAGGCTGGCCAGCCACTGGAACAATTCGAAATCCCGGCCGAACGCCTGCTCGATGCCCGGGCGCAGCACCTTGACCGCCACTTCCTCGCCGTCGCTGGTTACCGCGAAATGCACCTGCGCGATGGAGGCGGCGGCGATCGGCACATCGTCGAAGGATTGGAACAGGCTGTCCATATCCGCATCCAGTTCCCGGGCGATGGTGGCGCGCGCCTCTTCACCGCTGAACGGCGGCAGATGGTCTTGCAGCTCCGACAGATCGGCGGCCACCTCATCGCCCAGAAAATCGGACCGGGTCGACAGCGCCTGACCCAGCTTGATAAAGCTGGGGCCAAGTTCCTGCAAGGCCGCCGCCAGCCGCATCCCGGGCCGCCCGGCGGTTTCTTTTCGCGCCAGAAACTTGGCCGCCCGCACCAGGCCCGGGGCGATCGCCGCCGTTTCCAGGGGAATCAAGGCATCGTGCCTGGCCAGCGTGCGCGCGATTCCGAACAACCGATAGATATTCCGGGCCGACGAAAACATATCTAGATTCGCCGCGCCCAGTGAATGGCGGCGATGCCGCCGTTCAAATTCTGAAACTTCGGCCTGTGCAATCCGGCTGCCCCGATCATGCCTAAAAAGGTTTCCTGGTCCGGAAACCGGCGAATACTTTCGGCGAGGTACAGATAAGAATCCCGGTCCTGGGCCACAATCTTGCCCAGCCATGGCAGCACGTTGAACGCATAGCGGTCATAAAGCGCGGCCAGGGCCGGGATCGCCACATGGCTGAATTCCAGGCAAAAGAACCGCCCGCCCGGGCGCAGCACCCGCTTGGCTTCGGCCAGCGCGGCGGCGAGATCGGTGACATTACGAAGGCAAAAGGCGGTGACATAGGCATCGGCGCCGGAATCGGCAAACGGCAAGGCTTCGGCGTTGCCGCAAATCCAATCCGGCCCTTGCGTTATGCCCTTATCGAGGGCGCGCCCGCGGCCGGTTTCCAGCATCTCCAAATTGATGTCGCAAATGCTGACATCGTTGCAGCCGGCCTTCATCAGGCGAATGCCAATATCACCGGTGCCGCCGCCGATATCGATTATCCGGTCACCGGCGGCGGGCCGGAGGCGGCGGACCAGTTCGGCCCTCCAGATACGGTGCACGCCGGCGCTCATCAGATCGTTCATCAGATCGTAGCGGCCGGCGACGCTGTCGAACACGCCCCGCACCAGCGGTGTTTTTTCTTCCGGAGGCACCCTTTGGCGGCCGAAATTCACGTTCGGCGGTTCTGGCGCATTCGGGTCGTTTTCGATGCCGGCGGACAGATTCGTGTGGTCGGACATGGCAGGACCATAGCCGAAGACTTCCAAAACCGCTACTTTGTTGCCATGCCCGAATTGCCCGAAGTTGAAACCGTGCGCCGTGGCCTGGCGCCGGCACTGGAGAACGCCACCCTGACCGCCGTCGAGGTGCGGGTCCAAAAACTCCGTTGGCCGCTGCCGGATGATCTGGCTGCACGGCTGGTTGGCAACCGCGTCAAGCGCCTCACCCGGCGGGCCAAATATATTCTGGTCCACATGGATGATGGCTGCGTGCTCATAATTCACCTAGGGATGAGCGGGCATATGACCGTTTGGCGGGAACCGCCGCCGGCGCCCGGCCGCCACGATCATATTGATTTCGTGACCGATGCCGGCGCCTGCATCCGATTTACCGATCCGCGCCGATTCGGGGCGGTGCTGCTGGATCACGCCGATACCATTGATGACCACAAATTGCTGCGCAATCTGGGGCCCGATCCGCTTTCCAACCAGTTCAACGCCGATGAACTGGCGCGCCGGCTCAAGGGCCGCGCCTTTCCGATCAAGGCGGCGCTCATGGATCAGCGCATTGTCGCCGGGCTCGGCAATATATATGTGTGCGAAAGCCTGTTCCGGTCCGGCATATCGCCGAAACGCAAAGCGGGAACCGTGCAGGGCGGCCGCGCAGAAAAATTGACCGCCGCCATCCGCGGCGTCCTCAGCGACGCCATCGCCGCTGGCGGCACCAGCCTTCGCGACCATGTTTCGCCCGATGGCACGCTCGGCTATTTTCAACATCAATTCACTGTTTATGGGCGCCAGGGGGAGGCATGTCCGGGATGTACCTGCGAGATCGAAAAAACCGGCGGGATCCAAAGATTGGTTCAGGCCGGCCGGTCCACATTTTATTGTTCCAGGCGGCAGCGATAGCCGGATACCTGTTGGCGGGCCTGGTGTATGCGGCGCCGGCGGCGGCCCAATTTGTTCCCGGTATCGCCGACTTGCCGATGCTGGAGGGTCTTGCCGCCGAGCCCGGGGGGCCGGTGGTATTCGACACACCCGAAGGCCGTATCGTGACAACCAGCCTCACCGGTGCCATCGCTGAGAAAGCTGTGCGCGACTTCTATGGCGCGACCCTCCCCCAACTGGGATGGCAGAAGCTGGCGGCGGGTCATTTCCGGCGCGAAGGCGAAATCCTGAATCTGACCATATTTCCGTTACCAGGCAACCGCATCAGGCTGCGCTTCAGTCTGGCGCCGGTCCCCGGTCCGCCCTCTGGCCAATCCCCGTGAAGCCGTCGCCCGGTACCCGATTTTCACAAGCCTGACATCCGTTTCCGGGGCTTGACGCGCCCCCGGCCCCCTTATATAAACCCGCCCTTCGCATCCCATAATATGGAAGAAAATCAATGGCCAACATCCGGTCGGCAAAGAAGCGTATCCGGCGCACCGTGCGTCAGGCGGTGGTCAATAAAAACCGCGTCAGCGGCGTTCGCACTTCGATCAAAAAAGTCGAGCAGGCGATCCTCAGCGGCGATGCGTCGGCGGCCAAGACCGCCCTTCAAAGCGCCCAGCCGATGATTATGCGCGGCGCCCAGAAGGGCATCATGCGCCGCAACAAAGCCTCCAGAACCCTGTCGCGATTGTCGGCGCGGATCAAGGCGCTCGAAGCCTGATCCAATTGCGTCGGTGACGTCTTGGAGCCGCAATTAATCGCTGCGGCTTTTTTGATGGGCGCCCTCATTTGGATCGAAAAAATGCGTGCGATTCGAAATTGGCGGACCTGTCAAGAAGATTATTTTAGACGTTCTCTTTTCGGTCCTGTTGAATCAAATTTTATTGCCGAGTAGATTCATTTGGTCGCGCGACAATGAAAATTCAAAGATTTCGGACAACGCATGACTTGTAAAGTATTCGATCAGGGCTTTTGGGGTTCCATAATTTCAGTAAAAATTAATATATCTAAGTATTAACTGAAGGATACTTGGAAATTCTAAATAAACACCAATAATAATTAAAGTGCCAACAAGGCTTCAGCCGGAAAGTTTTTCCGGCAAGTGGGCGGGAGTGTTCGCTCATATCTGGGACTATTCAGGGGGGGCAAATGTGTTCTGTGTTTTTGCCTCTAAATAAAAGTTCGCGATGCCAGACGGCGGTTCGGCGGGCCAGGTTTTAGGCTCTAGCGTCCAGGTGGGTGATATTTTGATGGCTTGCAATTGAATGAACACTGCTCGCGACGATCAACAACTTCAGACGGAATGGTACCGGGTCTCGAGCCGGCTAAAAGCCGAGATCGGAGATACCGCTTTCGAGAATTGGGTGAAGCCCATTTCAGTTTCCGGGCTGGAAGGCAGCGAAGTGCGATTGGGTGTGCCCAGCCGCTTTATGCGCGATTGGGTCAAAGCCAATTATCTGGACCGGCTGAAGGAACTGTGGGCCGGTGAGAACGAGAATGTGCATTCGGTTCAGGTGCGCATCATTCCCAAATCCAAAGCCCAGCCGAGCGAAGATACCGAGCCCTTGGACCAGCCGACCGAGACCGCCCGGGGCGGCGCACCGGCGAATGGATGGTCGGCGGCCAGCGATATCTCGGCGCCGCTGGATGCCAGATTTGTTTTTTCCAAATTCGTGGTCGGCAAACCCAACGAGTTTGCCTATGCGGCCGCGCGCCGTGTCGCCGAAGCGCCGTCGGTTCCGTTTAATCCCTTATTCCTTTATGGCGGCGTCGGACTTGGCAAGACCCATCTCATGAACGCCATCGCCTGGGAAATCCAACAGCGCGATCCGGCCCGGACAGTTATGTATCTATCGGCGGAAAAATTCATGTACCGGTTTGTGCGCGCCCTGCGCGACCAGAATACCGTGGATTTCAAGGATCAGTTCCGCTCGGTTGATGTTTTGATGATCGATGACGTTCAGTTCATCGGCGGCCGCGATGCGACCCAGGAGGAATTTTTCCATACCTTTAATGCCCTCGTCGATCAAGGCCGCCAAATCATTTTGTCGGCGGATAAATCGCCGTCGGACCTGGAAGGCGTCGAGGAACGCCTGAAATCGCGCCTCAATTGCGGGCTGGTCGCCGATATTCACGCCACCACGTACGAATTGCGCCTGGCAATCTTGGAATCCAAGGCCGAACAGATTCAAATCGACGCGCCGCAAAAAGTGCTGGAGTTCCTGGCCCATAAAATTACCTCCAATGTTCGCGAATTGGAGGGGGCGCTCAACCGGGTGGCGGCGCACACGCAACTGATCGGCCGCGAGTTGACTCTGGAAACCACCCAGGAGGTGCTGCACGATTTGCTGCGCGCCAACGACCGGCGGGTCACCATCGAGGAAATTCAGAAGCGGGTGGCCGAACATTTCAACATTCGCGTTTCGGACATGCATTCGGCGCGCCGCGCCCGCTCGGTGGCTCGCCCGCGTCAGGTTGCCATGTATCTGGCCAAGCAATTGACGTCCCGCTCGCTGCCCGAAATTGGCCGCAAATTCGGCGGCCGCGACCACACCACGGTCATGCACGCGGTTAAAAAAGTGGATGAACTGCGCGACCACGATTCCACTTTTGCCGAGGATGTGGAACTGTTGCGCCGTATGCTCGAAGGCTGAGTCGGCGGCGGGCCGGTCCTTGCCCGGCACTTGCCTGGCAAAGGGTTTTATCGGCTTCGAAAACGCTTCGGTTTTCAATGGTTTTTGCTATAATGGCGGGCGAATCATTTTGCGCCATCCGGCGCCCTTCACGCGTCGGCGGCTGGCGGAAAAATTGTTAGAACATTATGCAAACAAGCATGTGCGGCATTTGTGTGATTTTGCGCAACAGGGCCGGCAACATTTGACCATAGGGAACGAAGTATAACCATGAAAATAACGATTGAACGCGGTTTGCTGCTGAAGGTTCTCGCCCATATTCAAAGCATCGTCGAGCGGCGCAACACCATACCGATTTTGTCCAACGTGAAATTCGATGCGCCCGACGGACGGCTCAGCCTCAACGCGACCGATATGGATCTGGATATCGTCGAAACCATCCCCGCCGACGTGGTGACCACCGGCTCGACCACGGCGCCGGCCCATACTTTGTTCGATATTGTCCGCAAACTTCCCGAAGGATCGCAGGTGGAGCTTGATTGCACCGGCGGCGACGGCCAGCTGGTTCTGGTCGCCGGGCGGTCCCGTTTCACGCTGAGCTGCCTGCCGACCGAAGATTTTCCCGTGCTTTCGGGCGGCGAGCTGCCGCACAGCTTCGCCATTTCGGTCGGCGAATTAAAGAATCTGATCGACCGCACCCGTTTTGCCATTTCGACCGAGGAAACCCGCTATTATCTGAACGGCATTTATATCCACGCCGCGGAAAGTGACGGCACCCCGGTCTTGCGCGCCGTGGCCACCGACGGCCACCGTCTGGCCAGCGTCGATCTGCCGCGCCCCGAGGGCGCCGACGACATGCCGGGCGTCATTGTGCCCAGGAAAACAGTCACCGAGCTCCGGAAGCTGATCGAAGATGCCGAGGGCGACGTACAGCTATCCCTTTCCGAAACCAAAATACGGTTCGCCTTCGAAGATTGCGTGCTGACCTCCAAATTGATCGACGGCACCTTTCCCGACTATGACCGGGTGATCCCGGCGGATAACGACAAGGAACTGGAGGTCGATGCCAGACAGTTCGCGGCGGCGGTGGACCGGGTATCGGCCATTTCGACGGAGAAATCGCGGGCCGTCAAATTGAGCCTGTCGGCCGGCAATTTGATGCTGTCGGCCAACAGTCCCGACAATGACACGGCGACCGAAGAATTGGCCGTGAAATATGATTCCGGCGATATCGAGATTGGCTTTAATTCCCGCTATCTGCTGGATATCACACAGCAAATAGACGGCGAACTGGCCAGGCTGAAGCTGTCCGACGCCGCGTCGCCCACTTTGGTTCAGGATTCCAGCGATGACAGCGCACTTTATGTTTTGATGCCGATGCGCGTGTGAGGGTGTGCCCCTGAATTTATTGGAAAATGCGGCGGTACGGGATTCCGGGGAACCGGGCCCAGAGCCTACTGCCGGTGCTCAGGACCAGGAAATGGCCAGAATAGCCGTTCTGAGGCTTAGCCTTACCGATTTCAGGAGCTTTCCCTTTGTCCGCCTGGAAACCGATACGCGCCCGGTGGTGCTGACCGGACCCAACGGCGCCGGGAAAACCAATTTGCTGGAAGCGCTGTCCTATCTTGTTCCCGGTCGCGGATTGCGCCGGGCGCCCTTGTCCGAGGTTGGCCGCGTGGACCCCGGCGCCGCCATTGATGGCCATCCGCCCCGCGCCTGGGCGGTCGCGGCGCGTATCGAGAGGGACGGCATAGAGATGGATTTGGGCACCGGATATCTGCAGAAAGGGGCTGAGACCGAGCGGGCGCGCCGGGTGATCAAGCTTGATGGCGCGCCGGCAAAGAACCAGGCCGCGCTTGGGCGCCAGATCAGCGCCCAGTGGCTGACCCCGCAAATGGACCGACTGTTCCTGGAGGGGCCATCGGCGCGGCGCCGTTTCATCGACCGGCTGATCTTGGGCTTTGATCCGGACCATGCCGGGCCGCTCAATGCATATGAGCAAAGCCTGCGCAGCCGTAACCGGCTTTTGCGCGACGGCGCATCGGATCAGGACTGGCTCAACGCCATCGAAGAGTCCCTGTCCACCCATGGTATTGCTGTCGCCGTCCGCCGGCGCGACGCCATCGCCCGGCTCGGTCCCGTTGCCGCCAGGAGCCGCGGCCCGTTTCCCGGCGCCCTCATAACGCTCGGCGGCGCGCTGGAAGATTGGCTGGCGGCCGGGCCGGCGCTGGCCGCCGAGGATCAAATGCGGGCTGCCCTGCGTGCCAGCCGCGCCAAGGACGCGGCCGGCGGCGGCACTTCGATCGGGCCGCACCGCAGCGACGTGATGGTCCGCCACTCGGTCGCCGGCCTGGAAGCGGCGCGTTGCTCGACCGGCGAGCAAAAAGCCCTGTTGGTCTCCATCGTATTCGCGGCCGCCCAATTGCAGGCCGAGGACCGGGGCCATGCGCCGCTTTTGCTGCTCGACGAGGTCGCCGCCCATCTCGACGACACGCGCCGGGAGGCCTTGTTCGATCTGGTCTCCGAGCTTGGCGCGCAAGCCTGGATGACCGGCACCGACGAAGCGGTGTTCGCGCCGCTCGGCGACACCGCGCAGAGATTTCGGATCGATAACGGCCGGATTACACCGGTTGCTTAAACGCCATGATTAACCGGGCGCCCAGGCGAAACCCGGCTGTTGATAAGGAAACGTAGTGTATGAGCGATAAAGAGATCGAGGACCAAACCGAAGCAGCCGCCACCGATGATGCCGGCAACGGTATTGATAAGGATGGCGGTAACGATGCCTACGATGCGCAATCGATCAAGGTTTTGCGCGGGCTCGATGCGGTGCGCAAGCGCCCGGGCATGTTTATCGGCGATACCGACGACGGCTCGGGCCTGCACCACATGGTCTATGAGGTGGTGGACAACGCCATCGACGAAGCCCTCGCCGGGCATTGCGATACGGTAACGGTTCAACTGAATGGTGACGGATCGGTGACGGTCACCGATAACGGACGCGGTATTCCGGTGGATATCCACGAAGAAGAGGGCGTGCCGGCGGCGGTGGTTATCATGACCCACCTGCACGCGGGCGGCAAATTCGACCAGAATTCCTATAAAGTGTCCGGCGGCTTGCACGGCGTCGGTGTCTCCGTGGTCAATGCTCTCTCGACCCATTTGAAGTTGCGCATATGGCGCAATGGCAAGGAACATGTGCTGACCTTCAAAGACGGCGAAGTCGATACGCCGTTGGAGATAATCGGCGATGCGGGCGAGCGAACCGGCACCGAGGTTACCTTCGAGCCATCGCCCAAAACCTTCACCAATCTGGAATTTGACTTTGCCACCTTGGAGCACCGATTGCGCGAGCTCGCCTTTCTCAATTCCGGCGTCGGCCTGTCGCTGACCGATGCGCGCCACGTGGATGTTAAAACCGTGGACCTGAATTACCAGGGCGGGCTGCTGGAGTTCGTGAATTATTTGGACCGCTCCAAAACCGCGCTCAATCCGACCATCTTGGTTAACGGCGAAAAGGACGGTGTTACCCTGGAAGTGGCGCTGCAATGGAACGACAGCTACCACGAAAACACATTGTGCTTTACCAACAATATCCCGCAGCGGGACGGTGGTACCCATTTGGCCGGGTTCCGGGGCGCTCTGACGCGCACTATCAACGCCTATGCGGAATCCGAAGGCCTCGCCAAAAAAACCAAAGTGACGATTACCGGCGATGACGCCCGCGAAGGCATAACCTGCGTATTGTCCGTGAAAGTCCCCGATCCCAAATTTTCCTCGCAAACCAAAGATAAACTGGTGTCGTCGGAGGTGCGCCCCATTGTCGAAAGCATATTCGGCGACAAGTTGAAACAGTGGTTCGAAGAGCATCCGGCGGAGGCCAGAAAGGTGATCGGCAAGATCGCCGAGGCCGCCGCTGCCCGCGAAGCAGCCCGCAAGGCGCGCGAATTGACCCGACGCAAGGGCGCCCTCGATATTTCTTCACTGCCGGGAAAGCTGGCCGATTGCCAGGAAAAGGATCCAGCCTTGAGCGAAATATTCATCGTCGAGGGTGATTCGGCCGGCGGTTCCGCCAAACAGGGGCGCGACCGCTCGAACCAGGCGATCCTGCCCTTGCGCGGAAAAATCCTCAATGTGGAGCGCGCCCGCTTCGATAAAATGCTGAGTTCCGCCGAGATCGGCACCTTGATCACGGCCCTCGGCACCGGCATCGGGCCGGAGGATTTCAATGCCGAAAAGTCACGCTATCACAAGATCATCATCATGACCGACGCCGATGTGGACGGCAGCCATAT
>JAYGEH010000241.1:0-3408 GCA_046582475.1 Rhodospirillales bacterium
GGGATTGTGGACGCCGGCGCTGGCGGCGGCGCAAAAGCGTTTGTTGCAGTAGGCAGCGAAACCCTTGGGCGCGGCGGCCGTTCGCGGCCGCCGTTCCTGTTTTCAGGTTTCCGGCTCATGATTAAATCGAAACGGCGATGATTAAATCGAAATGGATTGTCGGGCTGACGGCGGTTATCGCCGTCTACCATTTTCTGTCCGTCGCCCAGATCCATACATTCTTAGGCCTTTTTGTGCCCGCCAACGTGCATCTGGCGATCAGCATTTCTTCGGCCATGATACTGATTTTTTTGTTGCTGCCGGCGTTCGGCGAACGGCACGGCGAGGATACCGAGGCCGAGGGCCGCTTCCGCCACGTGCCCTGGTATGATTGGGCCTTGATGGCTTCGGGCCTGACCAGCGCCGGCTTCGTGGTTTTTTTTCACGAAACCGTCCTCGATTACGGCGAGTACGGATTCCTCGATACCAAAGGCATCATCCTCGCCACCATGCTGGCCATCCCGGTATTGGAAGCGGTGCGCCGGACAACGGGCTGGGCGCTGCCGATCATCATCCTGTGTTTCGTCGGCATCACCGTTTTCCAGAATTACCTGCCCGGGCTTCTGTATGGCCGGGGCTTCGCCGTTTCCAACCTCCTTTACTCGGCCTATATGGGCGATGCCGGCATCTTTGGCCTGCCGCTCGGTATCGCCGCCAATATCGTTATCGTCTTTCTGATCTTCGGCTCGATGATGGAGGGCGCCGGCGCCAGCCGCTGGTTCATGGAAATGGCCCTGGCGCTGACCGGCTGGTCGAGGGGCGGACCGGCCAAGGCCGCCGTTGTCGCCAGCGCCATGTTCGGCTCCATTTCCGGCTCGCCGTCCGGCAATTCGGCGACCACCGGCGTCTTTACCATCCCGATGATGAAAAAGATCGGCTACACCCCGGCCTTCGCCGCCGCGGTCGAGGCGGTGGCATCGACCGGCGGCATCATCCTGCCGCCGGTCATGGGCGCCATCGCCTTCATCATGGCCGAATGGATCAACACCACCTACACCGCCACCGTCATCGCCGCCGCGGTTCCGGCGGCGCTCTATTTCCTGATCGTCTTCGTCTCGGTGCATCTGCAGGCGCGCAAAGACGGTATCGAGGCCTTGCCGCGTTCCGAGTTGCCCAGTTTCTGGCCGGTATTTATCCGGGGCTGGTATTATCTTCTGCCGATCGGCGTGCTGATTTATTTCCTGGTCATCAAAACCTTCCCGCCCGGGATCGCCGGAATATATACCTGCATCGCCGTTTTTGCGGTCTCCTTCCTGGCGCCCCGGAAATTTTGGCTGACGCCGAAGCGCCTGGTCCAGGCCTTCGATGAGGGGGTGCGCCGCTGGATCACGGTGGCCGCAATTACCGCCGCCGTCGGCATCATGATCGGCGCGTTGGAGCTTTCCGGCGTCGGCATCAAGGTATCGCGCTTCATCGTCGATCTGGCCGGCGGCGATTTGACCATGACTTTGATCCTGGTCGGCCTGGTCAGCCTGATCGTCGGCATGGGCCTGGATGCGACACCCGCCTATATCACCCTGGCCACATTGATGGCGCCGGCGCTGATCCAACTGGACGTGCCGCCAATGGCCGCGCATCTGTTCGTAATCTATTGGGGGCTGGCCTCGTTCTACACACCGCCGACCTGTATCGCGGTATTCATCACCGCCAGTATCGCCGGCTCCAAGGTATGGGCGACGGGCTGGGAAGCCGTCCGCTTGGGGATAGCGGCGTTTTTGATACCGTTCGCGTTCGTCTTCAACAACGGACTTCTTCTGGATGGCAGCCTGGACCAGATCGTGACCGGCGTAGTAACCGCCACCATCGGCGCGGTATTGTTGGCGGGCGGCATCAGGGGCTATATGTTCGGTCATCTCAACGTCCTGCAACGGCTGGTCTTGTTCGGCGGCGGATTGCTTTTGATCGCGCCGGGTGTCGTCCTGCCGCTGGCTGGATTGGGCGCCTCGGCTCTCGTGCTGGCGCCCAAATTGATCCAGCTCAGACTTTTCAGAGAAAGCGCCTAACCAAACCCCAACCGGCATGGAGCCGAAACCCAGACGCCGGATGCCGCACCTTCAAATTCCAAGGATGCATAGTAAATGACACAGGCCACCAGCGTTCGTCTGGCCGCCGATATTGGCGGCACTTTCACCGACATCGCCGCCTTCGATGAGGAAACCGGGCGCCTGAGTTTCGGCAAAAAACTGTCGACGCCGGACGCCCTGGTCGATGGCATCGAAGCGGGTGTCGCGGAGGCCGGCACCGGCTTCGCCGAAGCCAATCTTTTTGTGCACGGCACCACCATTGCCGTCAACACCATCCTGGAACGCACCGGCGCCTATACTGCCTTGGTGATCACCGAGGGCTTCCGCGACGTTTACGAGATTGGCCGCGTCAACCGGCCCGACGCCTACAATCTGTTTTTCAAGAAACACGTGCCCCTGGTCGAGCGGGCGCTGCGCTTCGAGATCAACGAGCGCATGTATGCCGAGGGCGAAGTCTACCGGCCCCTGATCGATGCGGACGTGGAGGCGTTGGCCGAAAAGCTGGGCGCCATGGGCATCGAGGCGACCGCCATTCTGTTTTTGCATTCGTACCGCAACCCGGACCACGAAATCCGCGCCAAGGCCATATTCGAGCGCGTCAATCCGGATATGTTCGTCACCGTCAGCCACGAACTGAGCCAAGAATACCGCGAGTTCGAGCGCACCTCCACGGTCGCCGCCAACGCCTATATCGGACCCAAGGTGCGCAGCTATTTGAGCGGCATCGAAGAGCGCATCTCGGCCGAGGGTTTCGCCGGATCGTTCCTGGTGGTGCAATCGACGGGCGGGCTCTACGAGGTTGCCCAGGCCAAGTCCGATTGCGTGCATATGCTGGAATCGGGGCCCGCCGCCGGCGTCATCGGCACCAAGGCGCTCTGCGACGTGCTTCAAATCGAAGACGCCATATCCTTCGACATGGGCGGCACCACGGCGAAATCGGGGGTAATTTCGGGTGGCACGCCGCTGACCACCGGCAGCGCCCTGATCGGCGGTTACGATCAGGCCCTGCCTATCCAAGTCGCCATGATGGATATCGCGGAGGTCGGCACCGGCGGCGGTTCCATCGCCCATTTGAGCGACGGCGGCTCGCTCCGGGTCGGCCCGGAAAGCGCCGGCGCCCGCCCGGGACCGGTTTGCTATGGCCTCGGCGGCGAAGAGCCGACGGTCACTGACGCCAATCTGGTGCTCGGCCGGCTGGCCGCCGACCGGTTCCTGGGCGGCGATATGCAACTGGACGCCGGCGCCGCCGTCGCGGCCATCAAGACGCGCATCGCCGATCCCTTGGGGATGGACGTGATCGCCGCCGCCGGCGGCATCTTGAAGATCGCCGCCACCGCCATGTCCT
>JAYGEH010000494.1:0-28784 GCA_046582475.1 Rhodospirillales bacterium
TTCCTCCTTTGAATCACACGCCGGTTAACAAAGAATCACCAGACTTTTGCAACAGGTCTATTGTAACTAAAAGCGCCGAAGCCCGAGCCCTGTTTTATCCCTTTGATGATTGGGATGCGGGATAAATCGGCGGGCCTCCAAGGGCCAACATTATAGTATTTTTCGACCATCAAAAATTGCCGGTCTAATTCCCAAACGGAGCCGGACACATGTTTCAGACCAACTGATTTGGTAAATTTTGACTGCTGATCCGCGTTTAGAGATACTTTCGACGGATCGGCTTCATGAATATATTTTTGCCGCCAAAGCCTCAGATTTTTTGGATAAATATTGTAGCGGAACAAATCTATGGCCTGCGGTTCCTTGCTGTTTACGATCGCCTCAGGGAGTGTGAAATGCTGGGACCAAATCGATTTCGGAACAACCCACACGCGGCCACGGCCCAGTGCGTCGCGCGTTTCGTGCCGCTTCGCCGGTTCGCCTGCCCAGCCACTCAGTGTTAAATCCGGCTCTATGTTTGACACCTCATCCTTACCTGGACCCGTTTTGGATTTCCTTATCGAAAGGGTGAGGGTATTCAGATCGATTTTGGTGGGAATCGATAAGGCTTGATAATGGTCCCGCCATTTCATCCGGTACACCTCCACGACATCGGGGTGATCAATATCGTTGGTCCAACCGAGCCGCCAATCTCCTAGGTTATTGTGGTTGAATTCATCCTTCAGATTATTGCAAATCCATGGAATTACGATTTCGACCCAATTGCCGGATGGCAATTTCGCCGCCATCCGCCTCAAATTCGTTTGCCATTTATTATGCCAGCCTAATCCGAAATTGAATTGGCGTATCCAGGAGCATTGCCCCACTTTGTTAAATTCGAATATTTCGCCTTCTACGACGGCACTGAAATTGACCCTGACGTAAAAGCTTCCGCTAAGTTGAGCGTCGGCAGAGCGAGCCAAAGCGGCAAGAACTACGAAGACTATCGCCGCAGAAACCAGAAGCCGAAGGGTTCCTGACAATCGGCAACTCAATGCTTCTCGAATTCTCATGAATAACTTCACTCCAGCTCCAACGCATAATTGCCGCCGGTACGCTGGAATCCCATTCAGTTTCTAATTCATGACAGTATACTTAATTAATGCAATATTTTAATAATAATTAAGTATACTGACACGAAATAAACTACCGAAATAAGCTATTACTAGCGGCAGGGGGAGCAAATCATCGGGGCGCCCGGCTGGCCGACCCAGCCATCCCCAGCCGGGCTGGAGTCTGGACGAACATTTTTATTCCACCCCTTGCGCCTGCCCTCGGGCAGACTAAATAACATACAGCGCCTGTGAGCGCTCGTGCTCTTGAACATTGTGAATATGAAGACTTGATCCGACGCGGCGGAAATGCCGCCAGCGTGTCCGTTGCGGTGCGCCATAGGGCGCAAAAACCGTAACAAACCGTTAGGAACCGTCATAACCGTAAGGGGGGTGTAAATGATGTTGTACGAGTTTCTGACAACAATTCCCGTTAATGGTGAAAATCGGGGAATGTCTCATTGTCTCCGTGGTGCAATCTTTTTCTCTGCGCCGAATGAACTCCGATCACAGACAGGTGCCAAAATCGGCGCCGGTCTGGCCGAGTGTGCCACTTACCAAGGTGCCGGGACGGACGGCCAATCGGCCAACCCGTGGCCACCCGCCTTCGCCGTCGCGTAGCTCGGGCTTCGTCGGGCAGGTCCCCGATTGGCCTGCTCCCTTGGCACCCCCATTTACCCCCACCGCCCCCCATGGTCGTTTTTCCAAATTGTGTCGCATTTGGGGGCGCCATACCAGGGGCGGTATATGGGCTTCTACCGAACAACCGCTTGATCTCGGATGGCAAGAATGATCCCATGCGCTTTCCGTAAATACCAAGCAGGGAGAGTGACTTATGGGAATCAGGCGGGTTGTCACCGGACATGATGAGAATGGCAAAGCCGTGGTTATTTTTGACGGCGATGCCGCCAACGTAAAAAATCCGACCAGCGGCATCGAAAGCACGCTCTTTTGGGTCAACGAAGCGACGCCGGCCGATAATTCCGGCAGCCAAGATACCGGCAACATGGACGTGGCCATCGCACCCGGACCGAGCGGCGCCATTTTCCGCGTCGTCGAGTTTGGCCCCGAAGGCGAGGGCGAGGTTTCGGAAGACGAGCTGGATTACCTGTCAAAGGCCGGCGGCGCCGAACAGCCCGAAGGCGCCCGCCATCCCGGCATGCACAAGACCAGTACCATCGATTACGCCATTGTAATGTCGGGCGAGATCGACATGCTGATGGACGACACTGAAGTGCATGTGAAGGCCGGCGATGTGATTGTGCAGCGGGGAACCGTGCATGCCTGGGCCAACCGGGGCACCGAGCCGTGCAAAATCGCATTCATCCTGATCGACGCGGTGCCGGTACCCTGACCGGCAACCCGGCCTCCGGGGAATAGTCCTTGATCACTGCGGGAATCCTGGGGCTCGGCCGCTGGGGGCGGCTTTTGGTGGATTCTGTTCAAGGAAAAAGCGATCATATCCGCTTCACCGCCGGCACCACGCGGACGCCCCGCAAAGCCCGCGCCTTCGCCAAGGAAAACGGTCTCCATCTGTGCGCCGATTACGCCGAGCTTCTGGCCCGGCCCGATGTCGATGCGGTCTTTATCGCGACCCCCCACAGCCAGCATTTCGATCAGATTATCCAGGCTGCCAAGGCCGGCAAGCATGTCTTTTGCGAAAAGCCGTTCACCCTGGACCCGGGCGATACCAAAACCGCCCTTGCGGCCCTCAGCAACGCCGGGCTCAAGGCCGGGGTTGGCTTCAACCGCCGTTTCGCCCCCAACACGATCGAACTGAGGCGCATGCTGGAGGCAGGCGAATTGGGCGAGGTGGTCCATGTGGAAGCCAATTTCTCCAACAATATGTCGCAACATACCGAAGCCTGGCGCAGCACCGCCGATGAAAGCCCGGCCGGCGGCATGACCTCACTAGGCTTGCATGCCGTCGATACTTTCATTCATTTGCTGGGACCGATTACCAGCCTGGTGGCCTCCAGCCGCAATATCGCCATGCCGTTCGATGTAGACGATTCGACAACCATGCTGATGAATTTCGCCGGTGGCCAGTCCGGCTATCTCGGCACCTTTGCATCGACCACGTTGATGTGGCGAGTGCGTGTGTTCGGGACCGGGGGCTGGGCCGAACTTCGCGATCAGGACCGGATCGAAACGCTCCTGGCCGGCGGCAAGGCCGAAGCCCGAAGCTGGGACGGCTACGGCTATCCGGCGCTCATAACCGTGGCGGCAGGCCTCGAAGACTTTGCCATGGCCATTGCCGAGGACCGGCCGGCGGCGATCAGCCCGGCCCATATCCAGCACGGCATTGACGTTTTGGGGGCTATCATTGAATCTTCGAAAGCGAATACTTTGGTAAATATCGAATTGCGGGACGGGAGCTGATCATGGCGGACATCAAGGCAATCTATTCGGATATGGTGACGGGACTGCACGCAGAGCCGGCGCTCGCTACCATGGACAAGAAGCTGATCATCAATGTGGCGCCCACCGGCTCCTTCACGTCGCGCCAGCAGAACCCGTTGCAGCCCTATACCATGGAATAAAACGTCAAATCCGCTATCGAGTCCTATAAGGCCGGCGCCTCGGTTTGGCACGTCCATGCGCGGGAAAAGGACGGCTTGCCGAGCAAGGACCCGCATGTGGTCAAGGAAACCATCGATCGGGTGTTCGACGCCTGCCCCGATATCGTCACCTCGGTCCTGCCCTATGCCGATTACGACAAGCAGGGCATGGAGCAGATCAAGCCGACCGTGGATATCCTGAAAGCGGCCGGCCCGCAATATATGGAAACCGCCGTCTTGTTGATCATGTCGATGACCCTGGGTGACAAGTTCACCTATGTGGTTTCCGAAACCCACCTGAAGGAAACCGTGCACTATATGGAAGATAACGGCGTGCGCCCCGAATATCAGGGCACGCCTATTCCGGCTTAAAAGACGTCATGGACTGGCTGATTGAAACCGGCATCGCCAAGCATCCGCCGATCATGAACGTGATGTGCGGCTTTCACGGATTCAGCCACGCCACGCCCCTGACCCCGGACCCATGGAGCTATGTCTACATCATGTCCCTGGCGCAGGTGATGCCGGCGGGTGAGGTGCAAGGCTTTTGTGCCGGCGGGCGCAACTGGCTTGCGTTCACCACCCTCGGCATCATGATGGGCATGGACATGGTGCGCGTCGGCATGGAAGATTCGGTGTTCGTGCATCCGCACCAGGACGAAAAATTGAAATCCTCGGCGCAGGCGGTCGAATTGGTGCGCACCATCGCCGAATCCCTGGGCCGCGAGATCTCAACCGCCGACGAAGCCCGCCAGATTTTGGGCATCGCCCCCAGAGACGGCGCCGCCATGGTGGCGGCCAAATAATTCGTTCTGGCCCGATCAGGTCCTCGGCGCCTCGATCCGCTGGGCAATATTATTGCGGCCTGCATTCCGGCGTATCCAAATCCAGAACACCAACCCGGCGATGGCGCCGCCCAGGAAGGTGGGTACAATACCAAGCCGGTCGGCCAGTTGCCCCGCCATGAAGGCGCCAAATGCCGGAATGGCGCGCACCGTGAGCGCATAAATGCTCATAATCCGGGCGCGAAGGTAATCCTCGACGGTGGTCTGGATCAAGATCTGATTGCTGATCAAAACGGTGGCCGAGCAATATCCGTAAACGAATAGCAGGGCGACCCCGATTGCCAGATCGCCCGAGTACAGGAACGCGATCAGGGCAATCACCGTGGCCGCGAAATTCCACAGCATAATCCGGGTCAGCCCCTGGGTGGCGCCCCTCCAGGCCAGCCAGAGGGATGCCAGCATGGCGCCGGCGCCGGCGGAAGCCAACAGCCAGGCCAGCGCCGCCGCGTCGCCTTCCAGAACACGGCCCACATAGGCGGGCATCAACTCTACAATCGGGCGCAGCAATATCCCGAGGGCAACGGCGACAATGAGAAGCAGCCGAATGGAAATGCTGGACCAGGCATATTTGAGCCCGGCGGCCATATCCAGGACGACCCCCCTGGACGCCGGCCCATCGCCGAGGCTTTCGTCAATCCGGATAACCGACAAGGCCGCCAGGAAGGCGATGTAGGTAACGGAATTAAGCGCGAAGGCCATGCCAACGCCGGCCCAGACAATAATGATACCGGCGAATGCCGGGCCCAAAAAGCGGGCGGCTTGCGAAACCGAGGATTGGAAGGCGATGGCGGCGGTTAAATCCTCGCGCGGCACCAACCTCGGCATAATTGCGAAATGGGCGGGAAAAGAGATGCCGTTGAGCGAACCGAGAACGAGGGCAAACAGCAGCAGAATTTCGATGGTGATCCAATCATTCAGGGTGACCACCGTCAGCAATACCATGACGATCGCCGACAGGAACTGCGACCAAAACAACGCCCGCCGCGCGCTGGTCCGGTCGATGATGACGCCGGCCAGCGGGCTGATGACGGCATTCGGCAAGGTTTCCGCCATGACAATGCCGCCCACCCAGGCCGCCGAGTGGGTCAATTCCCAAGTGATCCAGCCCAAGGCGACGAAGAAGACAAAGGTGCCGGTAAGGGCAATGCCCAAACCACCGCAATAGAGCACGAAATTCCGGGAGTCGAGCGCCCGGCCAATGCCGCCGAATGCGCCTGACTTCGCATTCACCACGGTAATTGCTGGCCGTCGAAATTCCAGTAGGTACCGGTGTCGGCAAGGGTCAACTTATCGAAGATGGCGCGCATGCCGGCGACCGCATCCTCGACCGAAGTTGGCGCGCTAGGTCCGCCCAAGTCGGTCCGCGTCCATCCCGGCGCCATGGAAATCACAATAATCTCCCGCTCTCCCAACCAAGCGCCGGCGTTTCGGGTCAGCATATTAAGCGCCGCTTTGGACGTCCGGTAAGCGTAACGCCCGCCCTGTTCTGTATTGGCGATAGACCCCAAACCCGACGTCATCATCACAACCAATTTTTTTTCGCTGGCCGCGACATTATCGGCAAACGCGCCGGTAATGCGGCCCGGCGCCACCACATTGGTTTTCAGGATTCCGAGCCACTCATCGGTGTCGGTGTTTTTGAGGTCCGGATCGTCGCCGCCTTCGGCAACACCTTGGCCGTAATTATCGATGATACCGGCATTGTTGATGAGAAGATCGATGGGCGCGCCGGACAAACTTTCGGCAACCGCATTCACTTCGGCGCCGTTATCCACATCCATGCGCTCAATCGAAAGTCGGCCGCCGGCGCTATCTTTCAGTGAATTCAGCGCATCCGCGCCTTCCGGTTTTCGGCAAGTGGCAACCACGTTCCAGCCCCCATCCAGATATTGGCGCACCAATTCCAGACCTATGCCCCGGTTGGCGCCCGTCACCAGCAAAGTCGGCATGACCGGTCCCCTTCTCAGCTACAGCAACATGGAGCCGCCATCGACGTTGAGGACCACGCCGGTGGTGAAGGGATTGCCCATGAGCATTAAGATCGCGTGGCCAATGTCTTCGGGCTGGCCCATGCGCTTGGCCGGCACTGTCGCCGCGACGCGCTCGTAATGGGCTTTGCGGGCATCGGCGGGCAGTTGCTCCCATAGGGGCGTATCGATGGCGCCGGGCGAAATCGCATTGACCCGGGTTGGTGAAAAATCGATGGCCAGGCCCCGGGTCAACCCCTCGATGGCCGCGTTGACCGCCGAAAGGACGGAGGCCGCCGGCGCCGGCTTCTGGCCGAGGCCGCCGGTGACGAAGGTGAGCGAGCCGCCGGTAACGATCTCCGCCGCCCGCGCGATACGGAAATAGGGCCAGAACTTGGCGTCCATTGCGGTATAGGCGGTTGCCATGTCCAGATCCTGGATCCGTCCGCGCCCGCCCTTGCCGATGCTCGCCACCACATGGTTCCAGGCGCCGCTGCCGGCGAAGTAATCGGCCACTTCCCGATCGTCGGTGGCGTCCAGAACCGCAACTGCGGCGCCGCCTATGGCCTTGGCGGCACCGTCCAGCCGCTCCGCCGAGCGCCCGGCGATGGTGACATCGGCGCCGGCTTCCCGGGCCACCTTGGCGGTTCCCAGCCCGATGCCGGAGGAGCCGCCGACCACGAGAACCCGCATCCCCGCGAATGAATACATCGGGGACGGCTATCCGATCAGTGCGCGCATGGCCTTGTTGACGTCGGCGGCTTTGTGGCGCTGGGTCTTGCCGGTAGGCTCCAGCGGCTCGTCGAAGAAAAACGACGGCAATTCATCATCTTCCTCGGTGAAGCCGGCTTGTTTGTTGAAATCCCATTCCATGGTGAGGGTCTCGGCGCCAAGGTCATGGAAGAAGCTTTCATCGAAGCTGGTGCCTTGCGCCTGGTTGAGGGCCTCGACCACGAAATCCATGCTCTCGTTGGTCACCGAGCGGCCGAAAAGGCAAAGACCCAGGGAATCGGCGGCCGCGCATATCCACTGGATTTCATAACTGGCGGCCACGATTTCCTCGGTGGACTTGTCGGCGCAGACGAAACCCGGAACATTGCCCGCCGTATGATCGGCGCCCTGGGCGGTAATCATCATGGATACGCCGGTCACCTCGATTTCGCGCGGATCGTAGGCGCTGATGCCCTGTTTCTTGATCACCGGCACGCGGGCGACATTGTAATGTTCGCCGACCCGTGCGGTGCCTTGCGCCAGTATTCTGCCGCGCTCATTACCGGCGCGGATATCTTCGAGCGCCTTGGCCATAAATTCGTGGTCGCCAAATTCGCCCTCGCCGGCTTCCATCAACACGCCGAGGGTGGCGCCGACCTCGATGGAATCGATGCCGAGATCGTTGGCAACATGGTTGAGCCGGGCAACGTCATCGGGATCATCCAGGCCGCAATTGCTGCCGATCAGGCCCAGGGTCTCGTATTCCAGCGGTGAACATATCTCCTCGCCTTCAGCGTCCACATAGACGTTGGAGCATTGAATTTGACAGCCGGGCATGCAGGCGTGCGTGGTTTCGCCGCCGCGCGCCAGATTTTGCTCGCGGATATAGGTGCCGCCCAATTTCAGTGGGCCGTCGTCGGGTCCGACAAAAGTACCGGCGGAGAAATTCCGCGTCGGCAATCCGCCCACCTTGTTGGTGAAATCGCCGACCATGGCGGTACCGAATTTGCGGAAGGCGTCGATGGCCTTGTCCGCATCCAGCATCTTGTTGTATTCGCGGACCGAGCCCATGAGCTTTTTGCGGTCATGGAAGGTCGGCATCTTGTTCAGATCGACGACGATGGCCTTGACCTTTTTCGATCCCATCACGGCGCCGACACCGCCCCTGGCCGCCAAGCGCGTCGGGCGCTGTTCGGGATCGGTGAAGGAAATTCCGGACATCAGGCCCAGATACTCGCCGACCGGCCCGCAGATGCCGAGGCTGACTTTTTTGCCATATTTTTCAAACAGCATGGCGGCGGCTTCCATATTGCCCTTGCCCAGATACGGGCTGGCATCCTCGAAGCTGATGTCGCCTTCCTTGGGGATGCGGATCACCACCCATTCGTCGGAAGCGCCGTTGAGGGTCAGGCCGGAAAGCTCCAACTGGCCGAGGGCAAAGGCGAAGGTGCCGCCGGAATTGGCTTCCTTGATGCCGCCGGTGAGCGGGCTTTTGCAGCCGACGCTCAAACGGTTGGCGTTGGAGAAATTGCTGCCCGCGAAGGGGCCGGCCGAGAAGATCAAAATATTTTCCGGCGACAACGGATCGACTTTTGCAATGCCCCGGTCCAGAAGCGTTTTGGCGATCAGATGGCGCCCGGCGCGAATGACGTCTTCGCCGTCTTTCTGGTGACGCTCGATGGTTCGGGTGTTGAGATCAATTTCCAAGTGCGTGCGCATGATTGTCTATCCTTCACGGGTAGGTTGTCGAGATACCGGTGCTCGCCCGAGCGGTCCTGGTTGACTGCGATTTTACTCATTTGCCCGGCTCTTTCCATGCCTATTTCGGCGCGCGGGAAAATATTCGTGACTTGGGCACTCTGCCAATTGCTCTTGCCAGCCCGCCGCGTTAAGCTCGCCTCATTGGCGGGGCGAATTTTACCCAATTTAATAAACAGCGGCAGAGGGTAGTCACAGCCAAATCAGGGAGACAGGCATGTTCGATCGAAAATTCTTAACGCTGACCGGTACCGCACTGGCCGCCATCCTGATGGCCGGGCCGGCACTGGCGCAGAAATCGAAAGACGAAATACGGCTCACCATCATCGATCCCTTCGACAAGCTCGATTCCTACCATTTTCCGGCCAACGAGCCCGGCCAGTACACCCGCGCCATGTACGGCAAACTGCTGATCTATGATGAGCATGCTCAAAAATTGAAGCCGGAACTTGCGAAATCGTGGAAACAGATCAATCCGACCACCTGGGAATTCGAATTGCGCGACGATGTCAATTTCACCAGCGGCAACAAATTTACCGCCGAAGACGTCAAATATCTGTTGGAATATATCCGCGATCCGAAGCTCAAAATCCGCTTCAAGGGACGCTATCGCTGGCCCAAGAATATCGAGATTCTGAGCCCGACCAAAATCCGCATCACATCGGCGAAGCCCAAGCCCGACTTCCTGATGACGCTCGCCTACCGCTATTACATCTACGACAAGGCGATCCACGAGAAGTTGGAAAACAAGGCGCTCTACGGATCAAAATCCGCCTCGACCACTGGCGCCTACAAGATGATTTCCATCAGCGCCAACAAGGGCGTGCATATTCGGCGCAACGACGCTGCGGTCAAAATGTTCCCACATTTAAGGGCGCCGATCAAAAACGTCAAAGGCATTCCCATTCCCGACGAACAGACGCAAGTCGCTGCGCTGTTGACCGGCCAGGTGCATGTCATCCGCCTGTCGACCCAGGATCAGGTACTGAATTTGAGCAAAAATCCGGACCTCCAAATCTCGCCCTTCTCCACACGCTTCCTCAGCTACATCACCCTGGATGCGGCGGGCCGGTCCAAGAACAAAATCTTCCAGGACATCCGCGTCCGCCAAGCGTTCTTCAAGGCCATCGACCGGGAAATGCTGCTCAACACCTTCATGCCCGCCGGCAAAACCGCGGTGCGCCCAAACACCGTGTGTTTTGACGAAAACATCGCCTGCTCCTACACCACCAAACCGGTGGGATATGATCCGGCCGGCGCCAAGCGCCTGTTGGCGGAAGCCGGTTATGCCAACGGCTTCGATCTGGAATTCAGCGTCTTCGCGCCGCTCCGCCAGATCGCCGAAGCCATTGCCGGTGAGCTTAGAAAGGTCGGCATCCGCGCCACGGTCCGCGCCATGCCGCTGCCGGTCTATACCAAGCGCCGCGGACGCGGCGAGCTGACGGCGCTTCTGGCCCGTTATCCCACCTTTGCCCAGCCCAATACGGCCAACCTGATGAACTTCTTCTTCGGCTCCAACCGGGATTATTCCAAGGACCCGGTCATTACAGCGCGCGCGCAAGGCCGGACTTGGCAAAATGGACCTGAAAAAACGGACGGCGATCTACCAGAAGGCGATGGATCAGGTGAACAAGATGTCCTACATCTATCCGTTCGGCGAACAGCCCAACGTCTATGTGCATGCGAAAAGCGTCGAGATCAAAAAGGGATTATTTTCCAGCACCGAAACGCGCCCGACCGATTACTTCTGGAAATAAACCATGGGGGCGGGTTTGAAACCCGCCCCTACCCCAGCTTCTATCCCACCGGGGGCGATTGACGCCCGCCCTCGGGTCATACCACCCCTGGTATGAATTCCGCGAATGCGACACAAGTCGGAAAAACGACCATGGGGGTGGTTGGGGGTTTATGGGGGTACGCGTGCCTAGCCGGTCTGGGGATGGCTTGGTCGGCCAGACCGGCGTCGTACTTGGCACCAGTCTGTGATCGGAGTTCATTCGACACAGAGAAAAAGATTGCACCACAAAGACAGTAAGACATTTCCCGATTTTCACCATTAACGGGAATTGTTGTCAGAAACTCGTGCAACATCATTTACACCCCCCTTACGGTTATGACGGTTCCTAACGGTTTGTTACGGTTTTTGCGCCCTTTGGCACACCGCAGTGGACACGCTGACGGCATTTCCGCCGCGTGGAATCAAGTCTTCCTATTCACAATGTTCAAGAGCACGAGCGCTCAAAGGCGCTGTATGTTATTTAGCCTGCCCGAGGGCTGGCGCAAGGGGTGAGATGACATGGTTCGGGCAGACTCTAGCCCGGCTGGGGATGGCTGGGTCGGCCAGCCCAACTCGCTCAAGGTGCCGCGCGGAATGGCGCCGGCATTGTTGACCAGGATATCGATGTCCGGGCAGGCGGCGGCAAGCGCCTCGAGATCAGCGGTCACGCTCAGATCGGAAACATGGGTTTCGATGCGAACATTGCGGGCCGCCCGAATGGCGTCCGCCGCCGCCGTCAAATCGGCGCCCGTGCGCGCCGCCAGATGCAAATGGCAGCCCTCTCCCGCCGGCACCATGGCGACCGCCAGGCCGATGCCCTTGGAGCCGCCGGTTATCAACGCCGCCTTGTCGTTCAATCCCATGTCCATGGAATTCCTCCCGCCCCATATGGGTAATTTGAAAGGTGGCCCGTCAAACCGCGATATCCATCCAGACGCCGCCGGCATCGGAAGATTTCACGATGCTCTCCATGACCGCCACGTTGCGGAGCGCCTCGGCGGGGCGCACCGGATGATCGTCGCCGCCATCGCAGGCGGCGGCGAAGGCGGTCAATTCCCGCTGCAATGTCAAATCGGTTTTAAAACTTTTGTGGGTCCCCGGCACATCGGGCGCCGACGGCTTGAGCGACAGCTCGGAAAAATTATCGCGCGCTTCGAGAATGGCTTCGGTCCCGTAAAAGCGGAGATGGGAGCTGCCGGGCGCCGCGAAAAGGCTGCAAAGGGATCCGGTGATGCCGCATTCCAGCTCGAACATGACCACCGTGGTATCGTCGAGATCAAGGGTCGAAACCTGCCGCTTGCAGAGGGCAGCCAGCCGCTGGATGGGTCCCAATATCCAAGTCAGGGTATCGACCATATGCAGCCCCATCGGGCCGACCGCGCCGCCCGGATTTTCGGACCGCTTGGCGCGCCAATAGTTCGGCGGGTAATGCAACGCGGCGTTGCCGGAATAATTGGCTTCGATATGGATGATGCGCCCGCACGCCCCCGCATCGACCAGGGATTTCATTTCCCGCGCCGCATCCGAAAAGCGCCGGTTATGGCCGACCGCAAGAACCACGGAATTATCCGCGCAGGCCTTGATGGCTTCGGACGCGGTTGCGGCAGTCAAGGCCAGGGGCTTTTCGCAAAACACATGCTTGCCCGCGTTGGCGGCGGCGATCACCTGATCCCGGTGCAGGGAATGGGGCGTCGCAATCAGGACCGCGCCGACATCCGGCAATGCCAATACGTCGTCGAAATTCTCATACATCTCGCCGCCGAACTGGCCTTGAAACTTGGCACGCTCGTCCGCGGACAAAGAGCAACAGCCGAGGATTTCGATTGTCTCGGGAATATCGGTGCTCGCCTTGCCCAGCTCCATGCCCCACCAACCGGTGCCGACGATGACGATCTTCAACATTTACAACCCCTTTTTTATTTCAAGTATACTTGAATCGCCGATATTCGCGCGCCCATGGCGCTTTGTCACGGCCAAGGATTATTCATAATGACATTGTGTCCCAATTGCGGTTAACCTGAAAATCCAAAAAACAATTATCCAATAATATTAGCGGGAGAAAGCGCCAATGAAATGCGCGTTGCTGTTCGCCGCCAGCGCCCTTGCCCTGACCGCGAGCGCGGTGACCATGACCGCCGGATCCACCGATTCCCATGCGCAAAAAGTGAATATCAAGCTTAGCTATTGGTTGCCGCCGACGATGCCGCTAACCAAAGGTTACCAAGCCTGGAGCGACTCGATCAGACATGCCAGCAACGGCAATGTCACGACATCATTGTTCCCGTCCAGCCAGTTGGGGTCGGAGCGCGACCACTATGACATGGTCAAACGCGGCGTCGCCGGATTTGGCCTCATCAACCCCGGCTATAAGCCAGGCCGCTTCCCGATATTGGGTGCATCGGACCTGCCGTTTACCGTTACGGACAGCCTGGCCGCCGCTCGGGCCCTGACAATCTGGTACAAAAAATATGCCGCCATGGAAATGCCGGACCAGATCGTCTGCCACGTCTTTACCCATGACCGCGCGTCTTTTCATACCTCCAAGAAGCAGATCAGGGTGCCCGCCGACGTCAAGGGATTGATCATTCGTTCGGTCAACCGAACCATGTCCCGTTTCGTGACCGCATTGCGCGGCAACCCGGTTCAGGTTCCGATCATCGAAGCCAAGGATACGCAGGCCAAGGGCATCACCGACGGCATCATTCTTACTTTCGGCGGCTTGACCGGCACCTTCAAATTCAAGGACGTGGTGAAATATACTCTCGATATGCCACTGTATGTTTCCACCTTCACCCACGGTATCAACTATCGGCTTTACAATGGTTTGAACACCAAATATCGCCGCGTGATCGACGACCACTGAACGCCGGAATGGTCGGCGAAGGTCTATAGGCCTTGGTACGACAAGGATCAAAAAGATCAGGCCGATGGCCGTAAATTGAAAGATCACATCTTCACCAAGGTCAGCCCGGCGGAGGTGAAGCTTTGGCGTGACGCGGCCAGGCCGGTCGTCGCCGCCTGGAAAACGTCGGTCAAGAAAATCGGCCTTAACCCGGATACGGTTCTGAATGAAATGCGGGACGAGCTGAATAAAGTTAACGCCCTGTTCTAAACACGGCCCTAGGTCATGGACTCATAAATGGCGACGACTGTGACGTGCGTTATTTTGTTCACTGGCAAGAAGTTAGGAGGGAGTGATGCCAAAGCATCATGACCGACGACGCAACGCCGTCCAGCGGACAAAAGAACCACGCCCCAAGGGGGGTCGGCAAATAGCCCGTTTCGGTGCCCCCGGCGCCCTCACCGGGGCGAAGGCCCCGCTTTCTGGCACCCTCCTGCCGAAACAGGCTATTTGCCGATCACAGCTCGCCGCCATTTATGAGTTCATGACCTGGTATTGACGATTGCGGTGCTCACCGGCTAATAGCGTGGGTGCCGCTTTCATAGGGAGCCGCCTTCAATCGCGGAAATGTCATGGCTGCGAGCTATAATAACGATGGCCGGTTTCCCGGGGGCTTGCGCTCCGGCCAGCAATATATCGACGCCCTCAAAAACGACGGCCGCCGTGTCTTTCTCGACGGCGAGGAAATCTCGGACGTCACCACCCATCCCGCCTTCCGCGAAGCGGTCCGATCGATCGCCGATCTCTTCGACATTTCCTTTGATCCGGCCAACCGGGATGTCATGACCTACACCTCGCCGGCCACCGGCGCGCCGGTCAATGTGATCTGGCGGATGCCGACATCCCTTGAGGAATTGGCGGTCTGGCGGGGCGCCGTCGAAAAATGGTCGGAGAGCAATTTCGGCCTCATCGGGCGCGGCCCCGATCACGTCGCCGGCTATTTTGCCGGTTGGGCGGCGGAGCCGGAAATATTCAACTCGGGCGGCGGTAGCCGCGATTTTGCCGCCACCATGGTCGGGTTTTACGAGTTCCTCCGCGATAACGACGTCTACATCACCTATACCATCGTGCCGCCGCAGATCGACCGCTCGAAGCCGGCGCACCGGCAATCGCCGCCCGATCTCTACGCCGGCGTCGCCGACGAGCGGGACGACGGCATCATCATTCAGGGCGCCCAGATGCTGGGCACCGGCGCCGTGCTCGCCGATTATATAAACCTGAGCACCATTTCGCCGATGCAGGAGGGCGACGACAATCACGCCATCAATGTGGCGGTGGCCTGCAACGCGCCCGGATTGCGCATCATTTCCCGGCGCTCCTATGCATCGGCGGCATCCAGCGTCTACGACTATCCGCTGGCATCGCGCTTCGACGAGACCGACGCCATGGTGGTATTCGACAATGTGTTCGTGCCCTGGGAGCAGGTGTTCGTATACAAAAACCTGGATATCTGCCGCCGCCAATGGTGGGAAAACCCGTCCCACATCATGGGCAACAATCAGGCCCATATCCGCTATAACACCAAGCTCCGCTTCATGATGGGCGTGGCGCACCGGGTGGCCGGCATGAACGGCGTCCTGGACAACCCGGCGGTGCAGGCGCAGATCGCCGAGATCGCAGCCAATGCCTGCCTTTTCGAAGGCTTGCTGGAGGCCCAATTCGCCACCGCCACCACCAACAAGAATGGCCATGTGGAGCCGGGCTACCAGGCCCATTACGCGGCGGAAGGTTTGCAATCGGTAATTTATCCGAAAATGCTCGACCTGATGCGGGAATTGTGCGGCGGCGGCGTCATCCAGCTTCCCTCCAGCGCCGCCGATTTCGCCAACCCCGAAATCCACAAAGACTTGGAACGCTATGTGCAATCGCCGGGCTATCCCGCAGAAGAACGGGTCAAGCTGATGAAGCTGGCCTGGGACCTGATCGGTTCCGAGTTCGCCGGCCGCCAGGATCAGTACGAAAAGTTTTACGCCGGCCCGCCCTTCATCACCCGGCGGCGTATATTCGATCATTATAATTTTGAGAAAAGCGGCGCCCTCGTCGACGCCGCGCTGGCCGGATACGATCTGGCCGGCCGCTTGCCAAGGGCGAAGTGAGCTATGCTACGATAGCTTCGATAAAATATTTCAGGTGAGGAATAACCCAACCATGGAGCATCCGAATTTCAGTTTTCGCCAGGCCCTGCAACGGCTCGATGCGGCCGGGCTATTGCTAAAAGTCGAGGACCAGGTTGATACCGACCTGGAGCTGACCAGCATCCTTTACAAGCAGCCGGAACGGGCCATGCTGTTCAAGAACGTGGCTGGCTACGACACCCGCGTGGTCGGCAATTTTCTCGGCAGCGAAGAGAACGTGCTGGCGATCTACCAGATGGACGTGGCCGAGATACGCAATTTCATTACCGAGGGCCTCACCAATCCGATTCCGCCGAAACTTGTGGATTCCGGGCCGGTGCAGGCGGTGCAGCGCAACAACCCCGACCTTCTCGAATATCTGCCGCTGCCAAGATACGCGCCCAATGACGGCGGCCGCTATATCTCCGGCGGGGTGGTCATCGCAAAAGACCCGGACACGGGCGTGTTCAATGCGTCTTACCATCGCTTCATGTATGTGGAAGGCAACAGGCTGGCGATCCAATTGGACCTCGGCCGCGACCTCCGCCACTTGTGGGAGCAGGCCAAGGAAAAGGGCGAGAAGCTGCCCATCGCCATCGTGCTCGGCGCCGATATCGGCACCCTCTACGCCGCCGGCATCATGGGCGCGCAACTGCCCAGGGACATGGACGAGTATCACGTGGCTTCCGGTATCTGCCGGGCGCCGGTGGAGCTGATCGATTGCAAGACCGTGCCCCTGCAGGTGCCGGCCAACGCCGAATTGGTCATGGAGGGTTATATCTCTCCGGACGAGGAGTTGGACGAAGGCCCGTTCATGGAATTCGTCGGCATGTATTCGGACGTCAGCCCGTCGCCGGTTACCACTATCGAATGCCTCTATCATCGGGAAGACCCGATCTGGCACGTGATCATGACCACGGAATCGCCGATCCTGCGCAAGCATATATTGGAGGGCGCGATCCTCAAGGCGGTGCAGGCCTCGGCGCCCTGCGTCACCGATGTGGCCTTGACCGAGGGCGGGCTGTACCGGTTTCACCTGCATATTTCGGTGCACAAACAAAAGGCCTCCGACGAAGGGTTCCAGCGCAACGCCATCTTCGCCGCCATCGCGGCGCTCAAGGATTTGGACCTGATCATCGTCGTCGATGACGATATCGACATCCGCAAATGGAAAGATGTGGAATGGGCCCTGGCGACCCGTTGGGACGCCTCCAACGGCTTGATCCTGATGCCGGGCGCGCGCGGCCACGAATATGTGCCGATCTCGGAAAACGGGGTGCGCACCAAGGTGGGCATTGATGCCACCCTGCCCTTCGATTTTGCTAAGCGCCATATCCGGGTTCCCGTCCCGCCGGCGGATTTGAGCAAATACACCACGTCTCTCGATCCGGAACCGCTCTAGGCCGGTTCGTCTTTTGGCCAAGATCATAATCGAAGGCGTTGAAGACGCCGATTACAACAACCGCGCCGCATTTGCCGCCAGCGCCGAGGCGTTCTATGCCGACAGCGTCCGGCGTTCCCGGGCGTTCAACCAGCGGAATGGCATCCGGCGGGATTTCTCCTACGGTTCAAACCCCCGCAACCGCATCGATTTCGTACCCGGCGACGCGCAAGCGCCCACGTTGCTTCACATCCATGGCGGCTATTGGCAGTGGAACGATAAAGAGGATTACAGCTTTGTCGGCCAGGCGTTGCACGCAAATGGCCTCAATCTGGCGTTTGTCGAGCATACGCTGGCGC
The DNA here is from genome assembly GCA_046582475.1 of Rhodospirillales bacterium. GTDB lineage: Bacteria > Pseudomonadota > Alphaproteobacteria > Rhodospirillales > UBA2165. The sequence goes on from JAYGEH010000494.1 coordinate 17,467, forward strand.
CCGATGAAACCATCGACGGCATCGTCGGGGAAATCCGCGCCGGCCTCGACTGGCTGCGCGGCAATCTGGCGCAGCTCGGCGTCAAAAACCGGGACATCGTGGTCTCGGGCCATTCGTCGGGCGGCCATTTGTGCGCGCGCATGAAAGGCGAAGCGGACGTAATCGGTATCATAGCCACCAGCGGCCTCTATGATCTCCGCCCGATCGGCCGGATTTACGTCAATGCGGTTGTGGGCATGGATGCGGACCAGATCCAGCGTCACAGCCCGCTTCTCAACGCCCTCGACAATTCGGGCTTCGCCATCGTCGCCCATGGGATGAGCGAACTCGAGAGTTTCCGAAATCAGTCCCAGTCTTATGCCGAAGCCCTGGCCGGGGCGGGCGCCGATGTGGTATCCGTTGCCTGCCCGGAGCGCGATCATTTCGGTGTGCTGTACGAATTGTCCGATGCCGGCGGCGCGATTTACCGGGCCGTTGCCGGCAAGCTGGGCTTAACCGTCTGAACCAAGCACCGCTTCCTCATCCTCGATAAACCAGGACGGTGTCCGGTAGCCCGCTTGCTTGCGTTTTTTCATAAAGGATTTGTAGACCGAGGCCCGCTCCGGATCGCGGTTCGCCCGCTGATAGGGGCAGACATCGACGCAGATGTGGCAATATTCCTCGCGGAACCGGGAGGCTTCGAAACAGGCTGGGATATCCACCAGCCAGCGTTTGACGCCGTCGGTGACGATGAAGTCCTGGCTGGAGCGGATGGCGCCCGGCGGACAATTCTGCTCGCACAAGCGGCAATTCTCGCAGGTTTTCTGGACGCCAAATATATTGATCCCGCTGACCCGGACCGGTGCGTCGGTGATAACGAATCCGGGCCGGAACCCGGCGCCGAATTTGGGATGGATCAGGCTGCCATGCTTGCCTAGCTCGCCCATGGCGCAAGCATACAACGCCGGTATGGCCTGGATATCGCTGGTGCCATTGTGATCGGCAATTGCCGAAAACCCCAAACCGCGAATGTGGGCGGCCAGCAAGGTCGAGACCCGCGCGCATTCCACATAAACCTCGAAGGCTTCGCGCTCGACGCCAAGCGCGCCGTCCAGCACCCTGGCGTAATCCTCCGGCACAATGACCGAGATGATCGACGGCAAATCGAACTCCGAGCCCAGATTGATCATCTGAGGTGTCAACGCCGCAAAGCCGATATCGCCGGCGCCGAGGGCCATGCCCTTGGCCTTGATCATGGAAGCGATCCGGTCCGGATCATTGCCCTCGGGCTGCTCCGGATTTACCGGCCCGTCGCGCTCCGGCACATAGGCCATCCAGGCTTGCATGCAGGCGTGAACATCGAAGTCTTGGGCATTGGCGCGATCCTTGCGATAAAAAGGAACTTCGGTGATGCCCTTTTGCACCATAATCTCCCGCAGCAGCGTATCGTCCGGTCCACCGCGACGGTATTCCACGATCCCTTTCATATGCCGATCCTCTCCCAATCACGCATAAGTTAACAGCCTTCTCAAATTCGGCAATTGCAATTTGGCGGCCGGTCGGCTTATTCAATGACTGAAAACAATGGCATGGGCGATGATTGCATTCAGAAATTACCTTTGGGCGCTCTATCTTCCGCTCTCACTGCTCCTAGCCGGGCCGGTTCATGCCCAATCGGCGGCGCCGAAACCGGTGCGCCTGCCTTGCGGCGCCGGGCTTGTACAGCAGCAATATCCGGCGCCCAAAATCCTCAACGCCGCCTATTCCCTGGCCGCGCTTCGGGCCGGCCAGTTGCGCATCGATTTCGCCGGCCATTCCACATTCCTGATCACCTCTCCCAGCGGCGTCAAGGTGGCCACCGACTACAACGACTATTACCGCGCCAAGAGCCTGCCGGATATCGCCCTGATGAGTAGCTGGCACGGCAATCACTCCACCGGCACCATCGAAGCCGGCATCACCCACGCGCTCCGGGGCTGGAATTCCCTTCCCGGCGGGCCTTCTCATGATGTCAGGCTCAAGGATTTGCGGGTCTACAGCATGGCCGCGAATTTAGGCGTCGATGGCGGCGGCTATTGGTACCCGACATCCATATTCGTGATCCAATCGCACGGCATTTGTATCGCCCATCTCGGCCTCATCGGCCATGTGATCGAACCGCCCATGCTGGCCAGGATCGGGCGCATCGATAAATTGCTGACGCCAATCGATCAGCGCGTCACGCAAAGCTTCGAAGAGATCATCCACAATATCAAGGCCATCAATCCGAAAATCGTGGTGCCCATGCACTATAATTCCGAAGACACGGTGGAAGGCTTCCTGCACGCGGCCAAGGCATTCTTTCCGGTGCGCCGGCCGCAAACGGGCACCCTCATCGCCGAAAAATCGAGGCTGCCGGGCAAAACCGAAATTTATTTCCTGCTGCCGCCCTTTTTCAGCCGGGGCCTGTAAAATTATTGCACCTATAATCTAACGCTCGATCCCGAATTCCCTGCCGTCGCGAACGATCCTGCCATATTCCGGCGCCTGGAAATGGGCCGGCAACAGCAGCGTGCCGGTGCCCGCGCAATCCTCCAGAAGCGCGGTCCGGGTGACGCGGGATTGATCCGCATCGAAGCAGAAATTGGTCGACCATTCCGGATGGGCGAGCTGTACCGGATGATGGATGGCATCGCCGCAAACGATGGCGTGATCGCCGCCGTCCTCGACATGAACCACAACGTTACCGGGCGTGTGGCCGTAGGCGGGCTCCAGATATATGCCGGCCTCAACCCGGTGATCGCCGGCCACCATGGTTGCCTGGCCGGCGGCAACCACCGGCAAAACGCTGTCTTCGAACGCGCCATATAGCAACGGCTCCGGCGGGTTCTTATCGTACTCCGCCCGCCAATAGGCGTACTCCTTCTCGGCAAACAGATATTCGGCCTTGGGAAAGGTGGGCACCCATTCGCCATCGGCGCGCTTCGTGTTCCAGCCCACATGATCGGCGTGCAGATGGGTGCACATAACGAAATCCACATCTTCGGGCGTAACGCCCGCCGCCGCCAAATTGCCGAGGAACGGACCGGAGCGCATATGCCATTGGGGGCGGTCGGCGCGGATTTTGTCGTTGCCGAGGCAAAGATCGACCAGGATGGTATGGGCGTCCGTGCGAATAACAAAGCTGTGGAAGCTGAGAAATATTTCCAGGCTCCCGGGGTCGATATGGAGTGGACCGAAGCGGTCTGTCAGACCCCGGATTGTGGCATCATTCTGATCGGGAAATATGGCACCCGCCGGTAACGGATAGCTTTCCAGATCGGCGATGCGCTTGATCGAGATGCCGCCCACATGGCAGCCATCCAATTGGGCGTCCCATTTCATATCGGTGTTCGCCATCAAACTGGCCGGATCGGATCGCCGCCGCGGATGGTGCCGCCGGTGACGATGCGGCAGTTGAGGCCGCTGCGATTGATCAGGGCTTTGAACAAGCTTTTGATGCCGACGAGATCCTCCAGATATTGGCAGGGCGCGTTCAGCCGCATGCCTTCGAGCACGACCTCGCCGCCGATCTGGAATTGCCGCCCGACCAAATGATTGAGGGGCGCCCCTTCCGTGACCACGTTGCGCCGGGTCTCTTCGGGCTTCAATTCCATATTCCAATCCCGGGCCAAGGCCTCCAGGGCCTCGGTCTCGATCAAGGTGATTTGCCGGCCGGTCTCGGGCTTGTCTGAATAGCTGCCGGTGCCGAGCGCATAACGATCACCCTCGATCCCGATGCCGGCCAGGCAGACCAGCTTGTCCGGCGAAGTAAGCGGCTCCGATTTCGCGGCGCAGCTATGAAGTGACAGAACGCGTCCTTCCCACATGGCTAACTCCCTAATATACCACCTAGTGGCCCGGTGGGCCCGGTGGGCTCGATACGCTCGATGCGCAGGGTCATGGTTTCCTCATTCCTTAAATTGCTTCAAAAAGGCCTCCGCCGTCAACGCATGGCCCTTCTCATTCCAATGGAAATCGCCGGGAATAAAATAGCGCATGAGGGTGTCCACCGACGCGCCTTGCGTATAGGCGGCGAACAGATCGATAAACTGGACACCCCGCGCCGCTGCCCATTGGCGCCAGAAACCCAGATGCCTGGGCGCCTCGGGATCGAACAGAATCTGATCGGGCCAGGGATAGACCGCCAGGGTCATGGGGATACCCCTGCCTTCGAGATACGCCAGCAACCGGTCCATACGGATGGCGGCTTTTTGCCTTCCCTCGGCGCCATAGGCAGCCCAAGCCGCATCGTCAAAGGTCCAGATGCTGGCCGGTTTTTCGGTGCTGGCGTAAATCTGCAATTCGGCGTCGCTGACCGAGAAGACGCTGCCGCCGCTTGCTTCTACCGCCCGCAGGCGCAGCTTGATCGCTTTCCGCCCCGAGGCAAATTGATCGCGGACCAAGGTGACGCTGCGCCCGATCACCGAATTATCGCGGAGGAAATGTCCGATTACGTGGGACGTTTTTTGCGGCCTCACCGGCGGTACGATTAGCCGTCCAGTATTATCGGTTTGGTAATTCCGGGCTTCGTCAAAAATGTCGGAGACGTCGAGAAATATGACAACGTGATCGATTTCCAGGCCGGCTTCTTCCAACAGGTACCGGGTCTTAAGCTCGTAGATTATGGGCGCATAGGAGCCGACGCCGGCGTTCAGGACCTCGATGTTTTTGGGCGCCATGGCGCGCTGGATGTGCCCGGCGAATGTCTTTGCAAAGCTATAGCCGGCGCCTTCGGTAAAGGAATCGCCCAGCAACAGAAGACGCTTGCCGTCCGGCCTGGCCTTGATCGCGCGCGGGCTCCGGTCCTTGAAGCCGAGGGAATTGGTGGCGAAGCTGTAAACCAGCCGGCCCCAGCGTTCCAGCACCTGGCGGCCGGGCGCAAAGGTGTGATGATAATCCTGGGAGCGGATGCGATGATCCATGCTCGGATAAGTGCCGGGCCAGAAATCGGTTGTGCGCTTTAATAACTGCGCCAAGGCGATGTCCAGACCCAAGATGATCAAGACGATGATCAATACCGGTTTCAGGCGGAATTTCAATTTCGCAAGCAAGCCCATGGGGCAATTTAGCACGCTCCGGGCACACTCGGAAACCATGGCGCTGGTGTTTCGGAATCAATCCAGGTTAGGGTGCCCAATGGCCACGGGAACCCTCAAATTATGAGCCGCACGGTCAGCCGGCTGCTGATCAATTGCGCCGGGCTTTTGACCTGGCCGATGAAGCCCTACCGCCGCGCCAACACCCTTGCCCAGGTTTCCGAAGGGCTGGTGCAGCGTCTTTGCATGGCGGTGCCGGGTGGCCATATCACGTTCGAGGCGCCCACCGCCCGGTCTCTGCACGACGCCAATTCCATCACCCATGGAGAGCCCGATACCGTGGCCTGGATCGATGCCCTGCCGCAAGGATCGGTGCTTTGGGACATCGGCGCAAATATCGGCGTTTATTCCCTCTATGCCGCCTTCGTTAGGAACATCCGCGTCGCCGCGTTCGAGCCCAGCGCCGCCAGCCACGCCGCTTTGTGCCGCAATATCGAGATCAACGGGCTGGACGAGATGATCCAGCCCTTTTGCCTGGCGTTGAGCAATTTGACCGGTATCGATTACCTCTATATGGCCAATACAGGCGCCGGCCATTCCATGCATGCCTTCGCGCAGGAAACTTCGGTGCAGGGCGCGATTTCGACGCGCTTCAAGCAATCGGTTATCGGCTATTCCATCGATGATTTTTTGGATGCCTTCGATGTGCCACCCCCCGATTACGTGAAACTCGATGTGGACAGCATCGAAACCAAAATTATTGCCGGCGGCAGCGGCACCTTCGCCCGCCATGTCAAATCGATCCTCGTCGAAGCCGATCAGCCGCCGCAGCGGATGGAGAATAGCCAGATCATAAAATTATTGGCCGGCATGGGCTTTCGAATTCGCACCCCCGCCGGCAGTGATTCCCGAAATTATATCTTCGATAGAAAACCCTGATCGAAAGGCTATTCCTTTACCTTATAGGAATTGAAACTTTCCGGTTGATGGAAAATCACATCCGGTTGCGCCGCGTCCGGATTTGCACTGGCTTCGTCCAGTTGCACCATTAGCGAGCGGATATGGCGGATTAAATTGGCGACCAGGGATTTCAAAAACGCGCTCGAGCCATTGAGCTCGGACTCGAAGGCTTCCTGCGGCACCAGAAAACAAACGCTGTCCTGTTTCGCCCGCGCCGTTGCGGTGCGCGGCTGGTCGCTGATCAGCGCCATCTCGCCGAATATCTGTCCGGCTTCAATTTCGCCCAGCACCGTGTCTTCGCCATCGATGGCGCGGGATATCTCAATGACGCCCGACGCCAGCAGGAACGCCGTATCGCCGGCGGCGTTTTCTTCAAAAATACACTCCCCGGCGGCAAATTGTTTTTGCTCCATGTCCCAACCCTTTCCTGGCGAGAGGCCAGACTATCATTGTTTGAGCCCCGGTCTCGAATAATTAATATGGTAAACCGTGCCGGGTCTTGAAGTCTTTTATCTTTTTGGCAATATCCGTGGCATATATATCGGCGTTCAAATACGCGGCATCGGAGACATCAGCACCGCCATGGCTAAGCAACCCGACTTCCACGAAAACTTAAGGCGCACGCACGCCGTCAAAACCAGTTCGAACCGGGCCTTCGGGCTGGTGTTCACGGCCGTATTCCTGATCCTGGCGCTGCTTCCGCTGATCGGCGGCAAGCCGCCGGTTTGGTGGCTGGGGTTGGCGGGGTTGGCGTTCCTCATCGCGGCGCTGCTTTTCCCGCGCATCCTGACGCCGCTCAACATCGCCTGGCAAATTTTCGGCGAGGGTTTGCACGCCATCGTTAATCCGCTGGTCATGGGCATCTTGTTTTACGTAACCGTGACGCCAACCGCCCTTATCATGCGGGCCTTGGGAAAGGTTCCGCTGCATTTGAATTTCGATGCCGAAGCCGACAGCTATTGGATCGAGCGGGACCCGCCGGGCCCGGAACCCAAATCCATGAACCGGCAGTTTTAGGCCAAGGTTTATAGGATAAACCATGTCATTCATCGCCGAGCTTTGGGCCTTTCTGCGCATGCGAAAAAAATATTGGCTGGTGCCGATCATGTTCATGTTCGTTCTTTTCGGCGGCTTGCTGGTGCTCAGCCACGGCTCCGCCGTCGCGCCCTTTATTTACACGTTGTTCTAGGCTGGCACAGCGATGCGCGTTCTTGGCATATCCGCCTTCTACCACGACAGCGCCGCCGCCCTGATCGAAGACGGGCGCATTGTCGCCGCTGCCCAGGAAGAACGCTTCAGCCGCAAAAAACAGGACGCCGGTTTTCCCGAGCTGGCCATCGCCTATTGCCTGGAGGCCGCCGGCTGCGCCATGGGTGAGGTCGATTTCGTCGCCTTCTACGACAAGCCGTTCCTGAAGTTCGAGCGGCTTCTGGAGACCTATCTTTCCTTTGCGCCCAGGGGCTTTTCGTCTTTCCGCATGGCCATGCCGCTGTGGCTCCGGGAAAAATTGTTTCAAAAGGACTTGCTCAGGAAAGCGCTCAAAACCTACGACGATGACTTCGATTGGCAGAACAAGCTGCTGTTCGCCGAGCATCACCAGAGCCACGCCGCCAGCGCCTTTTTCCCCTCGCCCTTTGCCGACGCCGTGGTGCTGACCATGGACGGCGTCGGCGAATGGGCGACCACGTCGGTGGCCCACGGCGAAGGCAACCGGCTGCAAGTGGTGAAGGAGCTGCATTTCCCCCACTCACTCGGGCTCTTGTATTCGGCCTTCACCTATTACACCGGCTTCAAGGTCAATTCCGGCGAATACAAGGTCATGGGCCTGGCCCCTTACGGCGAGCCGAAATATGCGCAGCGTATTCTCGACAATCTGGTGGACGTGAAGGACGACGGCACCTTCCGCCTGGACCAGAGCTATTTCGATTACTGCACCGGCCTTCGCATGACCAACAAAAAATTCGATGCCTTGTTCGGCGCGCCGCCCAGGGATCCCGAATCGCTGCTGACCGGCCGCGACATGGATTTGGCCGCATCGGTGCAGGCGGTGACCGAGGAAATTGTCTTGAAAATGACCCGCGCCCTGGCGGCCGAGGGAGGCTCGCGAAATTTGTGCCTGGCTGGCGGCGTCGCCCTCAACTGCGTCGCCAACGGCAAGGTGCTGCGCGACGGCAAGTTCGACAATATCTGGGTGCAGCCGGCGGCCGGCGATGCGGGCGGCTCCCTCGGCGCGGCGCTTTGCGCCTACCATCTGTTCCAGGACCAGCCGCGCAACTTGAACGGCGGCGGCGATAATATGTCCGGCTCCTATCTCGGCCCGGAATTCACCGACGATGAAATCAAGACCCGCCTCGGCGCGGCCGGCGGCAGACTAACCGAATTTTCGGCCACCGAGATGGTCGCGGCCGTGGCCGGCGCCCTCGCCGATGGCAAGGCCGTCGGCTGGTTCCAGGGTCGCATGGAGTTCGGCCCCCGGGCTCTTGGCAACCGCTCCATCCTCGGCGATGCGCGCTCGCCGGAAATGCAGAAAATCCTCAACCTCAAAATCAAGTACCGGGAATCGTTCCGTCCGTTTGCGCCGTCGGTACGCCTGGAAGATGTTTCCGACTGGTTCGAGTTGGATACGGACAGTCCCTATATGCTGCTGGTCGCCGATGTGGTCAAGAAACGCCAAAAGGCAATGAACGATGCCGAATACGCGCTGTTTGGCATCGACAAGCTGAATGTGAGCCGTTCCGACATTCCCGCCGTCACCCATGTGGATTATTCGGCGCGGGTGCAGACCGTCGCCGCCGATACCAATCCGCTCTATCACGCATTGCTGAGCCGCTTTAAGGAGCTGACCGATTGCCCGGTGATCGCCAATACCAGTTTCAACGTGCGCGGCGAGCCCATCGTTTGCACCCCGGAAGACGCATTTCGCTGTTTCATGGGCACCGAGCTGGATATGCTCGCCATCGGCAATTGCATCCTTTGGAAGGATGATCAGGACCCGGCCCTCAAGCGCGATTACAAGGATGCGTTCGAGTTGGATTGACGGCGCCGCCCGCGCCTGAAATATTTCTCCAGTGATCGTCCCATCCCATTTGCCGGAGGCACCACTTCCATGCTGACACGCCCACAACCGACCACCGCGGCGGAAGCCTTCCTGATGGCGCTCAAAGCCAACGGCGTCGATTACCTGTTCGCCAATGCCGGCACCGATTTTGCGCCGGTGATCGAAGGCCTGGCCAACCAGGGATCGTACAGCGAAGCCTTGCCCGAGGCGCTGGTCATTCCCCATGAGACCGCCGCCGTCGCCATGCCGCACGGGTATTACCTGATGACCGGCCGGCCCCAGGCGATGATGGTGCACGTCAACGTGGGCCTCGCCAATTCGGTGATGGGCGTCCTCAATGCCGCCTCCGAGAATATTCCGCTGATGGTGATGGCCGGTCGCACGCCGCTTTCCGAACATGAGCGCCTGGGCGCCCGCATCACGCCGATCCAGTACGGCCAGGAAATGTATGATCAGGGCGCCATGGTGCGGGAAGCCACCAAATGGGACTACGAATTGCGCTTTCCGGAACAGGCGGCCGCCGTCGTCAACCGCGCCATGACCATCGCCATGGCCGAGCCAAGGGGCCCGGTCTATCTCTGCCTGCCCAGGGAACCCCTGGCCGCGCCCTGGCCCGAGGGCAAGGAATTCGGCCCGCCGATCCAGGCCTTGCCCCATGCGCCGCAGCCGGACCGGGCGGCGATCGCCGAAGCCGCCCAATTGATCGCCGATGCCGAATACCCGTTGATGATCTGCGCCCGCGCGGATGTGGGCGGCGCGGCCGCCGAAATGGTGGCCCGGGTGGCGGAAGATTTTGCCGTTCCGGTGGCCGAAGCCTGGTCGCTCCGCAATACCATGGCCTCGAACCACCCCATGCATGGCGGCTTCGATGTGGGCCCTCAAATCGAGAAGGCCGATGTGATCCTGGTGGTCGATTGCCTGGTGCCCTGGATCGATAAATTCCATGCGCCCGGCCCCGGCACCAAGGTTATTCACATCGGGCCCGATCCCTTGTTTTCCAGGATGCCGGTGCGCAGCTTCCAGTCCGATATTGCCATACCGGGCGCCACCCTGTCGGCAATGACCGCCCTTCACGAAGAGCTTTCCGAACGCACCAGCAAAAACCAAGCCCGCTATGATGCTCTCAAAGAAGCCAGCGATGCCCGCCGCGCGGCGCTGGCGGAGCGCGCGGCAGCCGGCAATGGCGCTCCCATGAGTCATGCCTGGATGGCCAAATGCGTATCCGATATCATGGACGGCGACAGCGTGATCTTTAACGAATTGGGCGCGCCGCTGCCGTTCATGGATTTGAAAGGCCCGAACCGCTATTTCAACCCGCCCCATTCCGGCGGCCTCGGCTGGGGTTTTCCGGCCGCCCTCGGCGCCTGCCTCGCGGACCGGGACCGGTTGGCCATTGCCTGCATCGGCGACGGCTCCTACACCTTCGCCAACCCGGTTGCCTGCCACATGGTTTCGCAATCGCTGGACCTGCCGATCCTGGTGATCGTCCTCAACAACGGGATTTGGAACGCGGTGCGCCGCGCCACCCTCGCCATCTACCCGGACGGGCAGGCATCGAAAATGAACACCATGCCGATTACCTCGCTGCAGCCAAGCCCGGAATATACCAAGATCGCCGAGGCTTCCGGCCATTGGGCCGAGAAGGTGGAGACCGGTACCGATCTGCCGGCGGCGCTTGGCCGCGCGCTCGGCGTCATCAAGAACGAGCGCCGGCTGGCCCTGCTGGAATTGAACATTGCCGTCGCCAACACGGCCTGAACCGGCAAGATAAGGAGAGCGATCATGAAAGACAGCTTGCAAGCCGGCGTCCGGATCAGCGTTACCATCGACGTCGACGCGGACCGCACCATCGGCTTCATGGGTGACGAGGGCCGCGTTTATGCGACGCCGAGCATGATCTCGGATTTCGAATATAGCTGCCGCAACCTCCTTCTCGGCCATCTGGACGACGGCGAAGACACGGTCGGCACCCATGTGAGCATGGATCATCTGGCGCCCACGGTGGAAGGCGACAAAGTCACCTTCGAGATTGAGATTACCGAAGTCGACGGCCGGCAGGTGACATTGCAGGCCACGGTAAGCGATACCGTCGAGCAGGTCGGGCGCGGCATCCACAAACGCTTCGTCGTCGATAAGGCCAAGACCTTCGAGCGCATCAAGGCCAAGCGGGAGAAAGCGCTCGGTGCGGCTTAATATATTTAACGCCAAAGCGCGGTCTCTGTTAGTATGGGCGGTCTGAAGGAGCCGGGCGTCATGGATCAAAC